>CAIKAP010000053.1 GCA_903825435.1 uncultured Verrucomicrobiota bacterium
AGGATCACCCCACGGGCCGCCCGCTAATGGCGGCGACGACAACGCGCCGACGGGCCGACGCCAAGGGCGGAGCATGGTCGCCCATCGTAAAAGTAAGCCGAAGGGCCTCTGGAAAAACTGTTTTCACACCTTCGGCTCGCTATCTCCACTCCAATCGCCATCCACTAAAAGAAGTTTTGCAAGAACGTCGACTAATACCAAGCCAGTTTCTGATGATCCTGATTTTTACGCGGCAAACAAAGCTGAAGAAGAAAAGAATTACGCTGAAATGTTGAAGCATTGTCAAATCTTGGTTCGTCGTTACCCCAAGAGCAATTTGGCCTTTCTTAAGTTAGGGATCGCTTATGATTACTTACACTTCACTGATGAGGCTAAAGCAGCTCGGCATCGGGCTGATGAAATTGATCAACTTGGTTTGGAGTCTTGCCGTCAGGCCGTAAAGTTGAAACCGGATGACGCAAAAGCGTGGTGTAAACTTGCTGACGCCTATCTTGAAAAGAAACTCTGGGATGAAGCAATTTCGGCCTGTCAGCAGGCAGTCAAGTTGCAGCCGAATGACTTCGACGTATGGTGGGATGTTGCTACGATTTACCGTTGTATGGAGCGCGTTGATGAAGCTGTCGCAGCCTTCCGTCGAGGCATGGACATCAAACCCGATGTTGCTTCCGGAGGGTGGTTCCTAATCGGACAGTGTTACCAGTATGCCGAGCGCACCGAGGACGCGATTGCGGCCTACCGGCAAACGATCAAGTTGAAGCCAGATGATGGTCAGGCGTGGTTCTACCTTGGGGTCTCCTGCGAGAAGGCAGGACGGCGGGATGACGCCATCGCAGCTTACCACCGATTGGTTGAACTCGAACCCAACTATGCCGAGGCGTGGTACAACTTGGGGACTTGCCTAAAGTTGGCAGGGCGTACCGACGGGGGAGAAGAGGCTTTGGCCAAGGCGCGGAAATTGAAGCCGGAACTGTTCAAGTAACTCACCCGCACCCGGTCATTGACGACGCCAAAGAAGTGGTTGTGGAAATGTAAAATGAAACAGACCACCCAAAAAATGGGAGTTCGGAAACGAACATACAAACGCAGCAAAGCGTTACCCGCAGGCGCGCAAGTAAGATTCGATACCTTTCTTCACTGCGCTAACATAAGCTCACTTCACCCTCTCGACTGGCAGCGGTTCTACATCTTCACACAATATTGCCATACTCGTCGAGTTAAGCTGAGTGAGGAACAAATGTTTCAACTCCTCCTGGAATCTTACTTTCGCGAGCAATACGCTAGGCATATTGCCGATATTTATGGCCACATCAGAGACTTTTTGAAACTAAGGAATTAGATAAAGGGGTCAGTCCGTAGTATTGACAACTCCCTCGGAGAAGTGGCGGCAGAGCCGTCAGCTTCGTTTATAGATTTCGCGGCGGTGGCCAACGTAGTGGAGGTAAAGGCGGCCACGATCCAGATCGAATTCGTACAGGACCCGGTAATCGCCCGCGCGTAGTTTGTATTCGGGACGGCCTGTCAGGCGTTTGTGGGGATATGTGGCGAGACGGGCTCCCATTTCATCCACTTTGCGCTGCACATCTTCACGAACGGAGAGCGGTAACGCATCGAATGCCCGCGTGAAGGTGGGCGACCAGATTTGGAGGGCAGCCGCCACGCGCTATCAGGGTTGGCGGGTGGTGTAGTCGCCAGCGGCAATCTCGTGCCGGGACTGGTCGAGTTTGGCTTGAACGTCGTCAGTCAATTCGAGGCGCTCTTCGAGATATTCCTCGAACCAGTTGCGGAACTGTTCCAATTCGGCACGAGTGAGCTGGGGGACGGCGGCTTCGATTTCCTGAACAGTGCTCATGGCGCTAATTTATCAAAAGACCAACAATCCGCAAAGCAAATCGTCAAATCGTCACGCGAGAGAATCACGACCGGTCGAGTCTTGGCCGCGAGACCAAGATCGGCCAACCAGATGTCACCGGGGAGCGGGTTCGTCGAGGAGGTCGAGGACTTCTTGTTCGACGCGGCGGGAATGCGTCACATCCAACGCGTCAGCATCGGCGGTTTGTACTGGCTGAACCAGCACCTCCGGAACATGACGCGGCAGTGTCAGCGGTGATGGAATTGGCCGCGGTTGCCTCAGGTGTTGAAGCTCGTCGGGGACAAGGAGCCGGGCGTGCGGCAGAATGGTTTTACCGCACGGTAGAATGATTCCGCCGCACGGTTGGAGGAGTCTGCCGTGAGGTAAAATGTGTCCAGCGTTTGACGAAAGGCGTCGGCTGGAAGGTTGACGGAGATCAGCTTGTGAGATTGTGGCCGCGCCGTGTTCTGTCTTCAGCGGACAAGTCCCCAGTTTTATTCCGGCTACGCGGGGAGGCGGCCGGTTTCACGAATCAGACGCTCGAAAAGCGCCGTTTTGTGCGGATCGAGGGTGCGGACGGGCCGGTCGAGGCGGGCGGACCAGTTGGTTTCGGCGAAGGAGCCGGGGACGTTGAAGCGGAGCGGCTCGGCGAAAATGTCGGTGATCATGAAAATGGCCAGCCATGCGTTGGATTCCAGTACGCGTCGACAGAAAGCTTCGTGCAGCTCGGGCGTGAACTCGCGCGGGATATTCTGTGTGTCCCGTCCGGCCCAGCCGGTGAAACGCTGGAGTTCGAGCCATGTGACGTAGGCGTTGTGGTGATCCTGTTTCGCGCGGGCGTCGTCGTGGGCCTGCCACTTCTGTTTCCAAACCGTGACGAGCGGGTCGTGGTCGTGCGTGGCGGGCGTGACGATGCTAAGGCGCGGATATTTCGCGCCGTCGCAGTAGGTGTAGTCGGGATTGCGTTCCCAGTACGGAATCTTGAAGCCGGGAATGCCGAGCTTCAACAGGTTCGGGCGGACGTAGTCGGGCACGACGCCAAGGTCCTCAGCGACGACAACGGTCTCGCCGGCGGCTTTCTGGATAACCTTCAATAAGGTGTCGCCTTGTTTACAGTTGGCTTTTTTGTGGGTGTCGGTGTCGTCGGGATGCGGGAAGAAACGCGGGAGCGGGCCGGTGGTTTTGTCGAGGTGGGCGGCGTTGTCGCGCGGTGGCCACGGGAAGGCGTAGATGCGGTAGAAGCCGAGGACGTGGTCAATGCGGAAGATGTGAAAGATGTCGCTGGTCTGTCGGATGCGGCGGGTCCACCATGCGAACTTCTGTTTGCGGTGTGCGTCCCAGCGGTAGAGCGGGATGCCCCAGTTCTGCCCCCACTTGGCGGTGAACGGGTCGGGCTGGAATGCGGGTTCAGGCGGCGCGCCGCCGCTCCATGTCAGATCGAACAAATCGCGATTGGCCCAAACATCGGCGCTGGTGCGGCTGACGCCGAAGGGAATGTCGCCCATCAAGGCGACGCCACATTCGTCGGCGTGGTGGCGGACATCGCGCCACTGCTCATGCGCGACGAACTGGACGTAAGCGTAAAACTGACGGCGGTCGTCGAGTTGGTCGCCAAATTTTTCCCTGGCGGTCGCGGGCGACTGATGTTCCTTGGGCCAGGTTTGCCAATCGTCGTTGCCGTCGTTTTCGTCGAGGAGGGCCCGGTAGAGCGTGTAGTCGTCAAGCCAGCGGTTGGCTTTTTGGAATGCGCCGAGTTCAGGCCGAAGGCGTCCACGTCGGAAGGCGTCACGGAGCAGATCGAGTTTGAGGGTTTTGACTTTGTGGTAGTTGACCGGCCCGGCGGTCGAAGGCGTCACGGCGCTGCGGTGAAAATCCTCCGCAGTCAAATCCTGCAATGCCTGCGGTGTGGTGGCGATGGTGGTCGGATCGAGTGCGAGTGCGCTGATGGCGTTGTAGGGGCTGTGGTCGGGGCCGGTCTCGTTGATGGGGAGCATCTGAAGGACGCGGAACCCGTGGTGCGCGCACCAGTCAATCATCTCCTTGACGGCCACTGTGTCGCCAATGCCGAGGTCGTTCGTGCCGCGAAGCGCAAACACCGGAACGAGGATGCCGGCCAGCTTTTGGTCCGGAGTCAGCTTCACAACTTGGCGATCTTGACGTCTATGATGTCCTTGTCCTTCTTGATATCGGCAAGTGTTTCAAGCGAGGGGGCGCTGTCGAGATTCAATACGGTCAGCGCGGTGCCGCCTTGTTTGTCGCGACCCAGGGACATGCTGGCGATGTTGATGCCGTGTTTGCCCATGATGGTGCCGATCCAACCGACAACACCGGGGCGGTCCTGATTGTGCATGATGAACAGGATGCCGCTTGGGACAACCTCGACGGGCATGTCGTTGATGCGGACGATGCGAGGACTGTTGCCGTAGAACGTCCCGGAGGCGCTGCTCGTGCCGCCTTCGGACTGGGCGCGAACGGTGATCAGTTCGGCGTAGTCGATCGGGTCAGTGCTCTTAACCTCCTCGACATGGATGCCAAGCTGGTGGGCGATGGACGGCGCGTTGACGTAGTTCACGTCGCCACCCTCGGCGTTTTCGAGGAACGTCTTGAGCACAGCACGCGTGATGGGGCCAGTTTCCAGTTCGCCGGCTTTACCGAAGAACTCGACGGTGAGCCGCTCGATGCGGCGCGGGGAAAGCTGGGCGAGGAGCCGTCCGAGTTTTTCGCCGAAGGCAATGTATGGCTGGAGCGCGGCAAGGACTTTGGCGTCAATCGAGGGCATGTTGACGGCGTTGCGGATGGTGCCGCCGCTGAGGGCCTCGGCGATCTGTTCGGCAATCTCGGTGCCGCAGGATTCCTGCGCCTCGTGCGTGGAGGCACCAAGGTGCGGCGTGAGAATGATGTTGTCCAGTTCCAAAAACGGGAGATTGACGGGTGGTTCTTTCTCGTACACGTCGAGCGCGGCGGCGGCGACTTTACCGAACTTGAGGGCCTCGCAGAGATCGTTTTGGACGATGATGTCGCCGCGGGCGCAATTGATAATGCGGACACCTTTCTTCATCTTGGCGATGGTGTCCTTGTTGATCATGCCCTTCGTTTGTTCGGTGACCGGAACGTGGACGGTGATGAATTCGGACTGCTTGTAGATTTCTTCCAGCTCGACGATCTCGACCTGCAAGGTCTTGGCTCGGCTGGGACTAAGGAACGGGTCATAGGCCAGCACGCGCATACCGAACGCGATGGCGCGCTTGGCAACTTCGCTACCGATGCGTCCCATGCCGACCACGCCGAGCGTCTTACCGTAAAGCTCGGTGCCCTCAAAGCTCTTGCGGTCCCATTTACCGGCTTTCATCGAGGCGTGCGCCTGTGGAATTTTGCGGGCCATGGACATCATCATCGCAAAACTGTGTTCGGCGGTGGAGATGGTGTTGCCGCCGGGGGTGTTCATCACAATGATGCCACGACGCGTGGCCGCTTCCACGTCTACGTTGTCCACGCCCACGCCAGCGCGGCCGATGATTTTCAGACGCGTGGCGGCCTCGAGGATCTTTTTGTTGACCTTAGTCTGGCTGCGCACGACGAGCGCATCGTACTCGCCGATGATGGCGCACAACTCGTCCTCCTTGAGGCCGACTTTCTTGTCAACTTGGAAGGACGGGTTGCTCTTCAGCAGTTCAACGCCCTTGTCGGAAATGGGATCAGATACCAGTATTTTCACGTTGTAGTCTCCTTTGAACTCGCGGATTGCTTTTCGGAGAGAGTTTGCGATGTTAGCCGTCGCCGTACAAGAAAAATCATGAAAATCACGCTCTACTCGCGGCCCCTGTGTAGTTGGTGTGTTGACGCGAAGGACTACCTCCGCCAACGCGGCCTCGCCTTCGAGGACGTGGATGTCGGGGCCAATCCCGCCGCCTACGAGGAAATGAAACGCCTCTCCGGCCAGCACTACGTCCCCACTGTTGTTGTGGACGGTCAGGTATTGGCGGATTTCGACGCAAAACAACTCGATGCGTTTCTCTCGAAGTTCAACGCGCTGACAGCAAAATAATCGCATGCGTCAGTCCACACGCCGCCGCCGCCAGCAGATCATCAACAACAATTCCCCACCCTCCCGGCAACTCCTGTGACTGACGGATGCCAAAGGGTTTCCATACGTCAAGTACGCGAAACAAGAGAAATGCCAACGCCATCCACCAACCGCTCATCCACGCCAGAGCGATGGGCACCGCTGCAATCTCGTCAATCACCACGCACTGCGGGTCCTTCTCGCCCATCGCCGTGGCCGCGGCGCCGGCAAACCAAACGGCGAGCAACGCGATGATACAGACGACGGGCCAGTAGAACAGAATACCGAACTGCATCAGGAGCCACCAGTAGCCAACACCAACCAACGACCCCGCCAGACCCGGTGCGACCGTAACAAAAACCTGTCGCGATAAACTCGATCCAGCGCCTACGCATCGTGCAACACCAGCTCGCGGTTCTTCCAAAAGAAGCTCCAGCCTGACCACACGGTCAGCACCACCGTCACCAGCACGAGCCAGAAGGCCGCTGTGCAGAACATTGCGTTGAACCGCACAGTGTCGAATCCCCATTCCTCGCGTGCAGCAAGGCCGATAAGGATGATAATGATGACAATCATCTGCGAGGCGGTCTTGTGTTTGCCGAGTTGCTCGGCTTGAAGGACCACGCCGCGTTCGCGCGCCACCAGGCGCAGACCGGTGACAAGAAAGTCGCGCGATACGATCACCAGCGCCATCCACGCCTGAACGAGCGCGTTGCCGTTCTGGTCCCGCAGCTCGACGAAACAGATGAACGCCGCGCAGGTCAGGATCTTGTCGGCAACGGGATCGAGCAGCGCACCGAACGTCGTTTCCTGCTTCTGCGTGCGCGCGAGCCAGCCGTCATACCAGTCGGTGATGCTGGCGACGATGAACACCGCCAGCGCCACGGTCTTGCCCCAGGGAAAATGCGGCAGCAACAGCGCCGCCACAAAGACCGCCGTCAACGCGATGCGCCCTACCGTTAGCCGGTTCGGCAGATTCATCAGAATGCATCCTACCCGGAGCTGGGCGGTTGTGCAAAGCGTTTTGCGTCTGCCGCTCAGAACCGGGCGTGGCAGGCGATCTGGACGTACGGCGCTTGGCGGCTTGCAAACTGCAACCGAGCGTCGTAGAAATCCCACCACCGGCCCAGCACGAACCCACCCTCCATCTCCAGCGTGACGTTGGGAAGAACCTTCCAGGAAACGCCGGGGCCAAACCGGGCTTCATAATAATCCACCGTGGCACCGTTCAGTTGCGGTAGGCCGTGGTCGGTGCCGAAATGATTATTGACGACGAACGTTCCAACCTTGATACCAAGACCGAGGTAGACCTTGAGGTTGTCGGTGGCTTCATACTCCAGCCGCGGCGTCGGCATCTGTAGGTTCAGCGTCCATTGATCGGCAAACTTCCAGCGCACTCCAACAGACGGCAACAGCGGATACTCACAACGCGGATCCATCAACACGCCGAAAAACCATTGCAGGTCTGCATTGTGAAGATACGCCGCGCCGACGATCACAGGCACGTCCACGCTATGCCAGTTGACCTGCTCGAAGTCGCTGTACACGCCGGGCTGAACCTCAACGCGCAAGAGCCACTGGTCGGCCAGTTGGTAATCACAACCGATGATCGCGCTGATTTGCTGCAACGTTTTTGGCAACGACACACCGTCGGGCACACCAAAGGAAAACCTCTGCCATTCCGCACCAAACCGCCACAACAGCTTCTGGCCAACCTGCGGCGAGACGACGTACTTCAAGTCGGCATAGTGTTCGGTGAGCGACCCAACGTGCCGGTCACCCGCCATTGTCGTCGCGCTGCCTTCGTAGCAGTACGTCGCATCGAGTTCTTGCGAAAGCAACAGCGGATTCGAGGCGGCAAAGGAAGTTCCCACCAGCAACACCAGCACGATCAAGGAAAATCTCATGGTCATTGACCCTTCTTCATGTCCGCCTGAAAACAGCGGATTTCCTTCTTGATCTCTTGGATCATCAGCACGCCGTACG
>CAIKAP010000054.1 GCA_903825435.1 uncultured Verrucomicrobiota bacterium
CGTGGAGCGCGGGATCGCCGACTATGAAAAGAAGTACCAAGAGCAGACGCTCCGCTACCTCAACAAAATGGCCGCGGCGCACGGGTTCTCCCTCTCCCCAAAACTGGCCGAATGAGGAAGGTTCTTTGGTAGCGAAGTCGAAAGCCGAGTCAGACGGAGCCGAGTTCTACGAGACGCCACACGCCGTCATCCCGTGGCAAACGCGGTCCTCCGCAAATCTCCCTGTCGAAACATCTCCGCAAACCCGCTGCATATATTGTTGCGGCACCGGTCGCGGCCGTTCTATACTGCGCCCGTACACGATTATTCCGTGTATCAGGCCTGTGGGAAATGACAGCTAACCTCAACCAGAACAGCAGGAGATCGCGATGCGCAAAATAATACTATTAATGACGGTGTGTGCAATGTGGGTGACCAATGGCGCGCTGTTGGCGCAGGATGCAAAGGCCAGCAAGGATCAGAAAGTTGAGTCGATCCGGAAGCTGCGCACGCAAGTGTTAAGCAAGCTGCCGGCGTTGGCGGATCTTTTCGACGCCGAGCACAATGGAATGAACACAGCTTTGGGTTCCATCCAGAAACAGTGGCAAGACAGCGGTGCTGCCGCGAACAGACGATTTGACGCTGAAAACGCCAAGTCTGGTGACACACGTGATCAGGCTGCGCTGGATCAGGCAACCGCCAAAGTGGCCCGAATCCAGGCGGTTTGGCAAGACATCGCTACCAAATTTCTCCCGGCATTCAGTCAGAAGTGGGGTATTCTGAATGCGACTCGCAACAATTTGGTCGCCCTTGTTAATGATCTAGCCGCCCAAGATCAAGTTTGGCTGCGCGCCGACTGTGACCCCGCGATATTGGTCGCGGTATTTACGGAACTGAACAATCGGGTGGATGAAGTCAAAGAGCAGGCGACCATGTCCGTCACGGAGTACATCAAACGGTGCAATGACGACGAACGCACCCTTAAAGAGTGACGGATCACCAAGGTGACCGGCTTTTTCTTTGCTTGGCATGCTGGTGAAGCCCTGAACCGAGCGAAGGGTTGTCGAAGGCGCGTTGTCCCGCTAGGCTCCAGCCAATGCGTGGTCCGCGACACAGTTTTTCGGGCCACAGGAAAATCAGAGCGTCGGAATTAAGGAGACTCGGTGATGAGTAGAGACATGTTGCTGCGATTGTTGGTGCCGTTGGTTGGCCTCGTCATTGTGGGCATTCCGTTTTATCGGCTGCGCGCACACGCGCTCCCGTACCGGGCCCTCATGTCGTTAGGCATTCTCGGCTTGGTGCTGACCGTGATATCGCTCCTCCGCGCTGAACAGACGCCGCTGTATATCCTGGCCACATCCTTCACGCTGGGATTTGCCGCCCTTGCGGATTGGTTGGCTTCCCGGAAGTAACACCGGGCCGGCGGACGCGGACGGTGCTTACTTGAACCCGGCGAGGAGTTCGTCTTCCTTGTCCATGTGGTTTTGCAGTTGGTTGAAGAAGTGCAGCATCAGCACCCAGACTTCGCCGGTCATGCTCTTCAGTTCGCGCTGGTCAATCCGCGCGTTGGCTTTGCGCAATTCCTCCAACAGGTCGGCGTGTTCCTGAATCAGTTCGGCAACGACCTTGGCCGTCTTCGGGTCCGGGTGCTTCACTAGCAAGGCCGGGAACAAGGCCTGGTCTTCGTCGGTAAAATGTTGCGTGATCTTCGCCTGAAACAGGTGTTGAACGGTGGCCAGCTCGCGGTCAGCTTCCGGCGTCCGCGTCCGGTCGAACAGTAGATGAAAGTTCACCACGGCGTTGGCGATAATTTCGTGATCCGACTGAATGCTGCGCTTAATCTGATCCTGATTGTTAGTTTGCAAAACCATTCCCTTGTAAATCTAGACACACTCGGACGAAAACACAAGCGCGTTGGGGCGTCGTCCATCCCATAAGGCAAGTTTTCCGGCGGGGTTGAGGCGGGCGGCGAAACGGCTTGTCTGTGATTGGCGGCAGGTTTACAATTTTGCCGTGACTTTGCGCATCTTTAGCCGTCGCGGTTTACTGGAGAGATCATGATCTGGGCGAACCTGCTGCATTTGAGTTTCAACATGTGGGAGGAGGCGGAAACACGCCCGCCAGCCAAAACGCCCGCCGAAACTCGCCGGGTGTTAAATCTGCGGCGCGCCCGGCCCGATCTGCGGTTTGATGATGCCGTCTGGACCGATCTGCTGGAGCGCATGGTTGCCGCCGGCATGAATATGGTGGTGCTCGACCTCGGCGACGGCGTGCGCTACGCGAGTCACCCGGAGATTGCCGTGCGGGGGGCCTGGACGCCGTTGCGATTGCGCCGCGAGTTGGCGCGGCTCCGCCAAATGGGATTGGAGCCGATTCCGAAGCTCAATTTCTCCGCCGGTCATGATACGTGGCTTGGGCGGTATTCGCGCTGTGTGTCCACGGATGTTTACTACGCGGTTTGCCGCGACTTGATCGCGGAAGTGACCGGCTTGTTTGATCGGCCCCGGTTTTTCCATCTCGGAATGGATGAGGAGACCGCCCACCACCAACAGTATTACCAGTATATCGTGGTGCGCCAGGGCGACCTGTGGTGGAAAGATTTCTACTTCCTCCAGCAACAAGTCGAACGCCACAATGTGCGGGCGTGGATCTGGTCGGATTACATCTGGGCTCACCGCGCAGAGTTCCTGCGCAAGATGCCCCGGTCGGTAATGCAGAGCAATTGGTACTACGACGCGTTGTTTCAGAAAACGTCCCGGTACGTCGCGGCCTATCATGATTTGGAAGAGCACGGCTACGACCAAATCCCAACCGGCAGCAATTGGTCGACCGACGCGAGCTTTCCGAACACAGTGCAGTATTGTCGGTCGAACATCGCCCCGGAACGGTTGTTCGGGTTTCTGCAAGCACCGTGGCTCCCGACGATTCGCGCCTACCGTCAAAAACACCGGCAAGCGATTGGGATTGTCAGCAAATCCATTCCGCGCTAACCGGCGAGTCGGCCATAAATTGGTTGGAGTTTCCCGGCACGACTTCCCCGCTGGGAATATCCCCCCGCCGTAAACGACCCGCGCGGTTACTTCGGCGCGTCGCCCCAGTCGGGGACGTTGAGCGTTTTGCCGTCTTGCAACGCAGACTTGTGCGCCATGACGCCCATGGCCATGTAGCGCGCCGCTTCCCAGATGTTGATCGCCGGTTGCCGGCGTTCCGCGATGGCGCTGACAAACTCGTGCACCAGATACGCGTGGGAACCGCCGTGGCCGCCGTACACATCGGATTCCAGGCTGCATTTCTTGAACTCGGCGTAAACTTCCGGGGGCAGCGGGTCGCGCATGTCGGCGGTGGTCAGCTTCTGAGTCGTTAATGGCTTGGCGGTGAATGGTGCGGTGCGATGGTTCTCTTTCCATTGATCTTCGCAGAACATCCCGCTGGTGCCCAGCACGCGGAACGTTTCGCTATCAAGGCCGGGATAGCCGGCGACTTCGCGGAACTCGCAGATGCGGACGGTGGCGCCGTTGCTCATTTGGAAGAGCGCGGTCTCGTTGCTGTACGCCATGCCCTTGAAGAATGGATCGTTGTTCTGGTTCCGGTAGCCATAGCCGGTGGCCTTGAGCGCGTGGGCTTTCATCACGCAGACCGGGCCGCTCGTGGAATGGGTCGGGTAATGCATCGGGCCGCTGAGGATGCCCTTGGCCCGGTAAGCTTCCGCGATGGCTTTGCCTTCCTGCCCGGCCTTGCCGGTCGCGCGCGATTTCTCGACGTCGCGCAGGTTGCATTCGTGGCTGTCCACGTCATGGAAGTATTCGCCTTCGGCATAGATGAAGTTGCCAAACGCGCCCGCGGCGGCTTTGCGCCGGCAGAACATGGTTTGCGGGCGGAAGAAGGTGGTTTCGCCGAGCATGTAGGAGAGCCCGGTCTTGCGGCAGGTGTTCACGAGCCGGTCGCACCACATCAAGATCTCTTCGTCATCGGGAATGGATATGATCGGCACAGCGCTATAGACGTGCTTGCCGGATTCCAAGGCTTGCACGCACTGCGGCGCGTGCAGCCACGGCTGGGTGATGATGACCAAGGCGTCCACATCGCTCTTGCAGATTGCGTCCAGCGAATCGTAGGAGTCGCGCGGATTAAACTTGTCCTTCCACGCCGGTTTGTCGGCGAATTGTTTGATCCGGTCCGGTTCGCGGTCGCAGAGCGCGACGCGGCTCACCAGCGGA
>CAIKAP010000055.1 GCA_903825435.1 uncultured Verrucomicrobiota bacterium
CCCCACGGGCCGCCCGCTAATGGCGGCGACGACAACGCGCCGGCGGGCCGACGCCAAGGGCGGAGCATGGTCGCCCATCGTAAAAGTAAGCCGAAGGGCCTCTGGAGAAACTGTTTTCACACCTTCGGCTCGCCATCTCCACTCAAATCGCCATCCACTAAAAGAAGTTTTGCAAGAACGTCATAGTTGAAAGAAAACGCCGTTTCACATCATCTCATCCAACATTATCACCCGATACGAGGGAAACGATTACTTGACGCGCTTGGCGTCACCCCATAGTTGTTCGAGGGCGTAGCGATCGCGCAATTCAGGGTGGAAGACATGGACGATCACGTCAGCCAAATCCAGCACAACCCAGCGGCTGGCCGTGAGGCCACTATGGTGGCGGGTTCTCAACCCGATCTCACGGAGCCGTCGCGACACTTCCTCCGCGATGGCTTTCAAGTGAGGCTCAGAATTGCCCGAGCAAAGGACCAGGTAATCGGTCACCGAGGAGATCTTGCTGACGTCTAGGATGAGGACGTCGTCCGCTTTCTTGTCCAATGCCGCTTCGCGGCACAGTTTGGCTAACTTACGTGCTTCGATGATTTGGTTTCCTTTCGTTGATACAGTTTCTCCCGTTGAATATACCGGAACACCGCCTCCGGCACAAGCCAGCGAATGGATTCACCTTGCTCCAGACGGGTTCGAATGTCGCGGGAAGCGGCCTTGCAGAGATGTCCCTCCACGAACCGGCAACGCAACCCAAATCCTTTTGGCACCTTCGGCACAAACCCCGGCCTTCCGACAACAGCAAACGTACAGAGCTTTGCCAGTCGTCTAATCTCACGCCACATTGGCAGTTCTTCCAGCGAATCAGCACCGATGATGAAGGTAAACTCAGCGACGGGATGACGCCGCTTCAATTCCTCGACTGTCTCGACCGAGTACGACGGACCACCGCGTTGCACTTCGAGGTCGTCGACCTCGAAGTGTTCGTAGCCGCAGATTGCCAAGCGGACCATACAGAGACGATGTCTTCCGGAAATGTTCCGGTCGAGCGGTTTGTGCGGCGGCGTAGCGGCGGGGATGAACTTCACGCGGTCCAGATCGAGCGCCTCCATAGCATCCTGTGCGATCAGGAGGTGGCCGACGTGGATCGGGTTGAACGTGCCGCCGAGCAGGCCAATCCTTGCGTTGCGTTTCATCTCGCTTGTATTATACTGGCAGGCCTTGTGGATGCCAACACCAACAATATGTCGCGCTGGAAACTTTTTCGCTATCAACTGGAAGCGGTCATGGTCGAGACGTTGGCTTGGCTGATGCCACGGCTGTCTTACGGAGTCGTGCGCCGTCTGGGGAGCGGCCTTGGTTGTCTGGGCTATTATCTGTTGGCACAACAACGAAGGATTGCTCGCGCCAATCTTGATGTTGCGTTCGGCGACACCAAATCGCCCAAGGAAAAGGAACGGATCTCGCGTCTCTCTTTCCAGAATTTCGGCGCGACACTTTTTAAGTTATTTTGGGGGCCAAGCTTCAATCACGAAAAGCTGGGCAAGCTTGTCGAAGCAAATGTGGATCGCCTGCTCTGCATCCACGAACTCCAGACTCGTGGCAAAGGTGTGTTTTTTCTCACGCTCCATTTCGGCGACTGGGAACTGCTCAGCCTGGCGACTGGGCTGTACGGCATGCCGCTGAACGTCGTCACCGAGACGATGCGGAATACGGCACTGGAGCGCGTTTTTGCCAGTCTGCGCACCGTGACAGGCCATCGCATCGTGCCACAACGCTCCGCTGGGCTGAAGATCTATAAGGCATTGAAACGCGGCGAGACCGTGGCCGTGTTGACCGATTTGAATGCCCCGGAAGAAACGGGCGGCTTGTGGCTTGAGTTCTTCGGGCTTCCCGTCTTCAACAACGCTTCCGTCGCCGCGCTCGCGCTTCGGTCGGGCGCGGCCATCATCGGTTGCTATGCATATCCCCTGCCCGACGGCCGCCTCCAGGCTGTGTACGGCCCCGAGATCGCCTACACCCCGACGGACGACTACGAAACTGACATCCGCACCATCAGCCAGCAATGTCTCACATTCGCCGAAGATATCATCCGCGAACACCCTGAGTTCTGGCTCTGGAGCTACAAACGCTGGAAACACCGCCGCGACGCCGGTGACACGCGTTATCCGTTCTACACGAGCAGCGCGGTGTTGCCGGCGCGGAAATCTACGCAGGTTTCCGCATGACCCAGTAGATCTCGCCCGGCCAACTCGGAAACAGCCCGCCAAAGAGCAGGTTGAATCGCGTCCACCACGCGTAGTCCTCCAAAACAAACCCACCCGCCCTCACGCAGAACGCCCCGGCCAAGAAATCGACGCGCAACCCGGCGGCGGCGGCCATCGCGCGCGTCCGCCGTGGCGAGAACACGCTGACGTGTCCGTGCAATTGCGCAGTCTTCCGGATTCGAGGCTCGCGGATCGGTACGCACCAGTGTGGCACCGACGGATATCCACCAATCAGGATGCTGCCGGGACGCATTTTTGCTGCTAGGCGCGCCACGGCTGGTTCGGGGTCGTGGAGATGCTCCAGAACGTGCAGCAAAATCAGCGCGTCGTGACTGCCGTCGCACCAATCAACGGACGCATGGAGGTCGGCCTCCACCAACGCATCGTAACCGAGGTCCTTGAGCGAATCGGGTCTGAGCGCGCAATCCACGCCGACCCAGCGCGACCAAGCTGGGTCGCCGACAGCGTTCATGAACCGCAACATCTCCCCGCTGCTGATCCCAATCTCGCAGACCGACAACGGACGCCCCTGTCGGGCTTGTTCGGCGAGCAGAAACTGGTACGTAAACCAGTACCGCAGCGCCAACGCACCGGGTAGCGGCGCACACTGCGCTGCGGCGGACAAAGACACGTGTCGGCCCGCAATGCAGGGTTCTCACCGATGCACGCGATATCCCAGTCGAGTTGGAGAAGTGCGCTCATTCCGTCCTCCGTATGAATGCGGCCCAAACGGCCAACGCACCCGCGAGGAACGCGCCGAGCGCGTGGCATACCGGCACTGTCAACGCCAGCACGCTACAAACCGCGAACAGGATTAGTGCAATGCGGAACGACGCGGCCAGCGCCACGGCCAGCGGCAGGATCAACAACGTGTAGTTATGCACCCACGTCACCGGCGACAGAAACAGCATCAACATCGAGACCAGACACAGTTGCATCAGCGTGCGCCGCTCATCGGGTGCAGCCGTCCCGCGACGGCAAGCCCACGCGGACGCGGCGAACAGGACGAAATTGACACCGAGCGCGACGCGACGGGCGAGCGGTTCGCGCGCGGGAACTGCGTCGGGCTTGTCGCGGCCGGCGATCCAACGGATCGTAACGGCTTGAACGGATTGGTTGCGGTGAATGCGCGGGTTGATCATCTGCTCGAAACGAATATCGGTGGTCGCCTTGTCCGGGTTGTTAGCCGGCATCGCGACGGTTGTGACCCACTGGCGCAGGAGGTTGTAGTTGCCGCGCAGTCCGAACACGGCGCTCGGAGCGGCAATGATCAACACGAACAGCCAGACGCACGTTGCCGCCGCCATCAGCCACCGGCGTTTGGCGACGAAATAAACCAACAGTAGCGTCGGGAACACCTTCAACACGATACTCCCCGCGAGGCAAAGCCCGGCGAGCCAGTGGCGTTGTTGCGTGTAGAACCAGATGGCCGCAATGGCGAGGTAGCTGATCAACAGCGACGCCTGGCCGCGCGCCAACCCGGACATCGTCGGCCACGCCAGCAACAAGACCACCAGCGCCGCCACCCAGTGGTCGGCAAGTTTGTGTTCGGGAAAATGCTGGCGCGCCAGCCGCACTGAGATGCGCACCGCGTGAACGACCGCCGCGACCGAGAGCAGATACCAGAGCAGCGACGCCCAAAAGACGTCCAACAGCGCGAACGGCGCCATCGCCACCGCACCGACCGGCAGGTACTGGTAAAACCAGCCGCGACGGCTGGGAGCGTCGTAGATGTTGGCGCATTCCAGCACGGCGCGTCCCGCCTCGTGATAGACGGTGAAATCGGTGCGGTGCACCTTCGAGCCAAACGTCCGCCCGAACATCTGGTGCGGGCCGGAGCGATAGACGGTGCTGACGCCGAGGGCAATCACAAGCGTGACGGCGACGGCTACCAGAATACGAGGGAAGATTCTATTCTCCATCGCAATGCATCGTGTCGCAGGGTCTCGTTGACGGCAAGCCTAAACTCTCTTTCCAACTGGAAGACGGCTTGCTAAGATGCACACGCTTTGCGGAGAACACCATCAAAAATTGTCGTCGGCTGCTGCGGGTTCACCATGGCGCAAGAAGAGTATTTCAAGAGGTACCTGTGTGTGGAAATTGACTCCAGCTTCTACAACCTGCCCCGAGTGGAAACCGCACGCCGCTGGCGCGAGTCGGCACCGGCGGGGTTTCAGTTCGCGTTGAAGGCGTGGCAGGTCATCACCCACTCCGTCGACAGCCCCACCTACAAACGTACGCGGATTGATCCGCGTGACCGTCCGCATTGCGGCGGGTTCGGGTTCAACCCTACGATCCGCTGGGCGTGGGACAGGACGTTCGAGGTAGCACGGGCACTGGAGGCGTTCCTTGTGTTGTTCCAATGCCCTGTGAGCTTCCGCCCAAACAAGGAGAACGTGGACAACCTTCGAAGGTTCTTCGAACGCGCCAAACGCGGAAAGTTTCTGATGGGCTGGGAACCACGCGGGGCGTGGGACCCCGAGCTGATCGCGAAACTATGCGGCGAGTTAGATCTGGTACACGTGGTCAACCCGCTCCAGATGTTGCCGGCAGCGCGCGCGCCGTTGCGCTACTTCCGTCTTCACGGACAAGCTCGGCTCACCGACACTGAATTGCGCCAGCTCCAAGGAATATGCACCGCCGAACGAATATCGTCTTATTGCCTGTTTAACAACGCCGCGATGGCGGTAGACGCGGAGAAGTTCGCGCGGATGCTGGGCGGGACTTGATCAACAGCTGACGAGGTTGCGCACCGCATCAATCAATTCCTGGATGGTGAACGGTTTGAGCAGGTACCGCGCGGGCACAGCGCTGAGGAAGTGGCGGATGGTGGCGTCATCGGCATAGCCTGTGATGAACAAAAAACGGCTTGCCAGCTCCGGATGCAGTTCCGTTGTCTGGCGATAGAAGGCGTCTCCCGGCAGCTTGGGCATCATCAGGTCACACACAATCGCGTCGTACTGGTGGACCTTCGTTTTCAGGAAAGCTTCCTCGCCGTCGTAGGCAACGTCCACAAGAAAATTGTCGTCCATCAAGGCGCTCCGAAGCGCATCTACCAACTGATGGTCATCGTCCACCAGCAGCACCGCCTTAAACTCTGGTTTCGTGGGAGGAGTAGTCGGATTCATTTCGGGCGACCATACCCTGATTTGTGGCGTCTGGCAATCCCCAACCTTCGCCGAAAAACTCCGACGGCGACAACGCCTGCGGGTCAGGATAAAAATCCCCATGCCGCAGCGGCACTTGGTCCCGTCGCACGGGAAAGAACTTGCCGGTTGCCGTTGCACAGACCTCGCCGTCCGCCGCCCTCAGTTCCGCCGCGGTGAAACACATCCGCTGTTGACTCTTGGCGACCCGTGCCAACAGGAGATACCCCTTCCCCACCTCGACCTTCTTCTGGTAGCGCACCTCCAGTTGCACCGACATGTATAATTGTCGACTCACATAGGAAGCCGCCCAGAACATCGACTCGTCCAGCGCACTGGCAATCACGCCGCCGTGGATGATACCACGGTAGCCTTCGTGCCGCATATCCGTGTGGAAGTCGGTGCGAATTCCACCACCCTCTTCGGCGTGAAACTTCAGGTGCAGGCCGTGCGGATTGTCCGCGCCGCAGACAAAACAGCCGTGCGTGTACGGTAGCAGGATCGTACTCATTTGATCATCGCCCGCACTGCGCGCCCGGACAGGTAAACAATGAACCAGACCGGCAAGGCGAACACCAACACCGCAGTCAGGTGCGATTGGTCCCAGCGCAACAACCGCGCCTGCATCGGGTACAGCAGGATCAGAAAATAACAGGAGAATCGCGTGTGCCCCAACACCTCGCACAGCGTCTTGTCCTTCTTGCGCAATCCCAGCACAACAGTGAACACGCCCAGCGCCACCACCGCCGCCGTCATCAGCCACGCAACATTCATCTGGCTCTTGGAGGATTGCATCGCGTACCCCATCCAGCCGATCCCCGACAGGTGTGCCCCCCAGTTCAACCCGGCCCACAGCATCACGAAACCGTTGCCTACTGCGTGGCCGAACGACACCTTGCTCTTGTACAACTCCCCCAGCACCAACATCACATATAACGGCAAGATTCCCAGCCACACGACTCCGAAATGACGGAACGGCTCGACCACCAGCGTCAGCCAGTTCATCCAGAATATTTGCAATGAAACCACCAGCAACCTCCTTTGCGGATTTTCTACCACAACGCGCCTTGCGCGTCCATACCGGGCACAGTATAGTCCCGCCGTGATTTTGGATATCGTCAAATGCGGTCATCCCCTGCTGCGCGAGAAAGGTAAACGCATCGAGCATGTCTCGCCCGAACTGCGCCGACTGGTCGCCGACATGATCGAGACCATGTACGCCGCCAACGGCATCGGACTCGCTGCCCAGCAGGTTGCACGTGCCCTGATGCTGGCCGTCATTGACGTGCGGCACAGTGAACATTCGTCCGAGTTCTGGCTCGACGGCCAGCCGCAGGACATCGCCGCCCGAATGCCGTTAGTCCTGCTCAACCCACGCATCACCGCCTCCGAAGGCGAACAGACCAGCGAAGAAGGTTGCCTCAGCGTTCCCGAAGTCACCGCCTCCATCCGCCGTGCCGCACGCGTCCTCGTCGAGGCGCAGGACATCGACGGTAAACCGCTGCACATTGAGGCGACCGGGCTGATCGCCCGCGCCCTCCAACACGAGGTGGATCACCTCAACGGCATCCTATTCCTCGACCGCATGGACGCCGCCACCCGCGCCAGTTTTGCCGGCAAAATCAAGAAACTCCAGAAGGCAACACAGGCCGCATTGAAGGCTGTACGATGAACTTCTTCCGCACCATGTTCCGTTGTTGTTCCGGTTTTCGTCCGTACCGCGAGGTGCGCGACCTGCCCATCCGCTCCTCGCTGCTCTACCTCGTCCAGCTCCTCGCCCTGCTCGGTTTGGTGCTCGCAGCCCGTTTCATCCCGTGGGGCTGGCAGATGTCGGACATCGTGGGCGACTGGACCCAGGCGCACGTCCCGCCGTTCCGCATTCAACAAGGAAAAGTAGTCGCCGACACCCCCCAGCCTTACCGTGCCGGTGACGGCGATTTCCTCTTCCTGCTCGACACCACCGGCAAAACCACTACCGCCGACCCACAGGCCATGCACGGTGTCCTGATGACATCCGATGCCTTCGTGTTCTGGCTCAAACCCGATCGTGACCCCGCTTCACCCGTTTACGCACAACGCCACAGCCTGCGCGGCTTCCCCGACACGGAGATCACCGCCGATTATGTCCGCAACTTTGTACGCACCGCCGTCTTCATGAGCGTCCCGATGCTTCTCGGCGGCGCCTTATGCGTCGCGCTCGCGCAAGTCCTCCTGTTTTCCTTTGCCACCGCGGTTCTCGAACGCAGTATGGCCAACGGACTTCGTTGGACGCAGCTTTTTAACATCGCCCTGCACGCCGTCACGCCCGCCGCCACCATCTTCGCCACCTATGCCGCGATGCGTCTCCAAGGACTCGACCTTCAGCTCATCTACATCATTGCCTACGGCATCTTCCTCATCGGCGCCACCAAGGCCTGCCGCGAACCGATGGCCGAGGAAAAAACCGCCGACAACGAATGGCTCTAACGCTATGACCACCCCGCCGCTTCAACAGCAGCGCGAGAAACAGTTCGTGGCTGCCACCTCGGTCGTTGCCGCCGTTTTCCTCACTACGATAAAGATCGCCGTCGGTTGCCTCACCGGCAGTCTTGGCATCCTCGCCGAGGCCGCTCACTCCGGCCTCGACCTCGTCGCCGCCATCATCACCCTCTTCGCCGTCCGTGTCAGTGACCGCGCACCCGACAAGGCGCACCACTACGGCCACGGCAAGATCGAGAACCTCAGCGCCCTCGCCGAAACATTCCTCCTGTTCCTTACCTGCGCTTGGATCATCTACGAAGCCGTCCAACGCCTTTTCTTCCAGACACAACACGTCGAGGCCACCAACTGGGCCTTTGCCACCATGGCCATCTCCATCGTCGTGGACTTCTCCCGGTCACGCGCCCTCGCCCGCGTCGCCAAAAAATACCAGAGCCAGGCACTCGAAGCCGACGCCCTTCATTTCCAAACCGACATCTGGAGTTCCCTCGTCGTCATGGCCGGTCTTGCCCTCGTTCGCTTTGGCATCGGTGGCGGACGCGCCGATGCCCTCGCTGCCCTTGCCGTCGCCCTCATCGTCATCTACGTCAGTTGGCGGCTCGGCAAACGCACCGTGGACGCCCTCCTCGACACCGCCCCCGAAGGCATCACCGAAAGCATCATCACCACCGCCGAACAAATCCCCGGCGTCTGCCGCGTCCTCCGCGTCCGCGTCCGTGGCTCCGGCGCCCACCTTTTCATCGAACTCCGCGTCGCCGTCCCCCGCCACTACTCCATCCAAACCACACACAACGTCACCAGCCGCATCCAACACGCCATTCATGCCGGCACCCCCAATGCCGACATCATCGTCGACGCCGTTCCTTCCGCCGAAAAAGAAAACGTCCTCGAACGCATCCGTGCCGTTGCCGACAACGGCCATTTCGCCGTCCACCACATCACCACCCACCACACCGCCCGCGGCCTTTACATTGATCTCGACCTCGAAGTCGAACCCACCCTCACCTTTGAACGCGCCCACGCCCAGACCACCGACCTCGAACGTCAACTCCACAATGAATTCGGCGAGCTTGCCGACATCAACGTCCACATCGAACCGCGCGACCAGGAAACCCTCGCCGCCGTTGAGCTAAGCGCAGAACACGCCAGTCCCTATATCGAACGATTGGAAACCATCCGCCAAGAATTCCCCAGTATCCGCGAACTCCAGGACATCCGCCTCCAACGCATGCGTTGCGGCATCTACCTCTCCTTCCACGCCCTGATAGACGCCGAACGAACCGTCACCGAAGTCCACGACATCGCCGAGGAACTCGAAGTCCGGCTCCGCCACCAATTTCCCCACCTCTCCCGCGTCGTCATCCACACCGAACCCTACCGCCCCTGACCATTCCCCACGGCATCCTCGCCCTCGCCAATGCCCAACGCTGATGCCGTAGCCGACCCTCCTCTTCCGCACCGTCTCACGCCCCAAGACCTAGTGTAGTGTTACATAAATAGCTTTATATTTAAGTAGTGATATTCTATGCTCATGGATGATGAACATCACCGAACGGATTATTTTGTCGCCCGAGGAACAATTGACTCTCCAGCGGTGGGCTCAGGGGAAAAGA
>CAIKAP010000056.1 GCA_903825435.1 uncultured Verrucomicrobiota bacterium
GAGTGTAGGGAAAAGATGGCGTTGAAGATGGTGGAAGATCGCGGTCAGTTCATGCATAACTCTGAGACGCTTCCCCTTGCATCCCGTTCAAATCCATCGCCGAAAAAGCCCGCAAAAGCGAGTTTTGCAAGAACGTCAAAGTAAACACTAAAACAGCAAGTCCGACAACGTGTTGTGTTTCCACCACTCAAAAGTGGCACGCCTGGCGTGATTCGAACACGCGACCGCCGGATTAGAAATCCGATGCTCTATCCAACTGAGCTACAGGCGCACCGTTGTATGCCAATGCGTTATATAGGTCATGGGCGGTACAAGCACAAGTTGTAACACTTTATTGTAACACCCCCATGGAACGGCCGTCGCTTGTTGATATCCGTTTACGTTCTCATCGCCATCCTGCGCAAGCAACTCCGTCTCCAGCACGGTCCCTACACAATTCTACAGATTCTGAGCATCACCATTTTCGAGAAAACCCAATTTTACAGGCACTCGCTCAACATCCCCTCGAACCCCATGAACCCAACATCAATAATCAAGCGTATTTTCAAGGGTTCTAAGTCTGCGAAACGAACTTGTCGTTGGTGCACGTGTTGTTCGACAAACATTTCGGCCTCAAACATAGCCCGACGGTGTGCTATGATCAGAAGTCCTAATGTCGGCGTGTGCGCCATTCGCTCAGCAGCAGGCCGATGAACGCCATGTCCTCGACCAGATAACGCCGCCACATCCGTCGCGGCTCCTGGCAGAGGCGGTAGAACCACTCCAGACCGCAACGCTGCATCCAGACCGGCGCGCGCTTGACCGCGCCGGCCACCACGTCGAAGGTGCCACCCACGCCCATCACGAACGGCACCTGCAATTGTTCCTTCCACTGTCGCAAGAATAATTCCTTCTTTGGCGAACTCATCGCCACGAACAGGATGTCCGGTTGCGCGGCTCGGACCTGCGAGACCACGACGGCTTCCTCGTCGGGCGACCAGTAGCCGTTGTGAAATCCCGCCAGTGTCACGCGTTTGGTTTGGAGGATTTCGGCGACGCGTTCCACGACTTCCTGTCTTGCGCCGAGCAGGAAAGGGCGAAACCCGCGCGCGGCGCAGCACGCGATGAGCGCGCCGAACAAGTCCACGCCGGTGACGCGTTCTTTCAATGGGCAACCGAGCAGGCGTGAGGCCCAGACGATCAGCTGGCCGTCGGCGTTGATCAAGTCGCAGCCGACGATGGCGACGCGCAGTTGATCGTCTTTCTGGAGCTTGACGATTTTATCCACATTGACGACGACATGCTGGTGGGTCGGCCCCGCGCGGATCATCGCCTCGACGCGGCCCACGGTTTCGGTAAGCGTGAGGTTGTCAATCGGGACGCCGAAGAGAGTCACTTTTTCGGCGGATGTTCCAGCAGGCATTGGACAATCCTTTCGGCGGCTCGACCGTCCCAGAACTTCGGCACGCGGCCCCGTTTGCCGCGGCCGGCGAGGATGTTCTTGGCCTCGCTAACGATGCGGGCGCGGCTGGTGCCGACCAGCGTGTTGGTGCCTTCGGTGACGGTTACGGGGCGCTCGGTGTTCTTGCGGATGGTGAGGCAGGGCACGCCAAGCGCGGTGGTTTCCTCCTGCACGCCGCCGCTGTCGGTCAACACCATCGTCGCCCCGGCCAACAGACAGAGCGCGTCGAGGTAGCCGACCGGCTCGATCGGCTTTAGGCTCGACCGCAGGCCGAACCCCTTGATCCGCGCCGCCGTCCTCGGATGGACCGGGAAGACGAGCGGAAGGTCCTTGTTCACGACTTCCAGCGCCGCCAGGATTTCGCGCAACGTTTCCTTCGTATCCACGTTGCTTGGCCGGTGCAGTGTCACGAAACCGTACTGGCCGGGCGGACGGATGGGCGACTTCATCGCCTCATCCTTGAGCCGCAGCAGCGTGTCGATCATCACGTTGCCTACAAAGAAAATCTTCTTTCGCGAAACGCCTTCGCGTCGGAGGTTCTCGTTCGCGTCGGCGCTGGTGGTAAAGCAGTAATCGCTCAGCGCGTCGGTGATGAGCCGGTTTATCTCCTCCGGCATCGTGCGATCACCGCTGCGCAAGCCGGCTTCAACGTGCGCGACCGGGATGCAGAGCTTCGCGGCGACGATGGCGGCGGCCATTGTCGAGTTCACGTCGCCGACCACGACGACAAGATCGCACGGTGTCGTCGCTAAAAGCTTCTCCATCTCGATCATCACCTTGGCCGTCTGTTCTGCGTGTGTGCCGGAACCGATGCCGAGATAAACATCCGGCTCCGGCAAATGAAGCTGTTCGAAAAACAGTTTCGACATGTTCGCGTCGTAATGCTGGCCGGTGTGCACGAGCACCGGGTCGAACTGGCGCGGGTGTTTGCGATACTCCGCCATCAACGGCGCCATCTTCATGAAGTTGGGCCGTGCGCCGACGATGTTAACGATTCGTAGTTTCATTGAGTTTGGCGAGTGCATAGTACATCCACGCCTGCGCCCAGCGCATGTAACAGAGGCGATTGGTAAACCACCGCCCGCGCTGATACCAGAAAAATCCCCGCTCATCCCATAAATGCTCGACAGCCCACCGCGCGACCGCGTTCGCCTTCTCCGGTTCGCCGAACGCGAGGTACGTCAACACGCCTTGCGCGCAGCAGTGCGCGTCGAGCGGGTAGGTTTGATCGTGGAAAAAGCGAGGTGCGAACTCCGTCGTCCAGAATGTCCGATCCCAATACTCAAACCCGCGCCGGGCCGACTCCGGGAACCAGCTGCTCTCCTGCAACGCCACGAGATTGTAGCCGGTGTGGTAATTGTCGATCCAGTGCTGGTTCGCCGCCTCGCCGTACCACCACGATCCGTCGGGCCGCTGCCGTTTCACCGAGAACTCCATGCAGTCGCGCCGGCCGATCAACGCCGCGCCGATCATATTAATATTATGCACCTGCGTGTCGCTGCCGGCGATGTAGCTGATCCAGCCGTCCCGCAATAAATGTTTCTCGATGAACTCCGACACGTCGCATCCGAGCGCCTTCGTCGCGAACGCCGTGCAAATTAAATTCGACGCGCCGCGCGGCGCGAAGAACGCCCGCGACTGCCACGGGAACGGGTAACCCCAGCCGCCGTCCGGGTTGCGCAACGCGCGCAGCTTCTCCCGCACCGCCGCATCGCCGCCGCCGAGCGCGAACAACGCCAGCCCCTTCGCATTCAGCGTCGGCGCGATGCCGCAGAGCGGGCGCAGATTGACCGGCGAGCGCCGGTGCAATTGCGTCCACGCCTGACGCGCGAACTTGCCCGGCAGCAATCGCGCCACCGGCGAGTTCAAGCCGTCGTAGGGATCGTACCCGCGCCACTCGCGCGCGGCGCAGAACTCGTGGAGCCGCTGCCAGATGTCGCGCAGTTCGCTCACACCTCGATCGCCTGACCCGTGTGCTGCGATGCGAGCACGGCGAACGTCGCCCGCGTGCTGGCGACGATTTCCTCCAGCGGAATCGGCATCGGCCCGCCGCTCTTCACCGCCTCGATAAATTTCCGGATTTGTTCCGGCTGGCCTTTGTCGCGGAAATCGGTGACGACAAGATGCTGGCCACCTCCGAACACCTCGATCTGTTCCTTCGCCAGCGCCGCGTCGGCCACGTCGAAATAATCAACCGATCCGACCGAGCCGTCGGCAAACCGCAACGACACCTGGACGTTGTCGGTGCCGAAACCTTGCGCGAACACGCGGACCGGTTTCGAGCGCGCGGCGAACTGGAGGAAATCCACAAAATGACAAACCTCGCCGAGGATACGTCCGCCGCCAACATCCGGGTCGCTGACCCAGTGGCCGTGCGGCAACGGTTGGACGCTGACCCGGTAGCGCATCACCAGAGGCGGCGACAGCTTGCGCACCTGCGCCGCGAACGGCGCGAACCGGCGGTTGAACCCGACCATCAATCGGTCATTGCCGGTCTTGATGATCTCGTCCAACTCCTCCGGGCGTAGGCAAAGTGGTTTCTCGCAGAATACCGTCTTGCCGGCGCGGAGCGCGGCGCAGACGATCTCGGCGTGCAAGTTGTGGCGCGTGGCGACGAGGACGGTGTTGATCGCCTTGTCGGCGATGACGGCGCGCCAATCGGTCGTCGAGTTTTGGAAACCGAATTTCTCGCGCGTCTTCTCCGCCTTCGCGCCGGTGGCGGTGCAAACGGTGGCGAGCGTGACGTCTTTGCTGGCCTTGAACAGCGGCAGCAACACGCCTTGCGCGTAGTTGCCCGCGCCGATGACACCGAGGACGACAGCGGAACGCGGCGTTGTCGTCGTCACCGGCTGCTGGCTCCGGATTTCGGACTTCGGATATTGCAGGAGGACGCCGACAAAATGTTCCGGTTTTGTTCCGGTGATCAGCGCGTACGCTTTCGGCGCGGCGGCGATGGGGAAAACGTGCGTGACCAGCGGCGCGAGATAGAGTTTCTTGGCGGCGAGCAACTGGAGGAAGGCGTCCATGTTGCGTTGCTCGGTCCAGCGGACGTAGCCAATGGGATAATCCACGCCCTTGTCTTCGTAGACCGGATCGTACCGGCCGGGGCCGTAGCTGCGGCTCAGCCGGAAATCGAGTTCCTTCCGATAAAAAATGTCGCGCGGAATCTCCATGCCGGTCAGTCCGACCATCACGACGCGGCCCCGGTCCCGGCAAAGTTGCGCGGCCAGTTGCAACGGCTCGCTCGAATCGGTCGCAGCGGCGATGATCACGGCGTCGGCGCTGTCCGGCTCGCCCGCCTCGACACCAGCCAGCGCGCAAGCGCCGGGTTGCGGGTCCCAACCTACGACGCGACAGCCGGAAGCTTTCAGGAGTTGGACAACGAGTTGGCCGACGAGGCCGAGGCCGATGACGGCGACGGTTTCGCCGAGCCGGACATCGGCTTGACGGACACCGTGCAACGCGATGGCGCCGAGCGTGGTGAACGCGGCGTGTTCGAACGCGATGCCGTCGGGAATCTTCGCGCAGAGATTTTGCGGGACGGCAACAAATTCAGCGTGGCTGGCCCGGTCCTGGCCGCCACACGCCACGCGGTCACCGGGGGCGAAGTCGGTGACGCCTTCGCCAACCTCGATGACGGTGCCGGCGGTGGCGTAGCCGAGCGCTTTCCACTGGTCGAGGCGCGACTGGACTTTGTTGATCGTGGCGGAAAGTCCCTCGCGCCTGACAGTGTCAAACACCTGTTTGACGAGGTCGGGCCGTTTGCGCGCCTTGCCGAGCAGCGAGGCCTGGCCCATCTCGACAGTGCTGCGCTCCGTGCCGGCGCTGACGAGCGAGAAGGCGTTGCGGACGAGCAGTTCGCCGGGGCCGACCGCAGGCGGCGGCACTTCCACGACCATGAGTTCTCCCGTCTTGAAGTCCTGAACAAGTTGTTTCATGGCATCGGCAATTTTAGTTGGTCTGGCGGCAATTGCGAAACAATAAAACGGAACTTCCCAGCGGCGGTCCGCTCAATGGCCTCGACGTACTCGAACCGCACCGCGACGGCATCGCCGAGCCGCTGGCGTGCTTCGCGCCGCACGATGTCCGCATCGGCGTCGGTGTAGCCGTCCGCGCGGACGATGCGGACAACGATTTCATCAAGCCGGCGCTGAATAATTTGCGCCTCACGGACATGGCGGACATCCTTGAATAAGTGATCCATCCGCCCGACGAACCGGCCGTCGGGCGTGCGGATGTAATCCTCGACGCGGCCCTCGACGCGCTCGATCAACGGAAATCCGCAGCCGCATGCGCAATCGCCAGTCTTCGCTGTCGCGCGGTCGCCGACACGGTACCGGATCAGCGGCATCGCCCGGTTGTTCAGCCCCGTGCAGATCATCGTGCCGTCGGAGAGCAGTTCCAGCACGCCGTAATCCGTGCGATAATGCAGGTTCCCGGCGGCGCACTCGACGATGTTGCAGGTTAACTCGGTGTTGCCGTACCAGTTGAAGACTTTCGTGCCGAACGCCGCCTCGATGGCGGTCCGCTGGAAATCCAGCAGCGTCTCACTCGCCGTGAACGCCGCCTTCGGTTTGCAGCCGCCGACTTGCGCCAGCAGGTACAACGACGACGGATACCCGTGCACGAAATCCGGCGCGTATCGCCGCAACGCTTCCAAGTACGCGGGTAGATTCTGCGGCGTGAGATGGTAGGACGAACACAACAGCCGTTTTTCGAACCGGTCCCATCGCCAGAATGGCGGGCGCTGCTGATTTGGCGGCACCACCGGATGCCCCGCCACGTACGCGCCCCGGCTCAGGAACGGCGTGCCGCCCCACGCCTTGTGCCGCCAGCGGAACGCCATCTCGGTCTGGTGCGTTTCGACGGGAAACCGCACGGTGAGCGGTGAGCCTGTTGTGCCGCTGGTGTGCAACTCCATCAGCCGCCGCGGATCAAACTCATCCGACAAAAACTTTTCCGGCTGCGCCGCGACCGTCGCCTTCTCCAACACCGGCCACTCTTTCAGATTCTCCAGTGAGCGCCCCTTGTAAGCCGGTACATGCACGACGGCGTAACGGAGCAGGCGGCGCACGGCATCTTGTTGCTCGGCCAGAAGCTGGTCGCGCGACTTGCGCTCGTTGGATTCCAGTTGCGCGAGGATATGGCGGAACGACCCGCCGTACTTCTGCCGGTAACCGCGCGCGCTCGTCGCGTTCACCGCGATCGTCTGCGCCCAGACCGGCAACGCATCGTAGATGCCTTTACCGCGCTTCAATGTGCCCCTTCCAGCCGAAATGCGGTTTGAACCCGAACACCTCGCCAAGCTTCGGCACGACCCGGACTTGTTCCGTCGTGATCCCTTCCCGGATCATCGGCAGCTTCCGCCAATCGAACCCCATCAACTCCGTCGCCACGAAATCCACCGCGAACGGATTCGTTCCCGCCAGCAGCACGCCGCACGGTTTTGCATCCGCCTCCATCGGCCCGTTCCCCTCGCCCGCGACGATGCCGTCCACAATCGAAATGTACCGGCGTGGACGCGCGAAGAACGCCCGGTTCAAATCCAACACCATCCGCCACGTCGTGTCGTTGCCGTGCCAGTTACCGGAGCGGACGACGCGGCTGGTGTCGCCGAAAACTTTCGAGCCGATCTTCTTCGCGACCGGTCCCCACCATGGCGCCGACTTGGCGGCGGACTTGAAAGCGGCAATGAGTCTCGATTGCACCTTGGTTTGAACGCGACTATCGGGGAACTCGTCGCCGCCTTCGTCGGGCGTGCCGATGCAGAAGTGCGGCAGGTAGTTCTTGTCGCCGTTGATCCCGACGAGGTTCTTCAGGCTCACCGTCAGCCCGACCTTCTTGTGCGTCTTCAACTTCGGCAGGTTCACGAACAGGTCCGCGTCCATCGCGCTACGGCTCAGCAGATACTCGTGTCGGCCGTGCGCGTGGTGCTGCTGGGTGAACGACGAGTCGTAGTCCGCGCCGTAAAACCGTCCACTCTTGCCGTGGAAATGACTCTTCTCGCCAAGATCGACCAGCGTGTACCCACGCGGGTCCTCAGGCAGTTTGCGCCGCTCGACAATCACCCCGCGCTCCGTCCGCCACGCTTCCCGGCGCAGGTCCAGCACCTCCACGGTCAACTCCGGAAACTCCTTCGCCAGCCGCTCCCGCAACTGCGGAAGTTGCGCCCGCTGGCAGATCGCGTCGAAATCGCTGTCTGTCTGCGGCGCGTCCGCGATCGTGATCGTCCCGCGCCCGTTCATCGCCGCCGCCGCCGCCCGGGCTACCGCCGCGATCACCGTCCCGTGCGTGATGATTTGTTCCCATTCGCCGGGCCGCTCCGTGTGGGATTGTCGGATGAAATTCGGCTTGAGCAAGACCCGCTGCCCCGGCTGGATCAACTCGGACCAGCGCAAGCCGAGCGCCGCCATCGCCTCGGCAACCGACGCGCACACCAGCGCCTCGTCATAACGCGGCGCCTGGCGAACGACAGCAACGGAGTGAATCATGTTTTATCCAATCCCCGAAACCCCCGCCGCTGTCAACATGTTCCAGTTCACTACTGTCTATTTAGAACCTTGAAAACACGGTTGATTATTGATGTTCCCGCCCGTAGCGACGATGAAACGGTGAATCAAGTGGAAGTAGAAATTGCCGTTCAAAGAGGGAGCAGCGTTGGCAAAAAACGGGATTGTCAGGTTTGAGAAGACAGGTCGCGTTGCTTAGGTTGGCCGCTCAAATCGCAAGCGTTTGGAGCGGATCAACCGCCGCGCAACGCGACGGTAGCGTAAGGATGAAAGAAGCATCTGTCGATGCAAAAAGGAAAGCTGTCGCTGACGTTGGGAGTGCCACGAGGATGTCACATACCATCCCCGCCGCTACGGGCTTTAGAATCGGGTAAGGGGGAGTGATTAGCTCCCCCTCCCCACACCACCGGACATGCGGGTCCGCATCCGGCGGTTCCGAAAGTCACCCCTTCGCCGCGTCCGGCGGGTAGTGAAAGGCGGCCCAGAGGGTCTTGATGGAGACTAATCCTTGTTCGGCCAGCCATTCGTTGGTCATCCCCGATTGCGTCGCCAGTGTCTTCGACAAGCGCCAGTAGCTTTTCCGACTCAACCCAGCGTGAATCGCTGTCCGCAGGAACGTGCCCAGCTTGAGCAGTTCGCGCACGCGCGTGCGACACCACCGCCATTGTTTCCAATAGCAGCAGCGGACGCGGCGGCGCAGCCAGCTTTCCAGTTCAGGGATTGGTCGATAGTACTCGCTCAGGGCGTAGTAGCCCATCCAGCCGCGCACGTACTCCGCCAGCTTGCGCAAGCGATAGTCCATGCTCACACCCCAGCTTCGTCCCGTCAGCAGGCGAACCCGCCGTTGGAACTCGGCCAGAGCTTTGTCCGTCCACCGAATGCTCGTGCCCTTGAACGTGAATCCAAGGAACGAACTCTGGCCGGTGGGACAGACACGGCTTTTCTTGGCGTTGACGACCAGCTTCAACTTGCGTTGAAGGAACCGCCCGACGCTGCGCAACACGCGCTCGCCCGCCCGCTGACTCTTCACCAGTATGATGAAATCATCCGCGTAACGGGCAAACCGGTGGCCGCGTCGTTCCAGTTCCTTGTCGAGGTCATCCAACACGATGTTGGCCAACAACGGCGACAACGGCCCGCCCTGCGGCACACCACTCGGCGTGGGCTGGATCCTTCGCTGCTCAGGACATGCTTGGCCGTCCATGACAACACCGCCGCGCAGGTACTGGCCGATGAGTCGCAGCACTCGCTGATCGCTCACGCGACGGGCGAGGCGGTGCATCAACACGTCGTGGTTGACGGTGTCGAAGAACTTCGACAGGTCAACGTCCACGGCCATGCGATGCCCCTGCTGGATATAGGTTCGTACCTGTTTGACGGCATCATGGGCACTGCGGTTCGGGCGGAATCCGTAGCTCGTCTCCGCAAACAGCGGATCGAAGATGGGATTCAGCACTTGCGCCAGCGCCTGCTGGATCACCCGATCAAGGACGGTCGGGATGCCCAGCGGTCGCCGCCCGCCGTCGGGCTTGGGGATTTCGACCCGTCGCACGGCGGCCGGCTGATACGTCTCGTTGATCAAGGACTGGCGGATGGCAGGCCAGTGCTCGCGGGCAAAGGCTGGGAATTGCTGTACGCTCATCCCATCCATGCCCGCCGCGCCCTGATTGGCTCGCACCTGTTGCCATGCCCGTTGCATGTTCTCAGGGGCAAGCACCTGTTCCAACAATCCTTCCTTGCGGGCTGGCTCGTCCGAATCGTGCCGCGTCGAAGCTCCGCCTGTCGGCTTCATTGCCTGACGCGAACGTTCGGTATGACCCGAAAGTGTTGCTGAAAGTCATCCTGCTCGGTTACGCGCGCGGGTTGTTGTCGTCACGGCGCATCGAGCGGGCCTGTCGGGAGAACATCGTGTTCATGGCGCTGACCTGTGGCCAGACGCCCGATCACTCCACC
>CAIKAP010000057.1 GCA_903825435.1 uncultured Verrucomicrobiota bacterium
TCTTTTCCCCTGAGCCCACCGCTGGAGAGTCAATTGTTCCTCGGGCGACAAAATAATCCGTTCGGTGATGTTCATCATCCATGAGCATAGAATATCACTACTTAAATATAAAGCTATTTATGTAACACTACACTAGGTCTTCCCTGACTCCTGGGGGTAGTTTGAGTTTCTTCATGTGGTGAGCCGTTCGTGGACCAAGTCCTTCACCGCCCGCCTGGCCCGCACCCCAGCCGCATCCGCTGGAACCCCAATCGGCAGGATCGCCACGGGTCGCATGGCAGCGGAGGCACCAACAGCTTTTCGCACAGCATCATCAGCAAAGGCTCCCACCCAACAGGTACCCAGCCCAGCCTCGGTCGCAGCCAGTTGAGCATAGGTACAGGCAATCGTGGCGTCTTGGACAGCGTAGAGTTCTGCACCACGCTTTCCGTACTTCCCCTGGTTGCGTTCGGGATTGGCAAAGAAGACCAGGGCGACCGGTGCTTGGGCAATGACGGACTGATCAAGGGATGCTTTTACCAATTGCTGCTTCCTGTCTGCATCACGCACAAGGATGATTTCATAGGCTTGGAGGTTGCCGGCTGATGGAGCGTTGTTGGCTGCGTCCAAAATGGCTTGCAGTACAGACTCCTTGAGGGGCGTGCTTTGGTATGCCCGCACGGAATACCGCTGTTTGATGAGGTCGCTGAAGTTCATGTGTGATGTCTCCTCTGTTATGGGATTCTACAGCCTTTGGGTTTGTTTCGGCAATGGGAAGCGTGCCGATTCTGGCGGATAAAAGCCGATGATGGTGGGCAAGGGCAGAAGAAGTCTAGCCCGCCGTCGGTCGCAACGCCCAGAATTGCTCAGCGTCTGCCTTGCTGACCAATGCCTTGTAGTGGTCGTGGAGAACTGCCGGGTCTTTTGTGTGTCCGCAGAGATATGCCGTCTTGAATGGCTCGTTGAACATCGCCAAGTGGTAGGATGCAAATGAATGTCGCAGGGCATTTTGTTTCCACTTAACACCGCTCGCTGCTGACAACTTTGCCTCGAGGTAAGGCACTCTCGGCGGCGTCACTGGCCCGCTGGTTTTGATCTCACACACCACCAGCCAGGCCGCCAGCGTATCGTTTATAGGTACAACACGACGGCGACGTTTCTTTGCAACTTTTGTGCCGACTATAATATCCTTGTCAGCAACCCTCACTGCTGACCAGTCAATCTTCTGAAGTTCGTTAGTTCGCAGTCCACTAAAAAACGCCAGTGCTATGAACGGCAACAACCCCAGTGAAGGAGCGGCGGCAAGGAGTCGGCGGACTTCATCAACAGTGAATATCTTCGCCTCGGTTTCCTGAGCCTGTGGGCGTTCCCACTCTTGAGCCGGATTTTCACCGCACCAACCTTGGCGTTTACCGTAATTGAAAAGTTGGCCGATTTTCATAGCGTAATTTATTTTTGTACGGGCGGTGATGCCGTTGTGGTGCCGAACAAACTCATCGAAATCCTCACGGGTGATCGTCGCCAGCTGGCGGTCGCCGTAAATGGAGGAGAACCTTCTGAGACGGTAAGTTATGTCTCTCAAGGAAATATCCGCAAGCCCTCTTTCGGTTAATTTCTCGACTAGCAACAGCGATGCCTCACGCACTGTCTTGTCGTGTCGGAACTTCAAGACCTTGTCGGCATAATGTTGCACCGCTTCCCGTAGCGTTGACCTGCCATCGAGGATGCGGTAGCAGTCTAGTGCTTCTCGTCGCTGATCGTCGGTGAGTTGCCAGAAAGCGGCACCCTCATTCAATTTTGCCGTGCTGATTTTTTTAAGGTGTACCTCTGCTTCGTCTTGCGTTTCGAATAGTCTAAAGCGTTGCTTGCCCTTGTTGTCTCGACCGCAGTAGACTTGCCACCTGACTTGACCACTCGGCAATGTTCGACTAGTTATGGATGGCAGTTTTCTTTTATGTTTCATAAACGATATTATATGTTTGCACGGTGTTTGCACGCAAGCTTAAAGGCAACACGGCATCATGGTACAACATCCGTTAAACCAATTAGTTATCCATTGTATACAGAGGTAAAAAAAGAGATGTGAGCAACCGCTTCTACAGCCCCGACGATCAACGCGCTGCCAGAGTCCGCGACCTGTTTGCCTCCATCGCCTGCCGCTACGATCTTCTCAACGACCTCATGAGCCTTGGTTTCCACCGCCGCTGGAAACAACGGCTGGTAGCTTTAGCTGGATCGCCGCACGACGCGCTCGACCTCTGCTGCGGCACCGGAGACATTGCACAACACCTCCACGGCCGCGTCGTCGGCGTCGATTTCACCGAACAGATGTTGCGCGTTGCGGCGACACGCTCCACCCCGGCGTGTTGGATTCAAGCCGATGCACTCCGATTGCCATTTTCTGCCAATTCGTTCGCCGTTGTCACCGTCGGTTACGGCTTGCGGAACCTCGCCGACCTCGAAGCCGGCCTGCGCGAGATTCACCGCGTCTTGCGCCCTGGGGGAAAACTACTTTCGCTCGACTTCGGCAAGCCTGAGTCGCCATTGTGGCGGCAGCTGTACTTCGCCCACCTGCGGTTCTGGTTACCGATCCTCAGCTACGTCTTCATTGGGGCCGCCGATGCCTACGGGTACATTCTCGCCTCGCTCCAAGCCTACCCCACTCAACGCGGCGTGAAAGAGTTGATGAAACAATGCGGCTTCACCGAGTGCGGCTTCGAAGAATTTTGCGCCGGCGCGATGGCCATCAACTTCGGCAAGAAACTAGATTAAGAGGATTTTTACTTGGTTCTTGCGCTAGAAACAGATGTTAAATTATTCCTCTTTCGGAAGGAATCTTTGGCTAGCGTGAATCATTTCGTCCAGCGTATCACGAAACTGTTTGACGCCACTCAGCGGTACGATGATCGCATCGCGGCGCCCGCCCACCTCTTCGGTGATACGTAGAAACTGGCCGCGTGGATTCTCTTTCAGCTCGAATGTGAACTGCTTCCGCTCGACCCGCAGACTCTGACTCGGCACGGGCAGATCCGTGCTTCCCATCGTCCCGGACTGCATATCTGGTTGCATCATTTCTCTCATTTTCTCCTCTCGCGAGCTTGGCACCCTACCCGCGCGACCCGCATAACCGTACGCTACTACTAACACAACCGCCTACACTCGTCAACAAACATAGCACCAAACAAGACGACGAGTTTTTGACGCCAGATCAAATCGAGGTGACTAACTCAAACCCAACCGTGAAGCTTGTAGAACATCAAGACGATCAACTCGCGCATCAGTTCGGCTTCCTGGGCCCAATTGTTCCAGACGCCGTACCGCAGTCCAGTAAACCAGCCAAAGTCCGCTTCCGCCTCCACGTTCGCAGCGAGCAAGCCCCGCACGTTAGTGAACCCAGCCGCCCGAAACGCCAGCACGGCCCGTCGTATGTGATAGCCGGAGGTGACCACCACAATCGGCTTTTGTCGTGCCTTGTCGCCAAGCAGTGAGCCGATGTTCACGGCTTGGTGGCGTGTGCTAAGCCCGCGCGTTTCCATCCGGATCTGCGACGCGGGAATGCCGCGCGTGACCAACTCGTTGCGCATCCTCCCGACGCTCGCCTCGTCCGGTTTCTCGTCTGCCGGCAACGACACGACGAAGGTGACTCCGGTCAGCCCGCGTCCGAACTCGGCGGCGTAGTACAGGCGGAGCAATGTGGACGCACTTGGCACGCCGCCACCACCGAGTACGACGATGGTGTGGGGCGTCTCGATCGGCTGAAGATCCTTGGCGTGCAGCCAATCGCAAAGTGGGCGCGGCAAGCCGACAATCGCGAAGATCAATTGGAGCACGAACAACAACGCCGCCGTCCACACGAAGCGGCGCAAAAGGTGGATGAATCTGGAACTGTTCTCTCCCATGCAGGCTGCATCGTGGCACAAGTCGCCTGCGCTTGCAATCCCGCCTAGAAGATGCCGGCGCTGTCAGGTTTTTTCGGCGAGGTCGCTGAAGCGGAGATCGGCGGGGGCGGAACGTTCGGCGGCGCGGAGGTCGCCGAGGACTGATTCGACGATGTCAGCATCGCGCTTGGTGCCGCCGACACCGTTGGTGCGGAGGGCGGGGATGACGCCGGAGGAATCGCTGGTGGTCTCGGCAAGGGGGCCGGCGCGGGCGAGGCGGTTGATCAGCGAGGTAGGGACATTGAGTCGCCGTGAGATTTCGCCGACGCTGAGTGCCGGCTGGCTGTGGAGGAATTGGCGGCAGACGAGGCGTTCGCTGGCGCGGTGGTTTTGGCCGACAAAAGAGACTTGCGCGCCGAACAGGACGATGTACCAGGAAAAATAAATGCCAATCAGTAAGATTGGGGAGGACGCCGAGGCTACCGCAAATCTTACTCTAGGTGACAACGCGGGAGAAGTACATCGTGCTGAGCATGCGTTGAGCCGCCAGAGCGTGCCGGCAACGATGCCGCCGATGGTGGCGGCCCACCAGTGGACGCGGGTGTTGGGCATCAGGCCGTAGAGCGAGCCGAACCCGATCCAGAGGATGATGTACGAAATCGCCTTGAAGAGGAACCGCTCGAGCCACGGGACGGCAACGAGCCGATCGATCACTTGGGAGAACTCGAGGCTGCCGGTCATGGTTACCGCCGTGAACAGGACCAGCGGGCCGAGTGTGACCGCCGTCCAGTAGTACACGACCTTGCGCCAAATCGAGCGGCCCTTGGTGACGCCCCAGATATCGTCGAAGGTCTACTTGATGGTCGTCAGCAACTGGATGGCGACGATGATGAGCGCGACGGGGCCGATGGCGCCCAGCGTACCGGCGTCAATGTTGTCGATGAATTGCTGGATGTTCTGCACGACCTCGCGGCGGACGTCGTCGGAGATCTTGATCTGTCCGGCTTTGATGGCCACGTTGGTGGCTCTGGCGGCGGGCAGGACTTCCAGTTGCGGCGCGACTTTGACCACAATGGTCTCAATCAATTGAGGTACAGCCGTAGCGGTGGATTCTTTCAGGAAGCCCTTTGCGAACACGAACATGACGGCCAGCAATGGCACGAGCGCCAGCAGCGTAGTGTAGCAGAGCGCCGCGGCGCGCAACGGGCCGCGGTTCTCGACGAACCCGAAGAAGACGCGGTCAATGAACAACACCACCATCCGCAGCCGCCACAGGATGGATCGGTTCTCTTGCTGGTCGTAGAGGTCATGTTCGAGGAACATACGCCCGCGCTGTTGCAAAGACGCCCAGAGGGTTGGTTGACCTTGCGCCACGGGCGGGATACGGCGAACACGCCGACAAGTCAACGCGACGTTCAGGGCTGCGTCAGCGTGCGCAGACCGCTGACGGGCGCGCACAGTTTCAACGTCATCTGCGGCTCGCGTTTGTCGTGCTCCTTGCCGGTGAACACGGTGTGGGTGGCGCAGACGATGGCGACGACTTCGCCTTTGGAGTTGAGCACCGGTGCGCCGCTGGAGCCGACAGCGAAATCGGCGGTGATGGCGACGCGCTTGACGATGCTTGAGGGCTGCCGCCAGTCGAGGTAGCGCGAGATGATTCCTTCCGTTAGCATGTAGAAATGGTTTTCGAGATGACTGACGACGCTCACGCGTGTGCCGATGGGCGCTGCCGGGTCTCCAGTCGCCAGCGGCAACGGCGTCAACACCGCGGTGGGCGGAAGAGCGAGTTGGACGATGGCGAGGTCGTCAGCTTCGTTGGCGGCCAGCACTTCCTTGACGGGGAACACGTCGCCGGTGCTGGTCATCACAACGAACGTCTGCGGCTCTTCCGACTTCAGGACGTGACAGTTGGTCACGGCGACGCCATTCTTCGTGAGGACGAACCCGCTGGCGGTCGTCATGTGCCACTGCGCGCATTTCCTGCACTTGTACAACCCTGCCACCGCCAGCACGCCGGGCCGGGCGCGGGAATATATCTCAGCCGGTTCCTGAGCGGTGCTCTGCCCGGCGACGAGGTCGAGACGGCATTGTTTGCGTCGGAGTTGCAAGATCAACGCTTCCTTGGAGGTGGTCGCTTTCTTTTCGATCAATTGACCGCCCGCGCGGCCTAGATACGCCATCACGTCGTTGTCGCTGTCCCAGTTCAGTTTCTCCGCCGCCACTGCGGGCAGGGCCAGCAACAAGATCAGGAGGTAACACATGTGTTTATATCCTTGGTGATATCAGGTTCACCACCAGCAGTGCGGCGAAGATCAGGAATACCACGCCGCAGATGCGCGCCAGCCACGCCAACGCCTCCGTCGTGATCCGCCGGTGCGCACGCGATACCAGCCATGAAATCAGGAAGAACCACGTGCTCACACCCATCGCCACGCCGGTGGCGCATGTCCAGCGGATAGCGTGAATATCCATGTCCACGAAGTCGTTCGTGTGGAGTGCGGTGGTCACCGTTGCCCACAACACAATCAGACCGAGGTTGGAAATCGCCAGCAGAAATCCGAGCAGGAACGACCGCGGATGATGCCAGCGCTGATCTACGTGTTCCGCGACGGCTTCGGAGTGCGACTCGAACTTCTGCGTCTTCATAAACAGATTGCGCACGCCCAGCACCGCGACGACGATGACGGCCACCAAGCGCAGCGCCACCATCAACCGCGGGTCGCGCGGCAACGACGCGTGCCCGGCCATCGCTAGCGTCACGTACACCATGTCGGCGCACATTGCGCCGCAGCCGACCATGAATGCCGACAGAAATCCCTTACGCAGCGCAGTGTTGATGACGGTAATATTGACTGGGCCGATCGGAAGACAAACGACAAATCCCGTCACCACCCCAGCCGCCAGCACGACCACCAAATGTCCAAGCACTGTTGGGTTCACCTAGTTCTCGGCGCCGCCGTCCTCCTGCTCTTCCTCCTCGATCTCGCGCCGCCAACGCTTACTCACCCACGGACGCACCAAGCCGTACAACAGATACGCCACAAACAGGAACGCCAGTGCCACCTCGAAGTTAGCCACCAGCAACATCGCCACCACCACAACCGCTGCAAACGCCGCCACCGATTTCTGCAACGTCCACTCCACCGTCTTGAACGTCGGATAGCGCACGTTGCTGACCATCATCCACGACAGCATCAGCATCAGCGCTGGCAACACAAACCTCCAGTTGCCTAGCGGATGATCGTGTTCCCGCAACGACATCATCAGCATCGTCACGCTCACCACCATCCCCGCCGCCGACGGAATCGGAAACCCGACAAACTCGTTACTGCTCTTCTTACCACCGATCTGCGACAGCAGGTTAAATCGCGCAAGCCGGATACCGCCGCACACCAGATAAATTGCCGCCACCATCCAGCCCGTCTTTACAAACTCCTCCAGCACGATCCGATATACTAGGAACGCCGGCGCGACGCCGAAGCTCACGATGTCAGCCAGCGAATCGAACTCCCGGCCAAACGGCGATTCCTTCTTTGTAATCCGCGCCACGCGCCCGTCGAAGAAATCAAACGCGAACGCCGCCAGAATCAGCCAGATCGCCTTATGGACCGGCTCGAAGTCCAGCGACTTCACATCGTATTTGAATATCCACGTCAGCGCAAAAAACCCACACGCAAGGTTGCCTGCTGTGAACAGGTTCGGCAATAGGTAAATCTTCACCCTCTCGTCGTCTTGCGACGGAGGAATGTTATTTCGTTCGGGCGACAATGCTCTCGCCTCCTTTCACAACGTCACCGACCTTGGCGACGATCTCGATGTCCACGGGCACGAGCAAATCCACGCGCGAGCCGAACCGGATCATACCGATCCGTTCGCCTTTCTCGACGCTGGCGCCTTTGTCGGCCCAGCCAACGATGCGCCGCGCGATTAATCCCGCGATCTGTCGCATGCCGTAGCGCATGCCATCGGCGCCTGCGATGCCGATGAACCGGTTCTCGTTGACCGCGCCCGCGACCGGGTCGCGCACGTCGAGGAATTTACCGGGCGAGTATTGCACCAGTTCGATCCGTCCTGCGACCGGGGCGCGCTGGACGTGGACGTTGAACACCGACATAAAGATGCCCACCATCTTCGCTTCGCCCTTGAAATAGAGAGGTTCGTTCACGGTGGTGATCTCGACCACCTTGCCGTCGGTCGGCGCCACAATGAGCTTTGGGTCGGCGGGAATTGTGCGGGTCGGGTCGCGGAAGAATGAGAACACGAACGCCAGCAACGCCGACGGCAACACCGGCGCCCAGTGCCACGGGCACCGCAACACCGTGGCGACGGTGAGCACGGCCAACAATAGGATCGACCATTTTCCTTCCAGCAACGTGCGGACGGTAAACATAATTTCTGCCGTCATCTTAGCCGAAACGGCCGGTTTGGGAAATAGTTTCTACCGGTGCGATTGATTAGTTGTCCCGGCAGGAAACTGGAAGACGGTTTCGTTCGGCTTGACGAGATTGAGTTTCTCGCGGGCGATGCGCTCAACGTAGGTTGGGTCAGTCTTCAATGCTTCGATCTCACTCTTGTACTGTTTTTCCAACGCCTCCAGCCGCATCACATTCGCTTCGAGCCGTCGGTTCTCTCTCTGCAAGGCGTACTGGCGGTGCCAGAGGGGAACGAAGAGCAGAACCACGCCAACGGCCACAATCGCCAGGAACATCCAGTATCCCATCGATTGCACCCGCAACCAAAGCACGCGCCAGTTCATTGTTGTGATGATTACAGCTTGCCGCCGTACACGGCGTTCTTGCCGAGCAACTCCTCAATGCGGAGGAGCTGGTTGTATTTGCAGACCCGGTCGGTCCGGCAGAGCGAACCGGTCTTGATCTGGCCGGCATTGGTCGCGACGGCGATGTCGGCGATGGTGTTGTCTTCGGTCTCGCCGGAGCGATGGCTGATGACGGCGGTGTAACCGGCTTCCTTGGCCATCTCGATGGCGTCGAGCGTCTCGGTCAACGAACCAATCTGGTTGACCTTCACGAGAATCGAATTCGCCGTGCCGGTATCGATGCCGCGCTTGAGGAACTTCGTGTTCGTCACGAAAAGATCGTCGCCGACGAGTTGGATTTTGTCGCCGAGCTTCTCCGTCAACAGTTTCCAGCCGGCCCAGTCGCCTTCTGCGAGACCGTCTTCGATGGAAACGATGGGGTACTTCTTGCAGAGACCGCTCCAATACTCGACCATGTCCGCCGAGCTTCGCTTGGAACCGTCGGACTTCTTGAACACGTACTTACCGCTCGCTTTGTCGTAGAACTCGCTCGCCGCCGGGTCGAGCGCGATGAAGATGTCCTTGCCGGCGGTATAGCCCGCTTGCTTGATCGCCGCGAGGATGACTTCGAATGGATGTTCGTTGTTCTTCAAATTGGGAGCGAAACCGCCTTCGTCGCCAACCGCCGTGCTGTACTTGCCGTCTTTCAATACGCCTTTGAGCGCGTGGAAAACTTCCGCGCCCATCCGGAGCGCTTCGCGGAAACAGCAGGCGCCCTTCGGCATGATCATGTACTCCTGCAAATCGATCGGAGCGTCGCTGTGCGCGCCGCCGTTCATGATGTTCATCATCGGCACCGGCAACACTTTCGCGTTCGGCCCACCGAGATATTTGAACAACGGCTGTTCGAGCGCGTTGGCCGCAGCGTGCGCGGTCGAGAGCGAAACGCCGAGGATGGCGTTCGCGCCGAGCTTGCCCTTGGTGGGCGTGCCGTCGAGCGCGATCATCGTGCTGTCAACGGTAAGCTGGTCGAGAGCGTCCTTGCCGGCAAGAGCCTTGGCAATCGGGCCGTTCACGTTGGCCACGGCTTTCTGGACGCCTTTGCCGAGATAACGTTTCTTGTCGCCGTCGCGAAGCTCCCACGCTTCGTGTTCGCCGGTGCTGGCGCCGCTGGGGACAGCCGCGCGGCCGGTGGCTCCGCAACAGAGTTCGACATCCACCTCAACGGTGGGGTTTCCGCGTGAATCGAGGATTTCGCGCGCTTGAATACGAGTGATATTTGTCATGATTAATAGAATCTCCTTGGCGGCGCATTCTAAGGATGACATTCGTCGAGTCAAGGAGGGAAACGCAGAACCGCACGGTGATTCGCTTTAACTTTCAGTCCGGTGCGTGACAAAGAGTCAGCCAGTCATGGAGAAGATGCACACTCGGCGAGTACTTAAGGTGACGGCTTTCTGCCTCGCACTCGGTATCACGTCGGCACGCGCTGATTTGTTGTTGACCAGCAGTTTCATAGGCACGACCGAATCAGGCTGGATCATCGGAGGCAATGCGACGTTGACGGCTGCGACCGGTGTTGACACGCCCGGTAATGGCTGGCTGCGGTTGAAGCCGGACCAGTACTATCAAGCCGGGTACGCCATCTACACCACTCCGATTTCGTCGGATCAAGGCATTCAAATCTCCTTTGACTACAATATGTGGGGAGGAGGATATGTTGCCGACGGTTTGGCTGTGGCGATTATTGATGCCAATCATCCTCCCGTGACCCCCGGCGCAAGCGGCGGCGCACTCGGATACGCACAAAACTCCTCCGTGAGCTCGCCCGTCATTCTCTTTCTGCACCGTCGCCTGAACAAGAAGAACTGACGCCAGTGGTTACCAGTGCAGCTCAACCACCGCGCCGCTGCGCGCTGATTTCAGCAACGCCTCCATCGCCCGCATCGTCTCGCGTGAGTCCACTTCCGTCACCATCGTAGGTGCGCGGTTCTCCCGGACGCACTCTGCAAAATGTTCAATCTCCGCCGCGAAATGCGACAACGGATGCGGCGCTGCAAGTTTTACAATCTCCGTCTGACCGCCCCGCGTCACGTGCAACTCGCCCACGCCACCCAGTGGCAACCACGGATTAGGGCACCAGTTTCGCGTTCGTTCCGTCAATCTCGACGCCAAACACGCCTTCCGACTCAAAGCTGCACAACACGTGTGCAGCTAGTCCGCCGCCGAAATCCAGCATGCCGCTCAGCGTCATATCCACGCCGTTCGCAAATCGCGCCTGCGCCATGACCTGTTGCGGTTTTGTTCCGGCAAACAACAGAGATGCGTTCACGCAGTAACAACCGATGTCCATCAACGCGCCGCCGCCCACGTCCGGCCAATACCGGGAATTTTCCGGCTCACGCCCGCGTGTCGCATAACACGCTCGGATGTGAAGCAGGTGTCCGAGTTCGCCCGTGCACACACGCCGCCGTGCCTCGATGATTTGCGGGTGGAACCGGTACATAAATCCTTCCATCAATTGCCGCCTGTGTGCGCGGGCGACAGTAAACATCCGGTCTGCTTCCGCCGACGAACGCGCAAGCGGTTTCTCGCAGAGCACGTGCTTGCCGGCTTTGAGCGCGCGCAATGTCCACTCGCAGTGCAGGCCGTTGTGGAGCGCGTTGAACACGACGTCCACCTCCGGGTCCGCAATCAACGCCTCGTAGCCGGTGTGCGCCCGCGTCGCGCCGTGCTGTCGGGTTGCTGCGGCCGCCCGCGCGCCGTCGCGGCTCGCGATGGCGACGAGTTTCGCGCTGTGCGCCAAGCCGAATGCCGGGCCGATTTTCGCAAGAATTCTGCCCGCACCGAGGATGCCAAATCGAACCGTCATGTCATCGAGCGTAGCCGCGCCTCCCGGCTTGTAAAGGAGATTTCGTTGCACTAGAAACAAACCATGATTGTGGACCGAATCGAGAACGCCGTGCTCTACCGTTGCCTCGGTAAACGAATCGCCCTAGCGCTGGAGTTCGCGCAGACCCCGCGCGAGCCGGGCCGGTATGAGTTGGACGGCGACAAGGTGTTCGCGCTCGTGCAGAGCTACCAAAGCAAACCGCGCGCCGAGGGTAAGTGGGAGGCGCACTGCAAGTACATCGACGTCCAGTACATCGCCTCCGGCGCAGAACGGATCGGCTGGACGCACGTAAGCCGTCTCACGCTAACCGAACCGTATGACGAAACCAAGGACATCGCCTTCTACAAAGGCACCGGTGATTTCGTGACGGTGCCGGCCGGTTCGTTTGCGATTCTGTTCCCCGAAGACGCGCACATGCCCGGCATCGCCGTGGACACGCCGAGTCCGGTGACGAAAGTGGTCGTCAAGGTGCGCGTGTAACCGCTGGCGGCTTCCCTGTGCGGAACTCAGTGTGCCGAATCTGCCCCCCGGCATGCGCGATCCAGCAGCCGAAACCGAGCGACACCAACGCCCCCACCAGCACCAACGCCGTCAGCCAGCGTTCAAATTTGGGGAGCTTCCATTTCACAATCAGCGTGACGAGCGCGAGCGCGCCCGTGATGTAGTAGGCCCACGCGCCGATGTCCACGCGTTTATCGTGAATCTTCAACCAGCGCATCCCGTCGCTATCCAGCGACGTTCCGATGCGTTCCGCCGCCTTGTCGCCAAACTCGCTAACAGGCCAGACGGAACCGCACACCAACACCATCAACACCAGCGCCACCATCTGTGCCCCCTTGTTTCCACTGATCAAGCCGAGCACCAACGCCACCAGCGCGATCACCATCCCGTAGATCGGCAGCGGGTTCAGCAGCACGTGAACATACTCAGGCCGTTTCAGCGCCTCCAACATCTGTTGCAGTTCCGTCATGATCTCCTCCAATCGTTCGCCGCTTCCATAACAGATTAACCGCGGAGATTCCATCGCGAACGATGCCGCCGCCCCGATCACCGTCGTCGTGTCATAGCGCGGTAACACAGAATTGAATGAAGAGAGGCCGGTGTTCCCGTCCACCGCGATGGCAGCCTAACGGAAAAACATAGTGGTGAGTGAATGAGCGACCGGGTCAATGCCTGCCAAACGAGATAGCATCAGGAGTCAGGCGTTGACCCCGCAAATCATCATTCACACCGAAGCTGTTTGGCGTCCTTGCTCAATACCTTCATGCCGAAAAGCTCTTTGATGGCACCATTGCCGTGCTTGGCTATTTCCTCCGCCAAATTGTCTAATTCCGTCCGTCTCAACGAACACAACTCAGCAACATCTGCTCATGACAGGTGAATCCCTTTTGGCTCTCGACCGTGCTCTCGCACGAAATCACTTTTTGCATCAACGATTCTATCTCTGACATTCATTTCGATGTTCTCCTTCTGATCGGCTGGTGAACTACCACGGAAGGTGAGACTCAATCGCATCCCAAGTTGATGTTGCCCCATCTTCGATAGCGTCCCAGTTCTCGTAGACGACTGTGCCGGTGTACAGAACAACCCCACCGCCGAAGACCAATGGATTTCCCGTGGCTTCACCATAAATCATGCACCCGCCGGCTATGGTTTTTGTGGTGCCAATGCCAGTACGTTTCCTGTCGCCATCTCGGATACCAGTGTACACATCTTTCACGCCGTCAAGTACGACAGCAGTACCACCCAATGTTCCGCCAAGAGCGGTCTTGCCGGCCATAATTGCAGCCCCAGCCCCTGTCACACTGGATCCACTTACAACGTCAACCAAGCCCGAGACTTTCTTTCCCTCCTGAATCTCTTTCACGCCGTGGTATACCTGCACTCCGCCACCGACAACTCCAAGAGCACCACCACCAATGCGCACGGCCTTACTGAGCTTCGAAGCCGTACTCGCCGCTGTGGCTGCGTCAACTATTGCATCAGCTTCACCCGTGGCTCCTTTCATCAAGGGACCGGATTCATCAACCCAGAGGGGAAGCCTCTTCGGCAGTCGTGAATGCTCCTCAACGTAATTCAGGATTGACCGCGCCTCTTGGCGCATTTCGCCGGTAATCTCCCACCCATCAACCGGGGCTTTGTTGATCGAAATGTCCGCAATCTTGTGGAGACGAGCGACGTTCTCAACAGCCGGGTCAATTTCACCGGTGCCAGAAAGCGCACGGGAAACAGCTTCTGGATTGTGGTGCAGGTGGCCATGATTTGTCGGATGAATGGCAGTTCCCGTTGTCCGGTTCATGAACTGTCCGGTCCTTGTGGCCGGATTGTCCATCCAGCGCTGGATCACCTCCAGCTTGTACTGCTTCATCCCGGCCGCCCCGCCTTCCGAGGCGGGCGTGGAAAGCAGTGTGGCCGAAAGGTCGTTGTGGGCATCGCCTGCCATGCCGAAGGCCGGTAGCTTGCTGAGGCAGATGACAGTCACGACTGCGATTGAGAGTGCTTGCATTTTCATATCTTTCTCGATTTTCTCCATCAAACCGCCACTTCAATGGGTCCAGTTTTATGGTTACAGACCCCGGAGAAAACCGCTCGTTGCAAACCTCTCAAAGAGACTGCTCGAAGTTACCACGAGCGACGGAGAAGTCAAGTAGGGTTCGCTATCACGAAACAACTGTCGGCTTCAGTTCCCTGCGCCGCCAGAGGAGATAAATCGCCGGATAGACTAGCAGTTCCATCGCGAAACTGGTGAACAGGCCGCCGATCATCGGGGCGGCGATCCGTTTCATCACGTCGGAGCCGGTGCCGATGCTCCACATGATCGGCATCAGGCCCATCGCGGCGGCGGCGACGGTCATCAGCTTCGGGCGAATCCGTTTCACGGCGCCGTGGATGATGGCTTCGTGGAGGTCAGCGAGGTTGCGGAGCTTGCCGGTGCGTTTCGCCTCGTCGTAGCTTAAGTCGAGGAACAGCAGCATGAAGACGCCGGTCTCGGCGTCGAGTCCCATCAACGCGATCATGCCAACCCAGACGGCGATGCTGATGTTGTAGCCGAGCCACCACAACAGCCAGACCGCGCCGACGAGGCTGAACGGCACCGCCAGCATTACGACGAGCGTCTTGAACGCGCTCTTCGTGTTGGCGTACAGCAACAGGAAAATCAGCGCGATGGTCAGCGGCAGCACGACCTTCAACCGCTCGCGCACGCGGAGCATATTTTCATATTGCCCGCTCCAAACCAGATGATAACCGGTCGGCCTCTTCAACTGCGCCTCGACGGCCCGCTTCGCTTCCTCGACGTAGCCGCCGATGTCGCGACCGGTGATGTCAACATAAACGTAACCGGCCAGCATCCCGTTCTCGTCGCGGATCATCGCGGGGCCGTTGGCCAGCTTGATGTCGGCCAGCTCGACAAGCGGCACTTGCCGGCCCATCATCGTCTTCACCAACACGCGCTCCAGTTGGTCCAGTTCGCCGCGCAGGTCGCGCGGATAACGCAGATTGATCGTGTACCGTTCGCGTCCCTCGATGGTCGTCGTGATGGTTTCGCCGCCGAGCGCGCTCATCAACACGCCGTGCACGTCGTCAATCGTCAGGCCGTGACGCGCCAGCGCCTCGCGTTTTGGCTCGATGTCCACGAAGAAACCGCCCGCCGCCCGCTCGGCGAACACGCTCCGTGTTCCGGTAATGTTCCGGAGGATTTTTTCGACCTGTTCGCCGAGCCGCTGAATCTCGTCGAGGTTCGCGCCGAGGATTTTGATGCCGACCGGCGTGCGGACACCGGTCGTGAGCATGTCAATGCGACCGCGAATCGGCATCGTCCACGAATTGACGTTGCCGGGAATCTGGATCGCGGCGTCCATCTCAGCGATGAGTTTCTCCCACGTCATACCGGGCCGCCATTGGCTCTTCGGCTTGAGTTGGACGACGGTCTCCATCATCGAGAACGGCGCCGGGTCGGTCGCGGTATCGGCGCGGCCCGCTTTGCCGTGAACGCTCTCGACTTCGGGAAACGTCTTCAGCATCCGGTCCTGCAACTGCAACAGCCGCGCCGCCTCGGTCACAGAGAGACCGGGCATCGTCGTCGGCATGTACAAAATCGTGCCTTCGTTCAAAGGCGGCATAAACTCGCTGCCGAGTTTCAAATACACCGGCACCGTCGTCGCCACGACCAACACCGCCACCGCGATCACCGTCTTCGGCCAGCGCAACACCAACCGGCACGGACCTTCGTACAACCAGAACAACACACGACTCACCGGATGTTTTTCCTCCGGATAATATTTACCGACCGCGACGGCGTTAAACAGCCACGCCAACGGACGAAACCGGAACTTGAACGGCTCCATCCGCGTGAACAGCATCCGCACCGCCGGGTCGAGCGTCACGGCGAGCAACGCGGCCAGCGCCATCGCGAGCGTTTTCGTGTACGCGAGCGGTTTGAACAACCGGCCTTCCTGTTCGACGAGCGTAAACACCGGCAGAAACGCCACCGCGATCACGAGCAGCGAGAAGAAAACGCTCGGCCCGACTTCCATCAACGCCTCCAGCCGGACCGCGTGGAAATCGCCGCTGCCGCCTTTCTCGCGCCAGCGTTCGAGTTTTTTGTACGCGTTCTCCACCTCGACAATCGCACCGTCCACGAGCACACCGATGGAAATCGCAATGCCGGTCAGGCTCATAATATTGGATGAAATTCCCATGAAATACATCGGTATAAACGCCAGCGCGACGGAGATTGGAATCGTCAATATCGGCACGAGCGCCGACGGGATATGCCAGAGAAAAAATAAAATCACGACGCTGACAATAATCATCTCCAGCAGCAGATCGTGTTTGAGTCCGTGAATGGATTCCTGAATCAACTCCGACCGGTCGTACGTCGTCTTCACCTCGACGCCTTCCGGCAGCGACGGTTTTAGTTCCACCAGCTTTGCTTTTATCGCCTCGATGACGTTGAGCGCGTTCTCGCCGTGTCGCATCACGACGATACCGCCGACAACATCGCCGTCGCCGTCGAGGTCTGCGACGCCGCGACGGAGTTGCGGGCCGAGCGCCACGTCCGCCACGTCGCGCAACAACACCGGCGTTCCGGTCTTCGACGCTTTCACGACAACTTCGCCGAGATCGTCGGTCTTGGTAATGTAGCCGCGCGCCCGCACCATAAACTCGCGCCCGCTCCACTCGATGAGCCGCGCACCAATTTCGTTGTTGCTGCGTTTGATCGCGTCGGCGATTTCCATCATGCCGAGGCCGTAAGCTTGTAATTTTACCGGATCAACCGTGACTTGATATTGTTTCTGGAATCCGCCGAGACCCGCGACTTCCGACACGCCGGGCACGCTTTGCAGCGCGTACCGGAGATTCCAATCCTGATAGCTGCGCAAATCGGCGAGCGAATGTTTGCCGGACTTGTCAACGAGCGCGTACTGAAACACCCAGCCGACGCCGGTCGCATCCGGTCCAAGTTCCGGATTTGTTCCGGCGGGCAACGTGCCGGAAATTTTCTGTAAATACTCTAGCACGCGCGAACGCGCCCAATAAATGTCGGTGCCGTCCTGAAAAATCACGTAAACATAGCTGAACCCAAAATCGCTAAAGCCGCGGATTGCTTTTACCTTCGGCGCGCCGAGCAATGCCGAGATGATCGGATACGTGACTTGATCCTCGACAATATCCGGCGAGCGATCCCATTTCGTGAACACGATGACTTGCGTGTCCGACAAATCCGGTATCGCGTCGAGCCGTATATTTTTCATCGCGTACACCGCGCCCGCCACCGCCGCCGCCATGAGCATGATCACAAGCATCCGGTTGTGCGCACTAAAATGAATCAACTTCTTAATCATTCACCCAGTAATACGCCGCCGCACCCCAAAACCCTCGTCATTTCTGCACAACGCGCAGCATCGATTTTTGTTACCTTGAAACATCGCCGCGGCTCAGCAATTACTGAGCCGCGATTATCATCTGGCTACCCCTGGTGACTCAGCAAAACGTGACGAAGGACAACGAAACTGTTTGAACAGGGAAAAGAGCTGGCTACAATTCGCGCCTGAAAACCTATAAAGCCACCCAAGCGCCCGGGTTATTTGACGTGAAATTGCGTGTGCAATGGCTCTTGGCCAAGGGCAATCCGTTGAGCCGCACCTGCCGTGATCGATGGGGAGAGCTTCCGCCCACTGCGGGTGCAACGCTTTTACTGTCTGTCCGACGAGCAGACCGAATATCAGATCAATGATCGCTTAAGTTTCCAGCAGTTCATCGGCTGGACGCTGGCCGACAAGATCCCGGATGCTAACACGCTCTGGGATTACTGCAAACGACAGCGGCGTCTCGTCGGACTCGGCTTTCGCAAGGCGTTGATCCAGGCGGGCGCGTTCGAGAAACTCTTTGCGCTGTTCGACGAGCAGTTGCGCACGTGCGGTTGGCTGGCGCAGCCCGGCAGTCTAGTGGACGCCAATTTTGTGGGCGTGCCGCGCCAGCGCAACACGCGGGACGAAAATGCCGCGATCAAGGGGGGCGACACACCGGCGGAGTGGGCCGAACAACCAGCCAAGCAACGGCAGAAGGACGTGGACGCGCGCTTGACGAAGAAGACCGACGAGAGGCATTACGGCTACAAGAACCACGTGAAAGCGGACGCAAAAAGCAAACTCATCGAGAAGTACGCGGTCACCGACGCCAGCGTCCACGGCTCGCAGATGCTCGAACCGCTGGTGGACGGCACCGAGGGGGCGGTCTATGTCGACAGCGCGTATCGGAGTGTGGAAGCGATGTTGGCAGCTAAACAAATTACCAGTCAGATCCATGAGCGGGCCTATCGGAACCGGCCGCTGAGCGACGAGCAACAAGAGAGCAATCGGCAGAAGTCGAAGCGGCGAGCGAGGATCGAGCATGTGTTTGGCTACATGAGCCAATCGATGAAAGGATTCTATCTGCGTTACATCGGGGAGCGGCGCAACGCGGCGGCAATCGGGTTGATCAACCTGATCTACAACATGGCCCGCTATGAACAAATCGTCCGGTTGCAGTTATTGCCGCTGCGTGCCGCCTGAAAACTAAA
>CAIKAP010000058.1 GCA_903825435.1 uncultured Verrucomicrobiota bacterium
GACATAGTCTTCCAACCGTTCTGGCAACAGCCACGCTTGTTGGCGATCAGCACCTTCGATGTAACTCACAAAGCCTCCTTGATTGGCGCCGATTCTATCTACTTGCTTGCCAAACCGGAAGACTTTTCACACAGTCTCGCGATCGGTTAGCTCGTTGCTTCATTAAACTCTGCCAGAAATACCCGCTCGGCCTCTTCTGCTTGTAGTATTGAGTCGGGCAAGCCAGTTTTGCTATGCACTCCGACCACCCGAAAGCCCCGTGCACGCAGCAATGTGGCAAGGGAAGCTTCAAGCGGTGCGATTTCGTCTCGAAAGTTCCGATGAAGTTCCATGGGTGATTGCTCTGGAAACAGAGGACCAAACGCGAGCAGCTCGAAAGTGCATTGCAGTAGGTCGAAACGCGGCAAAGTGCCTATTCGAAGCCGTTTTCTTCACGTCGGAAATCGTGTCCTTGACGCTGTCCAACGATTACAGTACTAATCGATTATTGGATATCGCACTATTCGAGCGTTGCTCGCCACCCGTCACAAGAATAAACACAGGAGAATAACATGAAGAAAACAGTCCCAATCTTTCTCGCGTTTCTGGTCATGGGCGTCGCCGACGCCATGGGGCCGCTGTCCGACGCGGTGAAGAACCAATTCCATCTCAGCAATGTTATGGCGTCGTTGCTGTCATTTTTCGTCTTTATCGCATTTGCCGTGTTCAGCGTCCCCGGCGGCGTGATGGCGGCCCGCATCGGCAAGAAGAAACTGTTACTCCTCGGCCTCGGTCTCAACGCCGCGGCGATGCTCGTGCCGAGCCTGATGTCGCCCGGCTTCGCGCTGTTGCTCGGCTGCATCTTCGTGCTCGGCGTCGGCACCACCTTCCTTCAGGTCGCGGGAAATCCGATCATGCGCGATGTCAGCCCCGCCGGTACGTACAGCCGCAACCTCAGCTTCGCCCAAGGCATCAAGGGTATCGGCAGCGCCGGATCCACCTACCTCGTGACCGCCCTCGGCGCCATCGCATTGTTCAAGAGCATGGACTGGCGCGGATCATTCCCGCTGTTCTTCATCCTCATGGCGGTGGCGTTCGTGTCCGTCCTCTTCCTCAAGTTCGAGGAAACCAAGGCCGACGTGCCGCCCAGCATCGGCTCCAGCCTCTCGCTGCTCAAGGAACCGATCTTCCTCATGGCCGTGCTCGGCATCTTCCTTTACGTCGGCGCCGAAGCTTCGATGGGCCGGTTCCTGTTTCCCGGATTGAAAGACCTCGGCATTGACGAAAAGACCGCCAGCAAATTCGGCCCCGCGCTTTTCTTTGCACTGCTCACCGTCGGACGCCTCCTCGGCGGCGCCATCCTCACCGTCATGAGTCCGCGCACCTGTTTCCGACTCTCCGCGTTGCTCGGCCTGCTCGGCGCCATCGCCATCATGACCGGCTCCCACAAACTCGCCATCGCTGGCGTCATTGCCGCGGGCTTCGGCTTCGCCAACATCTGGCCGATGCTCTTCTCCATCACCGTCGAGGAGAAACCCGAGCGCGCCAGCGAACTCAGCGGCCTCATGTGCATGGCCATCTCCGGCGGCGCCATCGTCCCCCTGCTCATGGGCCAGCTCCTCGACTCCGGCATGAAAGCGTTCGCTTTCGTCGTCCCCGCCGGTTGCTTCGCGTACCTGTTCCTCATCTCCCTGCGCGGCGCGAAGAAAGGAACGGCGGCGGCATGAAATACGAAAACGACCAACGCATCGTCATGACGCTCGACGCGGGCGGCACCAACTTCAAGTTCTCCGCCATCCGCGGCGACAAACCGGCCACGCAACCGTTCTCCGTCCCCTCCAACGCCGACAACCTCGACCGTTGCCTCGCCACCCTCGTCGAAGGTTTCGAGCGCGTCCGCAAATCACTGCCCGCCGCGCCCGTCGCCATCAGCTTCGCCTTCCCCGGACCGGCCGACTACCCGCGCGGCATCATCGGCGACCTCGGCAATCTTGCCGCATTCCGCGGCGGCATCGCGCTCGGGCCGATGCTCGAAGACAAATTCAAAATCCCCGTCTTCATCAACAACGACGGCGACCTCTTCGTGTACGGCGAAGCCATTGCCGGATTCCTGCCGCACGTCAACGGCCTCCTCGAAAAATCCGGCAGCCCAAAACGCTACAAAAACCTTTTCGGCGTCACACTCGGCACCGGTTTCGGAGCCGGTATCGTGCGCGCCGGCGAACTGTTCGGCGGCGATAATATTTGCGCGGGCGAAATCTGGTTGCTCCGCAACAAACTCCAGCCCGACACCAACGCCGAAGAAGGCGCCAGCATCCGCGCCGTCCGCCGCGTCTACGCCGCCAAGACCGGAACACCGCTCGACAAAGTTCCGGAACCAAAAGTTCTCTTCGACATCGGTTCCGGAAATGCACCGGGCGACAAAGCCGCCGCGTGCGAAGCGTTCCGTCAACTCGGCGAAGTCGTCGGCGACGCCATGTCGCAGGCGCTCACGTTGATTGACGGCCTCGCCGTCATCGGTGGCGGCGTCTCCGGCGCGTGGCCGTTGTTCCTGCCAGCGATTGTGGACGAGATGAACGGCAACTATCGCAACCCGAACGGCGGCACATTCCGACGGCTAGCTCAGCTCGCGTTCAACCTCGAAGACTCCGCGCAGCTCGACAAGTTCCTGAAGGGCGAGAAAAAGGAAATCACCGTGCCCGGCTCGACTCGCAAGATCGGCTACGACCCGATGCCGCGCATCGGCGTCGGCATGTCGAAGCTTGGCACGAGCGAAGCCGTCGCAATCGGCGCCTACGCCTTCGCGCTGCATAAGCTCGGCAATTAACGCGGCTCGATCCCCCACGCCTTGTTCGGCGCCGGACCGAGTTCGAGTTTGAGCGTACCGCCCTGTGCGAATGTCGCCTGCGGGAACCGGAAACTTGTCCACGGTTGCCCGTTCAATCTTGCCGACTGAATATAGACGTTCTGCTTCTTGTTGTTCGTAGTCGTAATGACGAACGTCTTACCGTTGCGAAGATGGATGCTGACTTTGTCGAAGATCGGCGCGGTGATCTCGTATTGCGGTTTTACTGACGCGCCACCATCCACGCTAAATAGTCCAATGGCCATCAATGCACTGAGCGAGCCGAGTTGTCCCTGATCTTCATCGCCGTTATAGCCACCGTTTGGCGTGATGTCGCCAAATGCTTTCTCCTGCACAGCGCGAATCCATTTCTGGCTAAGCCACGGGGCACCGCTGTAGTTGAACAAGTGCGCCATTGCCATGCTCGGCTCATTGTCGTAGCTAACCCAAGCTTCGCCAAACTTATCGTTTTTCGAAACGAAACGGAGCGGCTCAGCCTTCTTGAAGCTTTCATCGAGTCGCGCCGTGAACTTCTCCGATCCGCCGAACAATGAAACCAATCCCGGCACATCATGCGGCACGAAGAAGCTATAAATCGCCGAGTTCGCCTCGCAGAATCCTTTGGTATTAAAACCTTCTCCGATCGGCTTGAAATCTGGAATCCAGTCGCCCTTCACTGTGCGCGGATGCATCCAGCCAACTTCCGGATCCCAAAGTTTCCGGTAATTCTGCGACCGTCGCAGGAAGAATTCTGCATCCTCCTTCTTGCCGAGCGCAAGCGCAAGCTGCGCCACACACCAGTCCTCGTACGCGTACTCCAACGTCATCGCCGCGCCGTCACGATGAAAACCTACGGTATTTGGAATGTCTTCCGGCACATAACCGCGCTCGACGTAATACTGCATCCCACCGCCGAACGCCGGGACATTGTGTTCGTAACCGGCATGGTCGCGGATACCGCCAACGAATGCGTTCTTGCGCAAGCCGGCATATGCTGTTTCCGCGTCCCACGAACGGATGCCAGCCGCATATGCAGCAGCGAAGAACGGTGCTGCCGTGTCGCCGATCATCACATAGGTATAGTTGCCGCCCGACGGACCACGCGGAATCAGGCCGCCGTTGTGGTACATGTTGATCATCGTCTCGCAAAACGCCTCGACGACTTCTGGCCACGCCATCGGCCAGAGAATGTTCAACGACCAGTGCGATCCCCACCATGCGTCGAAGTTGTGGTGCGGCAGTTTGCCCTGCCGCACGATCGGCGCTGAGCCGGTATTGTCAATGTAACGGCCATCCACGTCACTCACGATCCGGCGGCCAAGCAATGCGCGCCAGAGGTCGGTGTAGAATTTCGTCTTCTGCGTGTCAGTGCTGCCTTCGACTTCGATCCGGCTGAGCCAGTCGTTCCAGTCGTCCGCTGACTCGCGTACGACACGGTCAAAATCCCAGTGCGGCAATTCCGCCGCAAGATTACTCCTCGCACCGTCGAGGCCGGTATAGGAGAGCGCCACCTTCAATAGCACCGGTTTCTTTGCATCGGCGAACTCGACCAGCACCTTGCCGTCCTTCCAATCGCCAACGGCCCTGAACGCGCATTGAAACTGCGCAATAAAATAGACCGTCAACGGCTTCGGTCGTCGTATCGTCGGGCTGAGGACGAATGAGCCTTCGAGCGCCGAATCATTGTCGACGATGCGGACATCACGGCCGAGCATCTTGCACTCCATCAACGGCGCTGCTAGGTCAATCAACACGCACGGCTTGCCGCCGCCGGCAAACCGGTAACGGTGAAACCCGACACGCGTCGTCGAGGTCAATTCGGCGGTGACTTTGTGTGTGCGGAGCACGACTTTGTGGTAGCCGGCACGGATGATTTCGTCATCGTGCGAAAACTTCGATTCATAAGCGTTCAAGTCGGTCTTCGCTGTGACCGGCATCACCGGGAGACCGGCGAGTTGCCAGCCGTGGATGTGGCTAAAACAACGGATCGTGTCGTCGCCATAAAGGTAGCCACCACCCCAATCGCTTTTCGTGTTGGTGTCGGGACTGAGGTTCACCATGCCGAACGGCCGGCATGCCGACGAAAAATAGAACCAACGCGATTTGTGTGTGTCGATCTCCGGTTTGACCCAGTCCGCAGGTCGTTTGTCGGCGGCAACTGCGGTGAGTGCGAGCAATGCAATGATGTGATGTTTTTTCATTGGAATGTCGAAGGTTAAATATTCCAGCCGTAGGCGGTCACCTCTTGTGCTGACTGCTTAGTGACGGGGGACGATGTTTGGGATCGCTCCCCCAGCTTGGGTTTGGTTCTGGTCCCATGAGCAGCTCCAATGTGCCGCCGTCGGCGATCTCTTCGTGGCGGAGCCACGCCCGATCTAGGGGGCTTCCATTGAGGCTGGCCGATTGAACGTAAAGATTCTTTTTTGAGTTGTTGCGCGTGAGGACTGTGAACGTTCTGCCCTTGTAGTACTTGCTGTCCAAGCGAATCGTCACTTTTGCAAACACAGGGCTGCCGATGATGTAGATCCCGTCCACCGGCGAGACCGGATGAAACCCCAAGGCACTGAGAATGTACCACGCTGACATCTGGCCAACGTCCTCATCACCGCAAAGACCGCGCAAGCCGGTGCGGTAGGCATTATCCATTGTGAAACGTGCCCATTTCTGCGTCAGCCAGGGTTTGCCCGCATAGACGAACAGGTACGGCACGTGGTGGACGGGTTCGTTGGCGTGATTGAAATAATCATTCCATTCGAAGCTAGGCGGAGTCTTTTCGAAGAACGCTGTCAGGTACGACAGGAAGTAGTCTTTACCCATCAGGTCGATGAGGCCTTGGACATCGTGGGGAACGAACCAGCCTTGCTGATAAGGGTTACTTTCGATACAACCTTGGCCGTACTTAGTAGCACCTTCCCAACGAATCCAGTTACCCCGGGAGTCTTTGGCGCGCATGTTACCGACCGACGGGTCGTAGATCTTACGATAGTTCATCGCACGACAAAAAAACGCGGCCGCCTCGTCCATCTTACCCAAGGCCTCGGCAAACCGGCCCACGCAATAATCAAAGTAAGCGTTCTCCAGAGTTTGGGAGATTGCGGCGGGCGCGTAGCCAAGTTTCAGGTACTCCTGCCAACCGGGGCGACTGGTGCGAGGCCCCTGGGCGGTCTGACGGCACAGCGCGTAAGCTTTTTCCGTATCGTAGTGGCGAATACCCTTGAGATACGCCTCGGTAAAAACACTAATCGCTGGGTCACCGATCATACAGCCCGACTCGATGCCCATGAACTCCCAGCGGGCCAAGTAACCATTGCCACTGAGTTCCGCTTGCTGCATGAGACTGTTCACTGTGTCGTCGACCACGTCGGGACGTAGGATTGTCAACATCGGGTATTGGCTGCGGAACACATCCCATCCGCTAAACACGGTTCGATAGGTGAAGTCTCTCGCCCGGTGGACATTGCTGTCGGCTCCCGTGTACCGGCCGTCGACGTCGGAGAAACTGCGCGGATCGATGAACGAATGGTACAGCGCAGTGGCGAAGATTTCCTTTCGAGCCTCGTCGGAGTCTTCAATGTTCACGCCTTGGAGAGCATCGGCCCATAAGGCACGAGCTTGCCGTCGAATTTTGTCGAAGTTCCAGCCGTCAATATCGTGCGCCAAGTTTGCCCGAGCACCCTCAATACTGACAAACGAGATACCAACTTTGAGCAGCACCTGCTCGCCCTCCGCAGTGGCGAATTCAGTATAAAATCCCAAGTGCTTACCTTCCCGCTCGCGACAGTTGTCCAGAACTTTAGCCCTGGTTACCTGCTGGCGATAGCGTAAGCTCTCGATATCTTCGCGTTTCCGCTTCCAGTTGTCGGGAATCTCGGCGGACCAGATGCCACAGTGGGTGATGGAACGTGAAAATTGAGCCCGGTAGTAGACGGTGTAGTTTGCCTTGCCGTCGCCATTGCCCCAGCCGCCGCCCTCCGGGGGACATTTCATCCAGCCTTCAATTGTCTGATTGTCGACGACTTTGACGCACTGACGGGTGGATGTGCCACCAACCCGGCGGGCAAGATCGATTTGAATCCGCGACCGATCGGACTTAGGAAAAGTGAAGCGAAGCATGCCTGCGCGCGGAGCAGCCGTGGCTTCGACGCGGACCTTATAATCGTCAAGTGTGACGGCATAATAACCAGCCTTAGCAATCTCAGTTTCATGACGGAAGCGTGACCGGTAGCCGTCTTCGGCCCCTTTTGTGCCTCGTTCAACATGCAGCAACCCCGTCGTCGGCGTCACCAGAAAGTTACCCAGGTCGCCATACCAGCCCACGCCACTCATGTGCGTGAAGCTGAAGCCCTCGATGGTTTGGTGATCAGATGAATAGCCCGATCCGTTATCGCCACCAGTAATGGTATCGGGGCTGAGTTGCACAAGGCCGAACGGTGTGGTCGCGCCCGGAAACGTCTTACCGTAGACTCCCCCACCCGTTCCAGCGCCGATCATGGGATTGATGAAATCGACCATCGCATCCCCGCCGGCAAAGGTGCAGGTAGCCGTCAGACAAAGGATAACCAAAACAAAGGACGCGCCGGTGGATTTGCATATGCGGGGAAACTCGATGGGATCAACGGAGGTGTTGAGGAGATTGTTTCTGGCACACAACGAACTCAAATTATCGCCAAAGAGAAGACTGTTCACGGTGGAGTGCAGTGTAGCGATGGCATCAAGGTACCGCAAGTTCAGAGTTACTCAGATGTCGGGCACACCGAGATATTATCCTAACGACACAACTTTCTTTAACAACTCCACAGCAACTTCTCCTTTGATGTTTCTTCTATTTGCTCCCCCTGTCTGTGGTGTGTAGGAGGTTGCTTAAATTAGACGGCCATGAATGCGCATAATGAGCCATAGTCGGTTAGAGGAAATATCCAATGGGACATTATGTTCTGTTGTTATTCGCACTTCTGTCGAATGCAGGAATAGCACTTGTCGGTTACTCTGAATCAGCCAAATCCGTGGAGGCCGAGACGGTGGAGACGACAACCAACATAACGCAGGGAAACGCCTATGGGAATGGTTTTGCCGAGTTGGCTTACACGATGCCTGGAAGTTCTTATGTAACAACTGTTGGGCAGAGTTTTTCTATCCCGAATAATTCGGAAGGGACATTTCAAATTAATTTCACTTTCCCATCGGACGCCACCGCAGTTGGGTATATGTGCAACGTCGCTGCAGAAGACGGTGGTGCAAATAGTATGTACCCGTTTGCTTCTATCTTGGTTGATCCCACCTTATCCTTCACACTACCAGCAGGTGTTACTGTTTCGAGTGCGAGCGGAGCGGACTACCCCATCGTTACCGTGCCTGAACCGTCCACGCTTGTGTTAACTGGCATGGGCCTGCTGGGTGTGCTGGTGATGCGCCGACGGAGAAATTATGGTGTCCTTTAACCTATTGATGAAGCGACGACGCGGTTAAATCGAGAAATTGGCTCTGCAACTGCGGGCGATATGGTTCGATGACCTACAGGACCTTAGGTAATTCGGCGGGCAGTCGACGACGGTAGATCGTTGGTCATTCTGGTTGATCAGACCACAGAAAGAGGGACGGCCGGTCAATCTCCTCATCACCGCCAAAACACCGTCGGGTACAACGCTATCGTCTAAAATGCCCACCGCGGCCTCCTCTACCACAGCAACCTTTCCGGACCTCTCACCGTCGGTCAGAAAGTGCAAGGGTTTGTCCGTAAGCTCCGCCTTCATAGCAAGATCGACCTGAGCCTCGACGCGGTCGGTTACAAACGAGTGGCCCCGCTCACGGACCAAATCCTTTTCGCGCTTCAGGCGAGCCGGGGACGGATCCCATTCGACAATGCCGCTTCGCCCAAAGCGATTCGCGACAAATTCGGCGTCAGCAAAAACGCGTTCAAGCCAGCCCTTAGCGCTCTCTACAAAAAGCACCGCATCCACTTTCTGAACCCGGGCATTGGGTTGACTGACAAGCCTCTTGTCCCTACCGGTAGTCGCTGAAGCCAAACGTAAACTGGCGGAAACAACGACCCACAGCGGAACCCGTCTGACGGATCAGCCCACACCGCCTGCGACCGGTATCACGTGCACCGACAGTTTTGATAATCGCCAAGATCAAAAGCAGAGGTAAATAGCTTTAAGATAGTTCGCTTCCGGGAAGGTGGCCGGGTGATCGGCGGCATGGCCGGTGGTTTGCAGTTCCATAAATGGCCGGCCAGATTGGGTGGCGGCATTCCTGACTGAATCCAGAAATTCTGAAGTCGAAACGTGGGCCGAACAGGAGCAGGCGACGAGGATGCCTTTTGGTCGCAAGAGTTTAATGGCGTTGCGGGCCAACCGTCCGTACGCTCGTATGGCTTGTGTGCGTTCGAATTCCCTCCGTGCCAGCGACGGCGGATCTAGAATAATCAGATCGAATGACCGCGAAGATGTTGCCGTTGAGTTCAGCCAATCGAACGCGTCGGTTTTCACACTCTCATGGAGACAACGGCTGATGGTCGGATCGTGTAGGTTCAAGGCGAAGTTCCGGTTCGCCGCTGTCAATGCGTGAGGGCTGATATCCAAGTCCGTCACGGAAACGGCGCCACCGCGGGCGGCATACAGAGAAAAGCCACCGGAAAAGCTGAAGGCATTTAACACACGGCGACCTTGAGAGAACGATTCGACGAGGCGACGGTTCTCACGCTGATCGAGATAGAACCCCGTCTTCTGTCCCCGCACTCCATCGATTTCAAAACGGATTCCCGACTCCAAGAACACAACCGGCTCGAGCGGCGCCGCGCCGCGTAGAATCTGCCCCTCGGTGAACGGCAACGCTTGGTCCTGAATATTGCGGCTCAACCGGAGAATCAGGCGCTCGTGGGGAACTTGTTCCGCGATGAGCTCTACCACCTCGTTGAGCCGCGGCAGCCAAACCGTCGTGTAGATTTTGAGAACTAAGGTCGAGTCATACCGATCCAACACGAGTCCCGGCCAGCCGTCGCTTTCACCGTTACAGAGTCGGTAACCATTGGTTTGCGCATCAAACAAGTTACGGCGGCGGTCGAGCGCCGCGGTCAGATGCTGCTGCCACCAGGCGCGATCAAGTTTTTGCGGTTTACCGGTACGCAGCATTCGGACGCAGATCGGTCCTTCGGGATCAAATAGACCCATCCCCAAGAACCGATCTTTCCGATCATAAATGATGGCCAGCTCGCCCATCGTACCGGGGCGGCTCTGTTCGCGAATACTGTCAGAAAGAAGCCATGGATGGCCGGAACGAAGAATCGTTTCCGCTTTCTGCGAGATACGAAGCTTGAGACTAGGCGTCGATTCCGAGTTCATCAGGTTAAGAAAATTGGTTGAAATTCAAAATGACGGATGTATGCAATCATACACCATCATCATCTCCGCAGGATGTACAAACCATTTAGGGCACATGATTGATTGCGCCACCGTTCTCCATTACAGTCTGGCGCGATGACCAACTTCAAGGCGAAGGCGCGAGAGTTGCCGAACAAGCCGGGCGTCTATCTGATGCGCGACCGGCTCGGGTGGGTCATTTACGTCGGCAAGGCGCGGTCGTTACGGAAGCGCGTCGGGCAATACTTTCAGCCGTCACGCGCGATGAGGTGGGACCCAAAGACGGCGGCGCTGATCGACTCGATTGCCGATTTCGAGACGTTCACGGTCAACAGCGAGGCGGAGGCGTTGCTGCTCGAAGGCAAACTGATCAAGGACTTCAAACCGCACTACAACATCCTCCTCAAGGACGACAAACGGTTCCTTCTCGTGAAGGTAAATCAGAACGACACCTACCCGCAGTTCAAATTCGCGCGCCTGAAGAAGGACGATGGCGCCCGGTACTTCGGCCCGTTCGCGCACGGCTCGGCGGTGCGGCTGGCGATGCAGTGGATCCGGAAGAAATACGGCGTCCTCATCCAGGGCAAAGGCGGCTCGCCAAAACCGAAGGACTTGAAGTACTCCAACTATCTCGTCCCGGTGCCGCTCGCCGACATGCCGCGCGAGGAATACCTGCGACGGGTCGAGTTGGCATGCGGGTTCCTCGAAGGCGCGAACAAGGAGGCACTGGAGGAGATCGAGGCGCAGATGCGCGACACGGCGAAGCTCCGCCAGTTCGAGAAGGCGGCGGAGTTGCGGGACGTGCTCGGCAGCTTGCGCGACATCGCCCGCTCGGCACGCGAGCGGAAGTTTGCGCGCGATTTGTCGCCGAAGATTGACCGCCGGGCCGAGATGGCAGAGTTGCAGCGCGTGTTGCAGCTACCGGCGTTGCCGTCACACATCGAGGGGTTCGACATCTCGAACATCAGCGGCACACTTTCCGTCGCCTCGACGGTCTGTTTCCACGGCGGCAAACCACACAAGGCGCACTATCGTCACTACCGGATCCGCACAGTGACTGGCAGCGACGATTTCGCGTCCATCGCCGAGGTTGTAGGGCGACGTTATGCGCGCGTGAAGGCGGAAGGCGGCGCGATGCCGGACTTGGTGATGGTGGACGGCGGCGCGGGACAGCTTAACGCGGCGTTGGCGGCGCTGACTTCGCTGGGAATCACGGAGCTTCCGGTGATCGGGCTGGCGAAACAGTTTGAGGAAATCTACACGAAAAATGTTCCGGAAATGTTTCGTCTGGAACGGAACTCCCCTGCCCTGCACCTGATCCAGCGGTTGCGGGACGAGGCGCACCGGTTCGCGAACGCTTACCACCAGAAACTGCGGAAACGTCGGATTCAGGAGTCGGTGTTGGACGAGTTTGCCGGTCTCGGCGAGAAGCGGAAGTTGGCGTTGTTGCAGCAGTTTGGCTCGATCCAGCGGTTGCGGCAGGCCGGTGTGGAGGAAATCGCGTCGGTGCCAGGCATCGGTCCGAAGCAGGCGGCGGCGCTGCGGGCGTTTCTGGCGGCGCGATAAGGCTTTGACAGCGTGGGGGTCGATGCGTATGATGCCGCCCGCCTCAGACAAAACATTGTCAGGCAACGAGAGGAGAGTGAAGTTCGTGTCAGAAATCAGATTGAAAAAAGGTGAACCTGTGGAGAAGGCGCTGCGGCGGTTGAAGAAGAAGCTCGACCGCGAAGGAACGCTGCGCGAAGCGCGGGCGCACCGGCATTTTGAGAAACCAAGCGAAAAACGCCGGCGCAAGGCAAAGGCGCCGCGGCTGTTCATGTCGTCGTTCTAACCTGAACCCACGCACTCTCGAGGCCAACCCGTCGCTGTCTGCGCGCGTTGGCCTCTTTCTTTATGTTTGCACTGTCAACCTGCTGGAACGCATCACGGCACACCGACGGACAGGCGATGCTGGAGGAGGTCCGCGCACTCGGTTTCGAGTATGCGGAACTCGGGCATAACACCAGTATCGCGCTGTTGCCCGGCATCCTGGCCGCCGTGAAATCCGTCGTGATCAAGATTTCGTCGCTGCACAATTTTTGTCCGCTGCCCATCGGCGTCACCGGGATGGCGCCGGATTGTTATCTGCCGAGCGCGGAAGACGACCGGGAGCGTGACCAGGCGGTGCGTCACACGTTGCGGACGATGGAGTGCGCGGCGGCGGTGGGCGCGAAGGTGGTGGTGTTGCATCTGGGCCGCATCCCAATCCGCTGGCCGAATTATCCGCGTCGGTTGATCGGGATGTACATGGCGGGGCAAGCGCAGACACCTCAGTTCGAACAGGTCCGCCAGAAGGCGCTGATGGCGCGGGAACGGAAGCGGCAGAAGTATTTTGCACAGGTCTGCCGGGCATTGGACCGGTTGATTCCGCGCGCCAAGGAACTGGGCGTGAAGCTCGGCATGGAGACGCGCCTCGGCGTGGAGGAGATTCCGAGCGAGGACGAGGCGGACAACCTGATCGGCTGCTATGGCGGGGACGTGCTGGCGTACTGGTTCGACAACGCGCACGCGCAGATCAAGGAGAACATGGGGCTGTTGCGAACGGAGTCGGTACTGGAACGGTTCCGCGGCCACACAGCGGGGATGCACCTGCAGGATTTCACACCACCGATGATGGATCACCTCGCGCCGGGGACGGGCGAGTATGCCTTTGAGCGGCTGGCGCCGTTCGTGACGCAGGAGATGATCCTGTCGTGGGAGATTCACGGCAACTGGGACACGCAGGTCATCATTGACGGTACGCAGCGGGTTCGCAAAATATTGGGGAGGGCAGCGGCGGCATGAAAAAACATCTTGGCAACCTGGTGCGTATACTGGTCAGCGTGGGCATCCTCGCCTACCTGTTTCACGGCATCTTCCGCAAGGAAGCCGTCGAGCAGATCGCCGGCCTCGACACGATGCCGTGGGCCGAGCGCGTGGCGAAAATCTGGAGTGTCGGACCGCGGTCCCTGGCAGAAGTGTTCCAGCAGGTGCAACCGCTCTGGTTTTTGCTGGCCATCGCGTGCATGGGCGTCGTGGCAGTCTGTGGGACCATCCGCTGGCAATGGATTCTGCGCGTGCAAGGGCTCGACCTGCCGCTGCGGCGCGTCTTTTCGATCAATTTCATCGGCGCGTTCTTCAACACCTTCATGCTCGGCGCCACTGGTGGCGACGTGATGAAAGCCTGGTACGTCGCCCGCGAGACGCACCACAAAAAAGCGGAGGCGGTCGCTACCGTCATCGTGGATCGCGTTATCGGGCTGCTGGTGTTGTTCCTGATCGCGCTGGTGATGATGCTGTCGTTCTGGCACCGGGTGTACGACGATGCACGTCTGAGGACCTTCATCGTGTTCACGCTGCTGTTTGTGGTGGGCACCGTAGCGATCACGGCGTTGAGTTTCTGGAAGGGATTTGCCGACTGCCTGCCGGGGCTGCGCGCGCTGCTCCAGCGCCTGCCGAAGTATGAGACGATGCGGCGGATGGTCAAGGCTTGCCGCGTGTACGCCTCGCACCCCGGCGTGCTTGCCAAGACCGTGGCGATCACCGTACCGGTTCACGGCCTCTCCATGCTCGCCATCGTTTTTATCGGCAAAGGACTCGGCATCACCTCCGCGAGCTTGGTGGATTACTTCCTCTATCTGCCGATCATCAACGCCATCTCCGCCATCCCGATCAGCATCTCCGGCTTCGGTGTGCGCGAAGGCATGTATGTGGCAATGTTCAGCCGCGTCGGCGTGCCCGGTGCAGTGGCGCTGGCGTTGTCGTTGCTTGGCTACTTTGCCAACCTCTTCTGGAGCCTTGTCGGCGCGGGCTTCTACGTCACCCACCGCAAGGACCTGCCGCCCACCGACCAGATCGAGCACGAGGAATAACGTCACTGCGCGAAGTGGATCGTCACCGGCGCGCGCTCGAACCCGCTGGCCGTCATCAACGCCTGCGGCTGCATCGCGCCCAGCATGGCGATAAACCGGTCCGGCACAATCGTCAGCCGCGTGTTGTAAAACGTGGCGATGTCGTTGAAGTAGCCGCGTGCCAGCGCGATTCGCTGCTCGGTGTCCACAAGGTTCGTCTGCAAATTCAAAAACGCGCCGTCGGCCTTCAACTCCGGATACCGTTCCACCACCGCCGCCAGCAGCGGCGCGCAGCCGGCGTGGTCCGGCCCCGGCTCGCCCGGCGGCGTCGCGGATTGCTGCGCGCGCAGCGCGGCCAATTCCGGCTGCAACGTCTGTTCGTAGTCGCGCAGGCCTTTCACCGTGGTCACCAAATTCGGGATCAGGTCGTTGCGCCGTTTCAGTTGCACGTCAACATTGGCCCATGCCTGGTGCACGCGCTGGCGGAGATTGACGAGACTGTTGTACGCCATCCACATCCAGCCTAGCGCCCACGCAAACAAAAAACCGACGCCGACCACGCTGTACTTCAACGGATGCGGTTCCAGTTGAAACCTCCCGACTCTGTCGCCCCACACAAAACCGGCGACTGCCAGCACCAAGCCGAGAATTGCCAGCACCCAGAACGTCGCGCCAAGACCGCAGCTGACTTGCTCCTCCGAGCGCGTCGAGATCAGGAACATCGGAGCGTTCTTGTCCTGCGCGATCTCCGCAGCCACCACGTCGCTGCGTTCGCACGCTTGGCCGACAACGAACAGCAGCGCGTGCAGCGCAATCCCTTTCTCCACAAACCGTCGACGGTGGTCGGAGTCCGCCACCGCACCGGCGGGGCCTTTGGCGTAGTAGAGCGCGTCGAACCGTCCGCACGTCTGGTCAAACAACGTCTGCGGCTCGATCTTCGCGCCCTCGGGTTGGACGCGAATCACACCGCAATCATCCTTCAAATAAAACGGAATCATCTCGCCGCCGTCGGCCACGGTTGTCCAGCCGCTCTCCGTCCGCGTTCGTGTTTGCGTCTTGCCGTCGCTGTCGGTGTAGGTTTCCGTGACCGTGCGCGACCAATGTTCCTCGACGCTCCAGTGATACCAGACGCACGCCTGCTCCGCTTGAAAGCTGGTCACCGGCGTCTCCACTTCCGCCGTCCCTTTCAACTCGACCAGCCCGATAAACACACCCGTCGTCTTCGACGTCGGCAGATCATTCACGAGCCGTTGCTTGCGCGCCGCCCGCAACGCCAGCGCTAACATCACCAGCGCCAGCACTACACCGGCGCACGGAGCAATCACCGTCCATTCGTTTTGCATGGCCGCCCTCATACGGCCAACGCCACGCGGGTGCAAGCGGAATTGCGTCGCCGTCGCGATTGTGTCATCTTCAAGTCGTGAAACTGATCGCCATCATTTTTCTCGCGTTTAGACTCTCGGCTTTGGGAGCCACCAATACCATGCAAAAAGTCATCAAGACCGACGCCGAGTGGCGCAAGCTACTGACGCCCGAACAATACGAAGTCGCGCGCGGCAAAGGGACCGAACAGGCGTTCTGCGGTGCGTTCTACGACAACCACCAGGAAGGCATCTACTCCTGCGTCTGCTGCAACCTGCCTCTGTTCAGTTCCGTCGCAAAGTTCGATTCCGGCAGCGGCTGGCCCAGTTTCCTCCACCCGATCAACCCCGACTACGTCGCCGAGAAACCCGATAACTCTCACGGCATGCAACGCACCGAAGTCCTTTGTGCCCGCTGCGACGCCCACCTCGGCCACGTTTTTAACGACGGCCCGAAACCGACCGGCCTCCGTTACTGCCTCAACTCCGTCTCGCTGAAATTTACGCCGACCAAGACCGCGACGTTCGCCGCAGGATGTTTCTGGGGCGTCGAAGAAACCTTTCGTGGAATCAAAGGCGTCCTTGTCACAGAAGTCGGCTACAGCGGCGGCGCGATGCCCAACCCGACTTACCGCGACGTTTGCACCGACCGCACCGGCCACGCTGAGTCCGTCCGCGTCAGTTACGACCCGAAACAAGTCAGCTACGAACAGATCCTCGACATTTTCTGGAAGAACCACGACCCGACCCAGTTCAACCGCCAAGGCCCCGACCACGGCACACAATATCGTAGTTCCATCTTCTACGCTGACGCTGACCAGAAGAAACTGGCCGAAGCATCCAAAACGAAGCTCGATAAATCCGGCAAATACAAGAAGCTCGTCGTCACCGAGATCGTGCCCGCTGCCCCGTTTTACCGGGCCGAAGAATACCATCAGCGCTACCTCGAAAAAACCGGCCACGCCACCTGCCACGTCCCCCCCTCCGATTAGCCGTAATAAAAACGGAACATGGACACGGCCATCAAAATCGTTCGCCAACTGCGCGAGGTGGGGCATGTCGCCTACTTCGCGGGTGGTTGTGTGCGCGACATGCTCCGCGGCGTTGAGCCACACGACTTCGATATCGCCACGACCGCTACTCCGGAACAAATCCGGAACATGTTTCCGCGCACAGTCGCCGTCGGCGCAGCGTTCGGCGTCGTGCTGGTGCTCGAAGGCGATCAGCAATTCGAGGTCGCCACGTTCCGCAACGACGAGGTCTACCTCGACGGACGGCGTCCGTCGGGTGTTCGGTTCGGAACGCCGGAGGAGGACGCGCAGCGACGCGACTTTACCGTCAACGGGATATTCTTCGATCCGCTGGTGGAGGAGATTATTGATTTCGTCGGCGGACGCGCGGATATCGAGCGACGGGTGATCCGGACGATTGGCGAGCCGCGTCACCGGTTCGGCGAGGACAAATTGCGGTTACTGCGCTGCATCCGGTTCGCGACGACACTCGGCTACGAGATCGACCCGGCAACGTTTGCGGCGGTGCAGGAGATGGCGTCGCAGATCGGCGTCGTGAGCGCGGAGCGGATCCGTGATGAGCTGACGAAAATTCTCACACGGGCCAACCCGGGGCGCGGGCTGGTGTTGCTGGAGGAGAGCGGCCTGTTGCGCGAGATGTTGCCGGAGGTCGCGGCGATGAAAGACGTCGAGCAGCCACCGGAGTTCCACCCGGAGGGCGACGTATTCGAACACGTCAGGCTGATGCTCGACGCGATGCCAGCGTCGCCGAGCGTGACGCTGGCGTGGGCGGTGTTGTTGCACGACGTGGGCAAGCCGCCGACATTCGAGCGCGCGCCGGATCGGATCCGGTTCAACGAGCACGACAAACTCGGCGCGGAGATGACGGAGACGATCCTGCGCCGGTTGCGTTTCTCGAACGAGGAGATCGAGCGGGTCGTGCTGTGCGTCGCGGAGCACATGCGGTTCCGTCATGTGCAGGAGATGCGAACGTCAAAAGTAAAACGGATTCTGGCGCGGCCGACGTTTGTGGATGAACTGGAGTTGCACCGGCTGGATTGCATCGCAAGTCACGGCAGCGTCGAGAACGTGGAGTTTCTGCTGAAGAAGGTGACGGAGATGCCGACGGAGGTGATGAAGCCGAAGCCGTTGGTGAACGGACGCGATCTACTGGAAATCGGGTTCAGGCCGGGGAAGCTGGTGGGGACAGTTCTGAAGGAGATCGAGGAGCTTCAATTGGAGGAACAGATGGAGTCGCGGGAGGCGGCGCTGGCGTATGCGCGAGAACGGCTCTGCGGCGGCGCGACGGCTTCAGGTTTGACTGGACCAGCAGATAACGGCTGATGTTGTCGTGACTGAGGAGGCCGATGAGTTGGCCATCACGCACGACGGGTAGACTTTGGTACCCTTCGACCATCATCGTCTCGTACACTTGCGACAATCTCGCATCCGGCGGCACGCTGGGCAATCCGGTGTCCATCGCCTCACGAACGGGCACATCGCGGCCGAGCCGGTTGGCGGTATCGAGCATATCCTGACGGCTCGCGATGCCGAGGAGGCGGTCGCCGTCCATGACGGGGAAATCATTCTGCCCGGTGTGGTACACCATTTCGAGGCCGCGCATGACGGTGGCAGTCGGGGCGAGCACGACGAAATCGCGCGCCATCACTTCCTCGACTTCGAGGTCGCGCAACAGGCTGCGGGTGCGCACGATTTTCTCCTCGCCCTCGGCGCCGATGAAGATGAAAACGCCGATGACAACGAGCCAGAGCGAGAACTTCAGCCCGACCAGTACGAACAGGATGGCCAGCCCCTGCCCCACCATCGCGGCGATGACCGTGGCGCGCGGGAACGACATCACCAGCGCCAGCAGCGCGCGAAACAGCCGCCCACCATCCATCGGAAAGGCGGGAATGAAGTTGAAAACGAAGAGTGTCAGGTTCGCGTTGACGACTGTGGCAAGGAAGCTGTGGATGTCGTACGGCATCGAGATCAAAAACAGGTGCGGCGGCAGACCCGTGAACGGCATCAACGCGACGGCGATGGCGAGGTTGACGGTCGGCCCGGCGAGCGTGATAGCGATCTCGTGCCACGGTTTTTCGGGGATGCTTTTCAAGGCCGCGACGCCGCCGATGGGCAACAGCGTAATGCTCCGGACCTGGACTCCAAGCCGTTGTGCGATGAGGCTGTGGCCGAGTTCGTGCAGCATGATGCAGGTGAGAATCACCGCGACAAGCGCCAGCGACCACGCCGCGCCGCGCGTCCCCATCTCGACGAACCCGGCATAGGCGATCAGCCCAAACAGTAAGAGCAGCGTGACGTGCAGGTAAAGGCCGATGCCCGACACGCGCCCGATTTTCAGTGACCAACGCACGCCTCATGCCTAACACAGCCATCCCAGCGTTGCAAGATAGTGAGCCGCACGCTATTCTCCGCGCCATGGAAAAGATTCTCGTAGTGGATGACGATGCGGACATCCGCCGGGCGTTTCGACGCAACCTGGAGAGCGACGTACTGAAGGTAGTCGAGGCGGGCAGCGGCGAGGAAGCGATCCGTCAGGTGGCTGTCGAGCGGCCCGACTTGATCATGATGGACATCCGCATGGGCGCGACCAACGGCCTAGACACGTTGCACAAGCTGCGTTCGCTCGACCCGAAGCTGATGATCATCATGATGACCGCCTACGGCACGACACAGACCGCCATCGAGGCGATGAAACACGGCGCGTACGATTACGTGCTGAAACCGCTCGACGTGCCGAAGTTGAAGGCGCTCATCGAACAGGCGCTCCAGAGCGCCCGCGCCATGCGGCAAGTCGTCAGTTACCAGCCGTTGCTGTCGAAGGAAGATTACGCCGAGGGAATCATCGGCAAGAGCGAGCCGATGCAACAGGTCTTCAAGCTCATCGGCCAGGTCTCACAATCCGACGCGACGGTCCTCGTCACCGGCGAGAGCGGCACCGGCAAGGAACTCGTGGCGCGCGCGATTTACCACCACAGCAAACGGGCCGACCAGCCGTTCCTCGCCATCAACTGCGCCGCCATCCCAGAGAACCTTCTCGAAAGCGAGCTGTTCGGCCACGAACGCGGCGCGTTCACCAGCGCCGTCGAGCGGCGCATCGGCAAGTTTGAGCAATGCGACGGCGGCACCATCTTCCTGGATGAGATCGGCGACATGCCGCTGGCGACGCAGGCGAAAGTGCTGCGCGTCCTCCAGAACGGCGAGTTCCAGCGCGTCGGCGGCAACCAGACATTGAAGGTGGACGTGCGCGTCATCGCGGCGACGAACCGAGACCCGGAGAAACATGTCGCCCAGAAGAAGTTCCGCGAGGACTTGTACTACCGGCTCAACGTCGTACGCATTCACCTACCGCCGTTGCGCGAACGGCGCGACGACATTCGCGGTGTTGGTGGACTATTTCATCCGCAAGACAAAGATCAAACGCGTCAGCCCTAAGGTACTGGTGTTTCTCCAGAAACACGACTGGCCCGGTAACGTCCGCGAACTCGAAAATGCCGTTGAGCGCGCAACCGTCGTGGCGCGCGGCGAGACGTTAATGCCCGACGATCTGCCCGCCGACGTGCGCGAGCCGAAGACGCTAGCCGCAGCGCCCGAAGCCGTTGAAGGCTCACTGGACGCGGCGGTGGCGGCCTTGTTCTCGCTGGCGCGCAAGGACGCGAAGCTGAAACTCATCCCCGCGATGGAACGGGAACTGATCGCGCGCGCGCTGACCGAAACCGGCGGCAATCAGGTACAGGCGTCAAAATTACTCGGCATCACGCGAGCGACACTTCGAAAGCGAATTGCCAAGTTTGGCATCGAGTGGCAAATTGTAGCAGGCTGAACAGCAAGAAGTGTTTGCAGTACAGATGCATTTATGCTATTGGTTGGAAGTGGAAGGAGGGCTGGAGAATGCGAAGCTTACGTTGTTGCAAGCAAAGGTTGGAACCAAAGGGGAAGTACTGTCTTCGAACCCATAGAGCCCAATCGTTGGTTGAGTTTGCGTTGGTGGTGCCGTTGTTCTTCATACTGGTCTTTGGAATTTTCGACTTCGGCCGTTTGTTCTACACACAGTTAACTCTTCAGAACGCGCTGCGACAAGCGGGACGCTTTGCCGTCACGGGCAATCACCTCTCTAATCCGTCCAATCCGTCCCAGCTGCTGTCGCGCCTAGACTCCATCATTCAGGTGGCACAGCAGGCGGCGCCTGGAATTGATGTGTCGGGAGTCCAGATCCGAAGCAATGGACTAACCCCCGCTGGCGGGCCTAGCGATACCATCACCCTGACGCTCACCTCACAATTGCGCCTCCTTACGCCGCTGATCAGCCGGTTTTTTGGGCCGAACGGGGTGTACACGTCCACCGTGAGCACCACCTTCCGCAATGAACCATTTCCACCGGACCAAACAATTTAAGGTGTTATGAACCAGCTTCGACCAAATGCCTTTCGATTTTTGTCACACGGCCAATCCGGTCAGGCGCTGGTTGAGTTCACCCTGCTCTCCATGATGCTGCTGTTGTTGTTCTTTGGCGCCATAGATTTCAGTCGCATCATTCACACACGGCTGATCCTGATTAATCTCAGTCGGGAAGGCTCCAACCTTGCCTCCCGTGGCGAAACTATCACCAATACCGTGGCGTCCATCATCATCTCGGCCAATCCGCTGAACATGAACACCGACGGGCGGGTCATCGTGTCATCCGTACTCAACAGTAATGGCGTGAATATCATCACGGCGCAGTACTCGGCAGGCGGGATTCCCAGCAGCACGGCAATCAGCAAGATCGGTCGCGTGGGAAGCATAGCCACTCTTCCGTCCACGACCACGCCCATCCCCCAACCCAGCAACCTGCTGTATATCACCGAAGTCTTCTACACGTTCATACCGCTGACGCCGATTGGTCGGCTGATGAATTTGGCATTACCGTCCCCGTTGTATGATGCTGCTTATTTCTAAACACGGGAAGTCAAACACACTATGAAACCACTCAAACTCCACCATGGCAGACGGGCATCAGAAAGCGGCCAGACGATGTTCATGTTCATCTTGCTGTTAACGACGGTGATCTTGTTTGTTGGCTTGGCCATCGACTTCGGGCTTGCCTACATGACGAAATCCAATCTGGCCAAGGCGGTTGACTCGGCAGCATTGATGGGCGCTCGCAACCTGTTCCAGGGCGACGACGTGGCCCGCAACATCGTTCAAAGCACCTTCGCCATGAACTACGGACGGCCCGGCCGCGACACCGCACAAGTGGTGCCGACCATCTCCATTACAACCGATGCAAACACCGGTCAACGCCGCCTGCAAGTCACGGCAACCTCAACATTCAACACGTTCTTCATTCGCATCATCCCAGTGTGGCAGACATTGAGCGCAAGTGCCACAGCCGAGGCTGTCCGCGGACGGTTGATCATGTCCATCATTCTGGATCGTTCGGGTTCGATGGCAAACAACGGTGGTTGGTCGTCACTGCCACCGGCGATGGACACGTTCATCAATTTATTCGATGACTCCTTGGACAAGCTTGCACTCATCACCTTCGCATCGGCAGCGCGTGTGGATTTTCCATCAGCCCCCGCACTAGGCTGCAGCCAACCATTCAAGACCCAGATTCAGGCATTGGTTCCACGCCAGCAGTCACAGTACGCTGGCGCTACGTTCATGGAAGGCGGCTTAACAAATGGCTATGCGCGGATTCTGAATACCCCGGTGATATCCGGGGATAATCCGGTTAAGGTGGCCGTGTTATTCACGGATGGTTTGGCCAACGTCATTCAGGAACGTGTACAGTGTGAGACCACTGACAACCCGCGCACGAACACATGGAATTTTGGCGGGTTTGATTCTGGCTCCTCCTACGGCGTGTTCTACCCAACCACCGGAAGTGAGAAGGTCAGCAGTTCCTACGGAAGCCCTCCAACCTCCTGCGACAACCCCGGCTTAAGGCAATTCAACAAAGTTAGTGGTGGCGTTCAGACCATAGTGAACATGACCACGATCCACACCGAAGCACAACAGCGCATGTTGGCGTTGGCTGAAAATATGCAGGCTGCGGGTATTATCGTCTATACCATTGGCTTTGGAAGCGACGTGGACGCGACTTTCCTGCGTGAAGTCGCCAACGACAGGGCAAGCGACACCTACAATCCCGGTCTTCCCTCTGGCAAGGCAGTGATCGCACCGACGACCAGTGATATCGTGAACTCATTCAACATCATCGCCGCCGATGTTCTCTCTCGCCTGACGCGCTGAGATTCCAGTTCCATCCAAGGATGCGCTACTGCACCGCCGCCCACGTCATGCGGGTCAACACGATAATGGACGGGCAGCCCGGTGGTACAGTCGAGGGACTAAGAAACTGCGTATCAAACGACCACGCACGGGTCGGCGGGTTATAACTGGCATTCGGCCAAGCACCAGTTGCAATCTGGCTATTGAACATGACGACCATGGATCCGCAATAAGTCAATGTCTTATTGCTCCAGTCCTCTAGGAAGCGCGGGAAGTTCTCGACGCCACCGCTGTACTTACCGGTGACAGTCGGCACAATCCCGCTGTAGAAAGCGGCATTCACTGTGGTACTGGAGGCGACGCGGCTGCTGATGGCCTTTGCGCTGTTCGCATCGCTCCAACTTGAGCTGAGGATGTTGATGGCATCGGCAAAGAGCGCACAGGGGTAGTCGTTGTCGGAGTTATAGTTACCCTGGACATACAAGGGGTTCGGCGTGACAACGCTCAGCCCCGCCGTGGGAACATTGTGGCCGTTGGTGATGCGAACGGCTTGCTGGAACTTATTGGTGCGCAAGTTGGCCACGTAGACAATCCCATTGACAGGCACCTTGTTACTGCTCATGAGCAAACCGATATCAATGTTTACGAGCGAGTTCGTGATATTCTCACGGGCATTGAATAATGTTGTGTTCGTCGTGATGATGTTCGAAGGCATGCTAACAACGGCGCCCGACTGGTCGGTGACGGAGATGACGGTGTTGCTGACGATAATGCGCAAGCCAGCCGAGGTGTACAACCGGTTGGTGGCTGTGGAACTCACGAGGGGATCCGTGCCGCTTGGCGGCATCTCGATGATGGCACGCGCAGTTAATCCTGTCGCTGTCGTGATGAATGGCAATGTCAAGGTGGGTGCGCCCGTGGTCAACGTCGAGTCGTAGGTTGGAGCCAGCCAGTTGCTTTGGTGCGTATCGTTGGTCATCGGGTAGTTGAAGATGTTAAGCGCAGCCGTGACCTGGCTTTGATACTCCAACGTGCTGAGAGGGGCAATGTAGATGTTGTGATTGCAGTGCACCCGTCCCGTGATGGTCATGGGCGGCGAAGGTTCCATCTCCAGATCCGGATCGTAGAAGATCGCGAACTGGAAAATCGGGATGTTCAAGATGTCCACTTCGCGCTCGATTCCAGCCGTCAGTTGGGTGATCCGATTCCAACTATAGGCGCGGGCGGTAATGAGATAGGTTTGGGTCGAAGAGTAAAGCCCGGCATACAGACCAAACAGAACCTGCGCCGTCGTAGCCGCACCACCGTAGACAATGGTCATCCGGTTGCTCACACCTGATGTGTCAACAAATGTGTAATCGCCAAAGGAGGCATCGTCGGTCGTGGTGGGAAGCTGACTTGTGCAATAGCCGTTACAGTCAGACTGTGATGGTGCCTGGTTATTGAGGTTGAGCCGCGCGCGAATAGCAACATATGCCTTCTCCACAGCGGCTTCAGCGATATTTTGCGCACGAACAAACTCATTTTCCCGCACCACATTGCGATTATGGCTGGTCGTCCACAGCAGAATGCTGCCCACGGCCAGAGCGGCAATACTGGTGAACAGCATCACTGTCACCAGCGCGGATCCGTCACGACGGCAAAGCGACTCACCAAAGGAACCCCGGACAGGCTTCTGTCTCATCTCTACGAACTGTGTCGACACGGTGTTCATAATTCCTTGTTTAGTTACGCTGCTGGGCCCCGCACATCAGGGTCAAAGATTGAAGGAAGTTCTGCGTATTGTTGTCATAGCAGTACAAATTGATGTCAATGTAAGACTTCCCCAACAAGTTGCTCGCGACACGCTGTGTGTAGTCCTGAAGGGAAAACACAACCGCGTTAGTGATGCAGGTCATCCAAAGCTTTCGATTCACGGTGCCGCCAGACGAGCGATAAAGGTAACCGTTGGAATTTACCCAATAATAGACTTGTAACATGTTGGTTGTACCAAACGACCCGTTGGGGATGGACAACGACAAGGCGTTACCCTTTTGGGCTTGGCCCATCGCAATGTTGTTGAAGTTAGTGCCGTCGTACGCCATCACCCTAGTCAGGCGCGACGACTTGATCTCGTTGACCATGAGGTTGACAACTTGGGCTTGCGTGTTCAGTTGCAGTTGCATAGTTGTGCCGCTTATCGACTTGGAGGAGAACACATACAGGGTAAGCATGGACCCCATCACCAAGGTGAACACAGACGTGGCCACCATCGCCTCGGCAAGGGTAAATCCCGCCGCACAGTCCCGCCGTCCCTTTCGGCGACACCGCGTTCTGCAATCCAACCGCATCTGAAGAAAAGCGTTCATCGGTCAGTAGATCGAAGGGAGACCAGCGTGTTGGTGATTGGCCCGCGACCTTTATACGACCAAACCACTTGTACATTGATGACCTTATAGCTTGCGTTCGTCGCTGACGGCATCGGGGTGATGGTAACGGTCCGTCCGCCAGTCAGAGGGTTCCCCCGTGCGGCGTACGTATCCATCTGAATCGTGTCCGCCGGGAAATTCGAGCTGACCAACATATCGATCGGCGGCACAGCGAGCGGATCCCAAGGCGCATTGCGACATCGTTCCATCGCTTCTTCAGCAAACTTGGCACCGGCTGCATTAAACCGCGCGTATTCGGACCGATACCCAGCCAGGGACAGACTCGCAATGACAGAAATAAAGACGATAACGAAAATCGCACTAGCAATCAGAGTCTCGGCCAATGTCATACCAACTTCGCTTGTCATACCGGCGAAAAACTGCGTGGCATTGATTTGGTTATTTCGGACTTTCGCGTTCATTGTGTAATTTCACCAAAATTGAATACAGCAGCGGTCATACCACCCTCAGTGACCGACGCTCAACTGTGCTGGAAACTAGCGAGATTGATTCGTGACTGCGACAGAATTCAACCGATCAGGCTCCTGTTTCGGCGCGCCTGCTTTCCATTTAAGAATCACCACTCCCAGAATTGCGATAATAGCCATCGCTACGATGGCTAGCAGAACGAACGGAAGTTTTTTTCCTTTTTCCTGTTTTACTTCGGGCACCACCGCGGGGTTCCAGACTGAAGGGTCAAACCCACAAGAACTGCACTTCACGACATCTTTTCCCACCGTCGCGCGACAAAACGGACACAGTTTCATTCCAGGAGGGAGCTGCGCCGAATCCATTGTGTTCCTGTAGCTGTCATCCATAGTGCGCTGTCCTCATCGCCTCCAACTACCGATCAAGGACTTCGGTGTCAAGCAGTCTTGCGCGAGGCAGCACGCTACTTATGGCCCGAAGTTCTGCGTCGGAGCCTTACCGTAAGCCGGAGCGGATGCTTCGTTGTCGGTCTTGAAGCTCTTCATCAGCTCGCGAGGCTTGGCGTTGTCCTTGGGCATCCACTTGTCATTGGTATAGATTTCATCATTCGGCAAACCGTCGGAGTACCGCTCGTACCCAGTGCTAGCCGCACCTGTCTTGGCATCCGCAGTGACGACGGTCGGCGTCAGGAAAATCAACAGATTGCGTTTGATTTTGTCCAGGCTCTTGCTGCGGAACAGCGCGCCCAAGCCGGGAATGTCGCCGAGCACCGGCACTTTGGTGAACGTGTCAGAGACATCGGTGCGCAGCAGCCCGCCAATGGCAAGGGTATTGCCGCTCTTAATCAACACGCTTGTCGTCGCCTCGCGCGTTTCGATGATGGGAATATCGAACGTGGAGGTGCCGGTTTGGAACTTCTTGACCGCGGTGGAGCTGCTGACTTGCGGGTTCACATCCAACGTGATGAACTCGTCCTTGTTGATGCGCGGCGTGACATTGAGGGTGATCCCGATGTCTTTATATGTAAACCCGTTAATCTGCATCGAGGCCGTCTGTTCGCTGTATTGGAAGGACGGCAGCGGGTATTGCTGCGTGATGTTCATCTTGGCCTTGGTACCATCCGTCGTCACCACGCGCGGATTGGCGAGCAACTCGGAGTTGACATCTTGGTTGAGGAAGGAAAGCACCAGTTCCGCCCGTCCCGCATCCAGCATGGCAGTTCCCGTAAACGGACCGGTCAGACTCGACACAGCGCCATAGGGGGGGTCAGTGACGAACCCGGAGTGATCATCTGAAAACTTCCCGGCGGGTCACCAGCTTTCTGGTTGGCCCCACCGATGCTCACCGCATGATTCACAAGCGTATTGGCCCAGTTGATCCCCAAGTCCTTGTGGGGATTCCTGAACGTCTCGATGAATTTCGCCTCGATCATGACCTGGGTGGTCTGCGAGTCCAGTCTCTCCACAATGGGCATAATCTTTTCCAGGTTTGGCAGCGTGTCGGAGAGCACAAGCGTGTTGTTTCGGGCGTCCACCTGCACTTTGCCGCGTGATCCTTTGATTTCGTTTAGAATCTTTTGCAACTCCTCAGCTCGTGCGTATTTCAAGGTGATGACCCGCATTTCCAGCGGTTGATTCTCGGCGGCTTCCTTCGTGCGGACCTTGATGACGTTCTTCTCCTCCTGCATCACGAAGCCCTTGGACTCCACGATCAACCGCATCGCGTCTTTTGGCGAGACGTTCTCCAAATGAACACTTACCTTGCCAATGACGTTGTCACCAATGACCAAACTGACGCCGGCGCGACGGGCGAGCGTGGTCAGGGTCAGCACGATGTCGGTGTCGCTGAAGTTATAGGCGGCACCATCCTCTGCCTTGACCTCGGGCGTGGTTGCAGCCGCTGCCTCCGGGGAGGGTTGCTGCGCCCGCAGCCCAGTGCCGGCCAATATCAGGCCAACCGTACACAGCGATATAATCACATAGTGCTTCTTCATCTCTTCTCCTCCTGTTGCACAGATGCAACGCATACTTGCTTTTGTTTAGCAGGTCTCAGGCCAGCCCGGTTCATTCCTTGAGTTTCGGCGGCGGGCTCGGCTCTTCCAACCGCAACTCAACTTTCTGTCCTTCCACTTCCAACACCACCCGTTCGCGGCCGATTTCCAACGCCTTGACACGGGCTTTGCTTCCTCCGACAACCATCATCACCGGCTTGTTCAGTTCCAACTGCTCCCCGTTGACAACAACCAACGGACTGCGCTGCTCAAACAGAATCGCATCCAACCGAAACGCTGATGGGTTGATTTTCCCCAATGTAGGAGCCCCGATGGTAACGGAGCGTCCGACGCGTTTTGTACCGTACTGAAACGGGTCGCGCTTCTTCTCGGAAGCGTAGGTGGATTCGCACATCTGTGGCGAGAACTCCGCCGGCGCATTGGTGGACGCACCGGTGATCTTGGCGAAAACCTGAACGCATCCCGCCAACACGACCGCTACCAGAAGGAAAGAAGTTGACTTCATGGCTTCTTCTTCGATTCCTCTTTGGTTTTAGAACTGATCAAAGTGGTGGCGGACTCCGACCAGATCAGGAATCCTACTTCGAGCGCAGCCCCACGCCCCATACTGTTGTCGTCGCCGGGCGTCAGGTCGAGCGCACGAACTGCGCCATCACTGTCTGCGAACCGGCACCGCCCACTGACGGCCCACGCCCAATCGAACGCAGCATGATCTCCTTGACCTGGTTACTTAGGACGGAGTCCGCGCACAACGTCTGCAAGAAATTGTCCACCTCGATTTCCGGCCGCGCGCCGACCGCATTGCCTTCCAGCCGCAGAGACAACCGCTCAACGCTCTGCGCCCGAACAGCCGGCCGTGCTACGCCATCCTCTGCGATCGGCGGTGGCTGGGCAGTGCCCACTACGACGTTCATCTTGAATCCGACACGAGTCAGGTAAATCGCGTCCGGCACCAAGTCCTTGATCCGGGCCAGTTGCGGGGCCAGCAACATCCGTCGTTGGTGGATGGCAACAAGGTCTTCTGTAAACAGTTTCAGCGCCCGGAAGTTCCTGCCGCTTTGCGTGGTCGTCATCGACTCCCAGCATTTCTGTAAACGGGCGGCTTCACTCTTATTCTGTGTTGCCCACACCATCATGAACACGCCACAACCCGCCGTCAGTGCCAAAATAACGGCGCTGATGATGATACTGATCTTGAGAGGATCTCGCGCGCTGGCCGCTTCAGCATGCTGTTCCTCCGCCAAGAGATTCAGTGTCAGTGGCGTCACGTTGCTGTCATCTCCTAGAGTCTCGCCACAGCAACCCCAACGGCTGCTCCCAGACACGGGGCCAGCGCTGCCAGTTGTGCGGTATCCACGCCTGTCGTTTCATATCCCTCCAGTGGATTCCAACGTAGAATCTGCACACCAACCTCCTGGCTGAGCGCCTCGACGATGGCTGGGTTGCAGGCTGTTCCACCACCCGCAAATGCATGTCGAATATCGCAATCGTGTTGGCGCTCAACGAAATCTATAGAGGAGCGCACTTCGCGCGCCAACGTCTGCAAAGTGCCTTGCACCACCACAGCCGCCTTCTCGCTCATGTTGCGCTTTTGTTCCTCAGCAGCAGCAGGCTCCAACCCGAGTGCGCGCGCAACCTGTTTGGTGATTTGCGCGCCGCCAAACGGCATCAGCCGTGTCAACAACGGCTGGCCGCGGCGCAGGAAATTTAGGCTCGTGAGCTGATTGCCGATGTCCAGAAGCAGGACGACGTTTTGCTCGCACACTTCGGCGTGGCTGCGTTGAATGGCGTTGATGACGGCGACGGAGGACAACTCGATGGTTTCCGCCTTCATCTTGGCGGAGTTCAGCGCGTTGCGGTACGAAAGCACTTCCTCTCTGGGCGCCCCAGCCACCAACGTCTGCATGGTCGGTGTGCGGCGAGCTTTTCCGTCGGTGGTGGTATCGGCAAGCTCGACGGCGTCAACGTAGTAGCCACTGAGGTCACGCCGCAGGTAGCGGGCGCTGTTGAGACTGATGATACTGCGGATGTCCCCTGCTGGCAGGCGCGGCATCTCGATCTCGGCCACGAGACTATCAGGACTGCTGATGGCGACGTACGCGTAGCGGTCGCTTGCTTTCAGTTGTGACAATAACGTTTGAGCTGCTTCAACGAACTGCGCCTGCGCTTCGGTTTTCCCGGGGTTGGCAGTGCAGGGAGTGACGGCGTAGCTGCACAGTTGCAGTCCCTGTTCGGTACGGTGAACGACGACGCCTTTCCACTGCCGGCTACCCAAGTCCAGTCCAATCGCAGCGTCTCGTTTACGCGCCTGTTTTCTCCTGAATAACATGGTCTTTTCGTCGTGTCCTAAAAACCACATAACACAAGACTGCCATACAAGCGAACTAAAAAAGAGAGGCAGGAGAGGAATCTCTCCTGCCTCTGGATTACTTCTCACAAACGCCATCGCGTTCGTGACTCTGGGTTAAAACTGACCCCAGTCGATGCCGACTCCGTCAAGCGAGCTCTTGGTCGTAGTGGCGATCTTAATCTGGTTGGAGCCAACCGTACTGAGTGTGAACGAATTACCCAGCAGGTCGGTGTCCTTCCATTGGCCTTTCAGGTAGGTGGCCGCTTCCGATGTGGTCACAGTGTCACCGTCCTTCTTGCCTTTCTCCAACGACCATTGATCAATGGCGGCGTCCATCTGACGCGCGTCATTGAGAATGCGACGGCCTTGTGACTGTTTGCGGGCTTTGACGAAACCCGGAATCGCTAGAGCCGCGAGCAACCCAATGATGGCAACGACGATCATGATTTCCACAATGGTGAACGCTGCTTTATTACGGCGAATTTCATTAAACATTTCTTCTCTCACCTCCTTTCTAGGATAGTCTCCTGACTCATTGGGGATTCTTTTAGCAAGACCGGTGCCACTTTGCAATTAGAAAAGAACTTCTATCAATCCTACTCAAAACGACACTTCTTGGAGTCCGCCAGCCGTCCAGCACCACAAAATTTGCGAATGCACTTCATATTTTAGACTCCCCATTCCGACAAAAATGTCTCTCTACAACCAAAATGTCATCGTCTCGAAGCCCTTGAAATGATAATCCTTGATGAGAACATATACAGATGAAGTTGCCTCGATCACAGATGTTGCTGCTCCTAGTGCTCCTTACCGTGCTAGTGTAGTGTTACATAAATAGCTTTATATTTAAGTAGTGATATTCTATGCTCATGGATGATGAACATCACCGAACGGATTATTTTGTCGCCCGAGGAACAATTGACTCTCCAGCGGTGGGCTCAGGGGAAAAGA
>CAIKAP010000059.1 GCA_903825435.1 uncultured Verrucomicrobiota bacterium
AATCTTTTCCCCTGAGCCCACCGCTGGAGAGTCAATTGTTCCTCGGGCGACAAAATAATCCGTTCGGTGATGTTCATCATCCATGAGCATAGAATATCACTACTTAAATATAAAGCTATTTATGTAACACTACACTAGTAGCAGCGTTCCTGCTATTGTCTTTCGTGCTACCGGGCCTCATCTATATGATTTTTAAGTCTGGCTACACCTATCTCTGCCCGAAGTGCGGCACTCAACTCCGCAGCGACCCTTGACGATTGGCACCGTTCTTGGCATCCATTCCGATACTCCCACACCCTCACACACGGGGGCAACCGTTAGCACCAGACGTTAGCACTCGACAGGCGACATGACAGAAATCCGCGTTTTCCTTAGTAAAAAGAGGATGGCGACCCCAGCGGGATTCGAACCCGCGTTACCGCCGTGAAAGGGCGATGTCCTGGACCGGGCTAGACGATGGGGTCGCCGAAAGTTTAATCGCCGTCGCGAGCGGCATTGAATATAGCGGAAGAACTTCGTTTGGCAACGGCGAACTACACCGAGAGGATTTCCTTCTCCTTGTGCCCCAAAATCGTGTCAATCTCCTTGGTGTACTCGTCGGTCTTGTTCTGGATTTCCTTCTCGGCGTGCGCGAGGTCGTCCTCGGTGATCTTGCCATCCTTCTGCAACTTCTTCACCGCGTCCATGCCTTGGCGGCGCTCGTTGCGGATGGCGACGCGTCCGTCTTCGGCTAATTTCTTGATTTGTTTGTCGAGTTGCTGACGGCGTTCCTTGTCCAGCTCGGGAATCGGGATCCGGATCACCTTGCCATCGCTAACCGGCTGGATGCCAAGCGCCGAAGTTTGAATCGCTTTCACGACTGCTGCAACGACGGTCGGGTCCCACGGCTGAATCACGATCAACCGGGGCTCCGGCGTGGACAGCCCTGCCACTTCCCGCAGACGCATGTGCGTGCCGTAGGCTTCGACCTGAATGTTTTCAACGAGCGAGGTGGACGCCTTGCCCGTGCGCACAGTGGCGAATTCATGATGAACGACCTCAAGAGTCTTCATCATCTTTTCTTCCATCGAGTCGAGGACTTCTTGCAAGCTCATGGCAGACAGATTAGAAATTCCCCCGTCAGATGTCAACCACGCGCATACTGCTCATTGACGCCGACGACACACTCTGGGAGAATAATATCTACTACGAGCGCGTTATCGCCGAGTTCATCGCCGCCCTCGCGGCATACGGGGTCACAGCCTCCCGTGCCCAAAAGACGCTCTGGGAAACCGAACAGCGAAACATCAAAATTACCGGCTACGGCAGCAACGCCTTCTGCCAATCCCTCCACGAAGTCGTCCACGCCCTCGGCGTTGTCGACCTCGAACCGCAAATCCGACAATGGGAGAATTTCATCTTCCACCATCCCATCGAACTCATGCCCGGCGTCCGCGAAACGCTTCCCCTGCTCCACTCCCACAACCACCTCATCCTTCTCACCAAAGGCCGCGAGGACGAGCAACTCGGCAAGCTCCGCCGCTCTGGACTGGAGCCTTACTTTCATGCCATCGAGATCGTTTTTGAAAAGACCGTTCAGACCTACCAGTCAATGATCACCAATCACCAATTACATCCCGCCACCACCTGGATGATCGGTAACTCGCCCCGCTCGGACATCAACCCTGCCAAGGCGGCAGGGCTGCGCACCATTTTCATTCCGTACCACACCACGTGGCAACACGAGATCGAAGAGATCATACCCGACGGCGACCAGACCATCGTGTTGGAAACCTTTGCCGAGCTCGCCAACCATTTCACCAAGGAGACCCCATGAAGAACATCCCCGTCCTCTGCATCACCGAACAATCGCTCGCCGCCGGTTACGAGAAAGCGCTCGTCGCGCTCCACGAACACGGCGCCCGTTTCAAGACACAGTACGACAAACCCGGCGATCCGCTCAGCCTCGACGCCACGCTCAACCTCACCGTCCTCGATCCGCTCTCCGAGCCGATGATTCACAAAGCTTTTCCCGGAGGCATCGAAGACCTCCGCGAATACGTCCTCGAAGTCCAAGGCATCAAGGACCATTGGGTCAAAAACATGAACGACCCGAAAGACACACGTTGGGAATACACCTACCACGGACGCCTCGCCCAGTACGGCATCTGGCAGGAATCAAACAAACGCGTCGGCCCGTTCAACGTCAACCAAGTCGAAGCCGTCATCACCAAGCTCTCCAAACAGCCATTCACCCGCCAGGCACAGATGATCACATGGATGCCGAACATTGACCTCGACTGCTACGACCCGCCCTGCCTCCAGTCCCTCTGGTACCGGCTGCTCGAAGAGGACGGCACCTACTGGCTCAACTGCAACATCCGATTCCGCAGCAACGACGCCTGGGGCGCCAGCTTCATGAACATGTTCGGCTTCGTCATGTTCAACAAAGAGATCATCGCCGCCGGCGTCGAGAAACGCCTCGGCAAACCTCTCAAGCTGGGCCGCCTAAACTGGCAAGCCGACTCCTACCACATCTACGGCAAAGACATCGCCGACGCCAAAGCCCGCCTCTTCGATCGCATCGCCACGACGACGCTGGAAGACCGGACCTATTGCTTCAACGACGAGATGATCCGTGAGATGTACACCGAAGCCGAGTCCGCCATCCGCGCCAAAATCGCCGAGTACGACCGCACCCATTAACGATCAAGGCAGGCCGAGACGTTGTTCCATCGCAGCATCGCGCCACTGCCACACGCCACGGGCACTCTGCATCACATCAGAGTTCTTTGTCCCGTTAAACGCAGTTTGGGAGTAGAGGTTGCCACGCGTGTAGAAAACAACTATCGCACGAGCCGGCTCGCCCGCAGCTTCACGAGCAGCCGCATAGACAGCGGCAATCATCACTGCACCAAGCTTCATACTGACGTGCCTCGATAAGCCCTGAATGTCGTCATCAGCCAGGTTAATGAGGCATTCGCCGCCTACCGCGAGAACGGTAGCAGTAATCCGGCTTTTCTTGTACTCCCGCTGCAGCCACTCTGCAAACTGCCGGTCGCACATCTTCTTTGACCCATGCATCCGGCTAATTGCATAGTCCCAAGATTTGGTACGGGAATAAGCACGAAAACCGAGAATCCCAACAGCCACCAGAATCAACACGACCAACATCGGCATGGCAAACCGCATAAGTTCCAAGGTCGAACCGGGTTGCGGTCGCTGGTTACCCTCCTCTGCCGTTGGTGCCGCACTTGTTTGATAGAGCTTGAGAGGAGGTTCACCACAAACATAGCCACAGTGACGGCAGAGAACGGCTTCTGGCTTCAGGGCGCCTCCGCATTCAGAACACGGCTTTGTTGGTTCCGCAAAATCAGCCATGAGCATCCTTTTTTCCGTCAACAGGCTACGCCCGCGCTTCTTCTCAGTCAAACGCACTGGCTTGGATTGGCAGACACGAGAACTGATCCCCCAGCAACTCATACTTGCAACTTCTTCTCAGGCGGGCGGAAGAGAATCGCCAGCACCAGCGCGGCGAAAATGGCACCAGTCATTGGCACTAGGAATAAGCTGCGGAAATCGGTCATACTGTTATGCGTGAAGACCTTCTGCATGAGATAAGGGCAAACAGAGTTGGCGATGAGTGCACCGATGCCGAGAATCATCACATTGAATAAACCTTGCGCGCTGGAGCGGGCATCTTTGGGAAAGAATTCATCCACAAAAATATAAACCGTCGCAAAGAAAAATGCATAGCAAATGCCGTGAAGGACTTGTACGCCGATGATCAAGCCGATGTGCTGCGGGAAGAAGGCGTACGCGGCAAACCGGGCGGCGTGTCCAAGAATGCCGACGACCATTGTCCAGCGCCAGCCGAGGCGTTTCAGCGTTGCGCCGAGGATGATCATGGTGAGGATTTCGGCAATCTGCCCAACACTCATGACCGGCATAATCCAGTTACCGGGAATGCCGACGCCACCGGCTTCGACTTTCGTGCCCAGAAAGGTGCCAGTCCAGTTAAAGTAGCTGTACTGGACGAACGCATCCACAAGAGTGACCAGCCAGAGAACGAGCACAAATGGATGCTTCAACAGACGGACGGCTTCGAGCCACGCAAGTCGGTTTTCTTTCTCGTCAACTTTCTTCGGTGGCGTGTGTGGCAAGGTAAGGCTGAACGCAGCCAATACCAGCGACGCCGCACCGGCCACGATGTATGTCCACCGGGTCGCTTGTTTCAACGGGTCACCACTCAGGCCGGAACCCAGGACGATGCCAAACCAATCGACAATGCCGCTGGGGTTGGCGGCGTGGACTTTGTCCCAGTCTACGAGGATGAACGTGAATGGCCACGCGGCAGCGATCCAGCCGATAGTGCCCCACAGTCGGACGCGGCCAAAATCTTTCTGCGCATCCTTGAGGCTGGCGAAGGCGATAGAGTTGGTGATGGAAATGGTCGGTACGTAAAACAGACAATGCACGAGCATCAGTCCAAAGAACGGCCAGAAACCATGCAACCACGCCAGCGAGAACATCGCCAGTCCGCCGATGAGATGACTGAACGCCAGCACTTTTTCAGCAGCGAAATTGCGGTCAGCGAACTCGTTACTGAAAAACATACCGACTATGGCGGCGATGGGGAAGGTGTTAAGAATCCATGATTGCTCACCGGGGCTGAAGCCAAGGCTTGGCAGGTAGCCGAATATAAGCGGTAGCCATGCGCCCCAGATAGCATACTGCAAAAACATCATCACAATCAGCCGCACACGAATGCCGCCGGTGGATGCAGTTGAGGTATCGTTCATGCTAAGAGCTCCTTTTGTGTAGCTTCGAGACTACCCACGAGAGAGAGAAAAATCAATTCTCATGCTCGGACAAGTCCATACGTTTCACCGAACATCCGTCAGACGATCTTAATAACCGCCACTGGCCACGCCGCCGTCGAGCACGGTTTCGGTGGATCCGATGCCGAGGCGATTGGCCCCTTGTTCGAGGTAGCCGACAGCGCTTTTCCAGTCACGAATGCCGCCGGACGGTTTCACGCCGAGCCGTCCACCAACAGTTTTGAGCATGATGGCTATAATTTCGGGCGTCGCGCAGCCGGGACCAAAACCGGTGGAGGTTTTGACAAAGTCGGCACCAGCTTGCTCGGTGAGTTGGCAGGCTTTGGCGACTTGGTCAAGGGTAAGGTAGCCACTTTCCTGGATGACTTTGACGAGTACGCCATTCGGTTTAGCAACAGCAACAACGGCGGCGATGTCTTTACGGACATAGTCGAAGTCGCCGGCGAGGAACTTGCCAATATTCATAACCATGTCAAGTTCGCGAGCACCGTCGGTGATCGCAAGTTCGGCTTCGCGCGCCTTTACCTCAGGCCGATGATGGCCGTGCGGAAAACCGATGACGACAGAGACTAGGACTTTGCTGTCGTCTAGACATTTGGCGGCGAGCGCAACGTCGCAGGGCCTGACGCACATACTGAACACGCCGCGGGAAATGCACATCTTGGCGTGCTTCTCGATGTCGGCGTCAGTGAAGTTCGGCTTGAGCACCGCGTGGTCGATCTTGGCGGCAACTTCGGCAACAGTGAAAACTTTCATGACGACACTATAGCTTGTTCGGATTTATTTTTTCGACACAATTTTTGCTTACACCTGCGCGCAGTACCCTGACGACATCCGAGAATTCCTATCAGTCGTAGACACCCCGCCCTGCCGGGGTGTCGCTGTGGGTAACCCGCCAAAAAGATTGGCTTGCCTAAAAGCGTCACAAACGTGTAGAAAACCCATCGAACTGAGGAACGAAATGCGGCGCGGAGACAGATTCGGAGGAGGCGTGACGGCAACGGATACGATGAAGGCTGATCACGGACGAATCGGGGCGGGATCTGACACTCCGGACTGTCGGATGGTTCTCCCTTTTAACCCCCTCCGCAAAACCGAATTCCTATCAGTTCAGTTCAGTTTCAGTTCTTCAGCACATCCCCCATCCGCCGGTGATGTTGAGGCCTTGGACAGTTGTGCGATCGGAGCAAAGGAACGACGTGAGAGCGACGCCCTTAACAAGGGCACGCTACACCGGTTATGATTATGATTCGCATTACATTCTCCTTTCGCTATGCGCTCTGAAGATGTCTGACGTCTTTATTGGAGATCGCACGGAGCTTGTGACCAGTCCGTACGATGATCTCACAGGCCAACTCGAAGAAGACAGCCTTCTGAATGGCGTCGTCGAAGTTCTCGCCGACTGTTACCATGCCGTGGTTGCGGAGCACGACCATGTCGTACGATTTCATCGCACCAATCACCGCATTTGCCAACATCTCTGTACCCGGCTGAATGTACGGGACGACAGCAATCGCGCCGATGTAGCACGGAATCTCCGGGATGACAAAGAAGTTCACTTTCTCCAAGTCGTCGCTGCACGCGAGTGTCGTGGCAAACGGCGTCTGGAAATGCAACACCACATTCATATCCGGCCGCACGCGCAACACGCCAGCGTGAAAGCCGGCCTCGATAGATGGTTTGCGACTATTCAAAACCTTGTTGTCTCTAATTCGCACCACGGCGACTTGTTGCTTACGGATGTCACCGAGCCAAGTGCGCGTGCCTGTGATAAACATCCGTTCGGCGTCCATGCGCCAGGACATATTGCCACTGCTGCACTGCATCAAGTGGTAGTCACGAGCCGCGCGGTGACAGGTCTCAACGAACACAGCGAACTGTTTGTCAGTCACCTTTTTCATTGTTTCATGCGCGGTCATTTACACCGTCGCGCCTCGGAAGTCGAGCCTTCTCAAAAGGGTGCTGACAGAATTGCAGAACCTGCTACTATCTTTTGCAGAAAAATGAATTTACTGAAGACAATCGAAGTAGAACACGCCCCTGAAGTTAACCGACTTAACGCACTTGGTGCGTGCTCCTGGCCGATCTGGGAGAAGGAGATTTCCGAGTTCCAGTGGTACTACGACGAACAGGAGATTTGCCTTATTTTGGAAGGCGATGTGATCGTCACGCCCGACAGCAGCAACCCGATTCACTTCGGCAAAGGCGATCTTGTCACTTTCCCGCAAGGTATGTCCTGCACCTGGAAAATCCTGAAATCGGTACGAAAGCACTACAAGTTCGGTTAAACCCATGAACACACAAACAAAAGTACTAATTATATTCCTCGTCGCCGCGGTTGTCTGCCGCTGCGCCGCTGACACTAACACCTTCACCGTCGCCACCTATAACGTCCAGAACTGGGTGTTAATGGAGCGCCACGGCGTCTCCAACGCACCAAAACCCGCCACCGAGCAGAAAGCCATCGCCAACGTCCTGGCTGGCGTGCGGCCTGATATCCTCGCCGTCGAGGAGATGGGCACGACCAATGAACTGGCCGAGTTGCGCAGCGCCTTACAGGAACACGGCCTCAATTATCCGTACAACGAGTGGATTCAAGGTGTCGACCCAACCCGGCACGTCGCCCTACTATCGCGCTTCCCCATTGTCGAACGCCTTTCTCACACCAACGACACCTACCAACTTAACGGTCACCCGATGCGCATCGAGCGAGGCATCCTTGATGTGCGGATACAGGTCAACACGGAGTACTCTTTCCGCGCATTGGTCGTGCACCTGAAATCCAAGCGCACAACCGAGATCGGCGACCAGGCCGTCATGCGCCGCGAAGAATCGCTCCTACTCCGTCGGCATGTTGAAGATATCCTCAAGCGCGATCCGAACGAGAACTTCATAGTCCTCGGAGACTTCAACGATACACCCTACTCCGAACCCGTCCGCAACGTCATCGGCACAGACAACCGGCGCCTCTTCGTCCTGCGGCCGCGCGACAGCAAAGGCTACGACACAACCCACTTCTGGAAGGCTCACCGCGAGTTCAGCCGTATTGACTACCTGATGATCAGCCCCGGCATGTCCAACGAGTTCGTCACTGGCACCGAGCAAATTGCCGCCCCGCCGCACTGGCTCAACGGCAGCGACCACCGCGCCGTCTCTGCCACCTTCTATACGTATGATGTCGGCACCAACCGCCCCACACGTCCCCAAGCCCAATGAGAGCCGTTGTCCAGCGAGTCTCCCGCGCCGCTGTTCGTGTGGACGGCCAGACGGTCGGCGAAATTGGACACGGCCTGCTCGTCCTGCTCGGCATCGGCAAACATGACACCGACACCACCACCGACTGGATGATCAACAAACTCCTCGCACTCCGCATCTTCCCCGACGATGACGGCAAGATGAACCGCAGCGTCACCGACATCGCTGGCAGTCTACTAATCGTCTCGCAGTTCACGCTCTACGGTGTGCTGGAGAAAGGCACGCGCCCCAGTTTCAGCGACGCCATGCCACCCGCTGACGCCGAAAAGTTTTACCATGAGTTCATGCGACGCCTTCGGGCCGCGACTGCACTCGCGGTCGCCGAAGGACGGTTCGCTGCGATGATGGACGTCGATCTCGTCAACGATGGCCCCGTCACAATCATTCTCGAGCGATGAGAAAACCCCACGAGACACATCCTGAACCCACGCTGACGTTCGCGCCGCCACCGAACCTCGCCAATGTCACCGTCATCCTCATCGAGCCAGCTGCGCCGGGCAACATCGGTTCCAGCGCGCGCGCGATGAAGACGATGGGGCTGGGCGACCTCGTCGTCCTCAACGGCCCAAAATTCAAGGGTGATATGGAAGCGATCAAGATGGGCCACGGAGCCGGGGATTTGCTGGAAAAAGCCCGCGAGGTGAAAACGTGGGAAGAAGCCACCGAAGGCGTCCACTGGCTCATCGGCACCACACACCGCAAACGCCGCGCCCAATTTCCGCAAACGCTACCGGCACGCGAAGCAGCCAAGAAGGCCGCCGCACTCTCACAGAAACACCGGGTCGCCATCGTCTTCGGACGCGAGGAAAGCGGTTTGAGCGATGTCGAACTGCGTCGTTGCCAGGAACTCACCACCGTGCCGAGCGGTGCCGAGCATCCCGCGTTAAACCTCTCCCAAGCCGTGATGCTCTACTCCTATGAGATATTCGTCGCCAGCATGGGCACCGTGCCGATGCAACCGAAGAACCTCGCGACCATCCACGAACTTGAGTCGCTCCTGAAACACCTTGGCGAGTCGCTCGCCAAAGTCGGCTTCCGCCCGCATCAAGGCGACCCCGATTCCTTCCTGCGATCGCTGCGCCGCGTCCTAGGCCGCGCCCCGTTGGAGAAACGCGACGTCAATGTCCTCCACCGCATCTGCCAGCAGATTGACTACTACGTCGAGACTCACGGCAGTCCGCGCTGAGCGAACAACTTCTCCACCGCCGAAGGCTCCAGCGTCGGCGTCGGCGTAAATTTCTCCCCGGTCATGTAGCGCAGGAGGCTGGCGCGGAATTGGCGTGCGACCGGGTTGCTGTCGTCGAGCGCGATGCTGCACACGACGACCTTCGCCTTGCCGATGTTCGCCTCGAACACGAGGCCGAGCTTGCGCGCCGTGAACCAATCGTCAATCACCTGCACCGTCGGCCGGAACGTTTGCGGCAGGTCGTCGAGAATCATCGGTGCGGCCTGCGTGATGAGGTACCACCATTGCCAGTTCGAGTGGAAGTCGGTCGGGAAATCGGCGAGCGCGGGATGTTTCGGGTCGCACAGGATGCCGAGCGTTGTCGGCGGCTGACGGTGCGTCCACGCCGTGTTCCAGAAAATGCTGGAGAAGCCCATTACAACTTTGTCCTTTGCCGCGTTCTTCACCCGCGACGGCGGCACCAGCAGCAGTATTTTGCCGGTCGCGTCCGCAGTCAGTTCCTCGACGATCTTCACGCCGGCCGTCGGCTGTGTGTCCACCGTCGGCGGATAGACCCACACGTCCCAGTCGTTCTCGAAGCCCACGAAGCTGGCGACGAGTTTGTAGCGGGCCGGCGCGGGAACGGCTTTCAGATCGATGCTGACGTTGCCTTTGCCGCTGGCAGCAACACGTCCATCGTCACCGACCAGCTTCCATGTGATCTCCGCGTCTTTCATCGTGGGGTTGTACCGCGCGACTTCGAGCGTGGCTTCGAGTGTTTCATCGGTAGTGAACACGCGCTTGGCAAGGCGTGCCAGCGGCACAGTGCTGTTGCAGAACCGGCTGTACTCCTTCGGCGTGACGTAGCCTTTCTCCTCCCAGAACGGATCGAGCACACCGACGAGCGCGGTGCCTTGACCGGGAAAATCGTGGAGGTCGAGCAACTCAAACCCACCCATGCCCGGCGTGCGCAATGCCGATTCGATGTCCTCCTTGTAGCAGAGCGTCTGGAGTTTACCGGACGCCAGCAGGAAGTCACGGGCTTGGTCGAGCATCCCGTGTTCGGCGAGCCGGTCGCGGAAGATTTCAAAGTTCTTCGGCTTGAGATAGCCGGTGTATTTCTTTATCTCATCGAAGTTCGGATAAACGCACCACTGGCCAATCTCGTGACTGACGACCGGCACGTTCCGCTTGCTGATGTAGTCGCGGTAATCGGTGGTCGTCTCCGGTGGCTTGGCGTTAATGCGCGACTTCAGTCCCCCACCCCATGACTGGATGCGCGGCCCCGGCACATTGTGCCACTGGTTCTCCGGCAACTCCGGCCAGCCCGCGCCGCTCGTCCAAAGACGGCGCGAATCGAGCGCTTTGTAGTGATCCACCCACTTTGCGAGGTAGGCCTTGTGGTTCTTGCCTCCGGGTTCATTGCCGTAGGGCATGAGGATAAACGACGGATGGTTGCCGTAGTATTTCAGGATGCGGTCGGTCTCCTCGTAAATCCATTTGTCCACCGGTTTGCCGTCGCCGATGGTCGTGGACTGGTTGGCCCACGACGACGCTTCGACGTGGAAGTAGAACCCGAGTTCATCCGCCGCGACAAACGCCGCTTCAGGCGGACACCACAAGTGGAACCGAATCAAGTTCAACCCATGAGCCTTAGCGACACCGATGATTCGTTTCCACTCCGCCACGTCTGTCGGCGGATGCCCGGTCTTCGGGTAGATGCAGCAGTCGAGCGTGCCGCGGATGAATGTCTTGCGACCGTTGATCGCGAATTGCGTGCCGTCTGCTTTGAATTCGCGCATGCCGGTTCTGAACTCGCGCGTGTCGGTGATTCCATCGTCCGACTCAATCGTTACGGAAAGCGTGAGAAGATTCGGCGAGAACTCGTCCCACAGTTTGCCGCCGAACGAGCTGACAATCACTTGATCGGACGTGGCGCCCGCGCCTGTAGCGCCCGAACTGGTTTGAGGAGTTTTCACGTTGGTTTGAGGAATCGTGGCGCTTGTCGGGTAGAGACGTAATACTGACAGAATGTCTGAGGGTGATGAATACCTCAGGGGAATTAGTTCACTTTGCCTCCTCAATTTCCTTCACATCGGGCGGGTGGGTAAAACCGCAATCTTCCCAGCGGA
>CAIKAP010000060.1 GCA_903825435.1 uncultured Verrucomicrobiota bacterium
AACCGGAACTGTTGGGCCAGAGCGGTGTGGCCAAGGTGGAATACCGGCTGGGCGCGGCCGGCCCGGAGTTTCGCGTCCTGTCGGTGAGCAAGGGACATTTCGTGCGTGTAACAATCAATTAGCCATACGGATTTAGCTAGGAGCAATTTTATGACGAAACAATTACTTGTCGGAGCTGCGGAAGTGGACATTACGCCACCGGTCGGGACGCCAATGGCCGGGAACTTAACACCGCGGCCATCGGAAGGCGTGAGTGATCCATTGACGTTCAAAGCCATTGTCCTCGAATCCGGCGGAGTGAAGCTGGCGTATGTGCTCGCGGATTTGCTTTTTTTGAAGCGCCCAACCGGTGACGCGATGGTGGCGTTGGCGGCTAAGCGGACCGGGATCCCGGAGTCCAACATCGTGTGGGCCGCGAGTCACACGCACACCGGGCCGTTCTCATGGCCGGTGCCCGGCGTGACGAATGAGCCGTGGTTGGCTAGTTTGCCGGAGAAGTTTGCGCGCGCTGTCGAGTTGGCGGACGCAGCGCGGCGACCGGCCCGGCTCTGCTTCGAACGCGGGTATTGCAACGCCATGATTCATAACCGCCGGCTGAAGTACAAGGACGGGCGCGAGATCAACACGTGGTTGTTGCACGGCGGCGAGGCGGACGTGCAATGCCTCGGTTCGGCGGCGCCGATCGATCCGGAAGTCGGGATTTTGAGCTTCGACGACGAGCAGGGCGTGCCGATTGCAATCCTGTGGCATTTTACGGTGCACACGAACGCGAACTTCAGCTCGCGGTTCAGCGCGGATTATCCCGGCGTGGTGGCGGCCCGGTTGCGGGAACGGTTTGGCGCGGCCACCGTGCCAATTTTTATGCCGGGCGCGTTCGGGGACATCAATGGCGTGGGGCCGGATACCATTCGCGATCATCAAGGCTACCGGATCATTGGCGATCAATTGGCAAGCGTGATTATCTGGCGGCTCGATCAACGCAAACCCCGGTCAGTCGAACCGACGCTTGGTGTGATGAAAAAAGAAGTGACGGTTCCGTATCGCGATTTCACGGTTGATCAGGGAAAACGGATCAACGTCAGCCAGTGGGGGCCCGAGACGCAGGAGCTTTTCCGCAAGGAAGTCGAACAACTGCGGCAGGCCGGCGTCAAGGAGGCGCACACGTTGGTGCAGGCGTGGCGGATTGGCGACATCGGATTTGCGAGCGTGCCGGGCGAGTTGTTTGTCGAGTGGGGTTTAAAAATTAAAGCCGAGAGTCCATTCCCGTGGACGTTCCCGGTGTATACGGGCGGTGACTGTCTCGGATACTTGGTGACACAACAGGCGTGGGATGCCGGTGGGTATGAATCGTTGCTCACCCGGTACTCGCCGGTCAGTGTTGCCGGCGTGGCGAAGCTGGTGGACACGGCGCAGCAATGCCTCGTTCAGTTGTGGAACAGTAAATGACGCCGGCAGATCAACAACGTTTCCCGCCACTCGCAATCACTTTGCGTAACAGCACACCTGCGGTGATTCGGCCGCTCGCCGAAACCGACGGCAACGGGCTCGCTAAATTCTACGCCGGCATTCCAGCGGACGATGTGCTTTTTTACTGTCCGCATCCGCTGACGCCGGAATATGCCCTCAAGAACGCCGCTCAGGCCGCCAGCCCGACCGAGGTTGTGCTGGTTTTAGAAACGTCCGGTGACAGCATTGGCGGTTACGCGTGGTACCGGTGGAAAGTTGGCGATGTAGCCAGCGGATTTGGTATTTGCATTGCACGTTCACTTCAGGGCGCAGGCGCAGGCAAGCAACTTATGTCTCGCCTTCAGGAGATTGCACTGACGGTCGGGCCACCGGTGATGAGCTTGACCGTGCAAAAGAAAAATCCCAAAGGCGTGGAGTTGTATACCAAGATGGGATTCCGCATGATCCGCGAACAACTGCGCGCCGCCGACGGCGAACCCGAGTACTACATGGAACACCGGCGTTTAGATCACGGTTGATTGAAAAGAGCAATCAGGCTGGAGGGATGTTCTGTCACTTTTTCG
>CAIKAP010000061.1 GCA_903825435.1 uncultured Verrucomicrobiota bacterium
AGGTCGAAACGCCAGAACGGAACCGTCGGGCCAGAAACGGAGGACCGACAGGCCGTCGTTTCTCCCCTCCTGATTGCCGGTTGCCTGAAAAATCACACCCAACCCTCCCCTCTCTGTCCAAAGGTTATTCAGAGCTTCATTAAATCGAATTTGCGTTTTTGAACACCCACAAGGCAGAAACTAAGCAGCGGCAAGGCTTGGTGTTTATGGTCGGGAATTCCTTTTATGGCAGCTAGGAGTGACAAACCCCGTCTTGTCTGTTACGGTCACAACATGTCTTTTATCATTCTTAAACCGGGTAAGGAGCGTCGGCTCATTGCGGGGCACAGTTGGATTTACGCGGGCGAAATCGCCGCCGTTCACGACAAGGCCAAGGACGGCGACCCCGTCGAGATATTCGACCACCGCAAACGCAGCCTCGGTGTCGGCCTCATCAACCGCAAATCCCAGATCACCGTTCGACGGTTCACGACGCAGAAGGAGGAACTCGACAAAGCTTTCTTCCGCCGTCGGCTACAAGCCGCCGCCGCGTACCGTGAGCCTGCCGATGCCCAGCGGCTCGTCTTTTCCGAGGGTGACCAGCTTCCCGGTCTCATCCTCGACAGATTCGGTGATTGCCTCGTGTTGCAGGCGTTGACGCTCGGCATTGACCAGCGCAAACCGATGCTCATCGAGCTGGCTCGCGAACTGTTCAAGCCGAAAGCCATCGTCGAGCGTAGCGATGCACCGACGCGCAAGCTCGAAGGCCTGACCGAAACCAAGGGCGTTATATTCGGCGAGACCGACGGCAACGTCGTCATCAACGTCGGCGGCGTCCGATTCGCTGCGAATCTACTCGAAGACCAGAAGACCGGTTTCTTCCTCGACCAAGCTGTTAACTACCAGGAAATGCTCCGGTTTTGTTCCGGCAAGCGGGTGCTGGACTGTTTCAGCTATCACGGCGGGTTCGCACTCTACGCCGCGCAGGCCGGGGCGACGACCGTCGAGGCCGTGGAGATTTCCGAAGCCGCCGTCGTGCGCGCCCGGCAGAACGCGGAACTGAACGGCCTGCTCGGCAAGATTGATTTCACCTGCGCCAACGCCTTCGACATCCTCAAGAAGTACGACGTCGAGAAACGCCAGTTCGATGTCATCGTGCTCGATCCGCCGACGTTCACGCGCACGAAGCAAAACGTTGACGACGCGTTGCGCGGCTACAAGGAGATCAATCTGCGCGCGTTGAAGATGCTCGTGCCCGGTGGCGTGTTGGCGACGTTCACCTGTTCGCACCATATCAGCACCGAGCTGCTGCGCGCCGTGGTCGTTGACGCCGCCGCTGACGCCCACAAGACGGTGCGGCTGGTCAAGACGCTGACACAGAACGCCGATCACCCGATTCTGCCAGCGATTCCCGAGACGGAATACCTGAAGGGCTTTCTGCTTCAGGTCATCTAAAAATCGTACTCGATACCGGCATCGGTTCGGACATTGACAATACGCTGGCTTTCGTTAAGGATGCCGCCATGCAAGCGGGATTCGGAGAACTTGCTGTAACCTGCGGCTCGCCGTTCCGCCGTTCCGCCGTTCCGCCGTTCCGCCGTTCCGCCGTTCCGCAATGATTGTGCCACGGGAGAATCTCTCCCGGTTTTTCAAGCCGAATCTTCCTCATCTCACCGCCGAGTTGGCTACTTTCGCGATGGTCATGTCTGCGGGACACTACATAGCTCACCAAGCATCGGGCGCGTGGCAGAGCGGCGGCTTGTTCACCAACTCCCGGTCCATGCCGCTCAACGGCCTGACGCCCGGCACCAACTACAGCCTGGATGTGCGCGCCGTGGGCGGCTCGACCGGCTACAGCGACTGGAGCGACCCGGTCAGCCACATGAGTATGTGAAACCCGCTTCATTCAGCAATGGCCGCTAACCAAACACGCCCGATGAATCCGGTCCCCCAACGTTCCGGCAACCCCGAAAGATTTCGGGGCTGGCCGGGCGTGGGGCTGGGGGCGGCGTTGCTCGCGACGGTCGCGGCGATTGGGATCGCCGGGTTTTTCTATCTCCAGTCCGTGACGGTTGCCGCGCGCAAAGTTGCCACGGATAATCTGGCCGCGGTGGCGGAGTCGAAAGTGCGGGAGATTGTCAATTGGCGGGCGGAACGCCTCAGCGATGCCCAAGCCGTGATGCAGAATCCGCTCCTCACCGAACCGGTGCAGCGGTTCTTGGCCGGCCCGGCGGACGCCGCCAGCACCGCCCGGCTGACGCAGTGGCTCCACTCGCTGCAAGAACACAACCAAGCCTTGCGCGCGATTCTGGTGGACGCCGAGTGCCGGGTGCGGCTGGTGTTCCCGGCTGACAAGACCTACTTCGGCCCCATTGCCGCAGCTTCCGCCAAGGAAGCCATGGCGACGAATCATGTGACGATGTCCGAGTTGCACCGCAGCCAGTTCTCCGGGGAAGTCCACATGGACTTGGTCGTGCCCATTCGCTCGACGGCGGGGGCGGCCCCGGTCGGCGCGGTCGTTTTGGAAGTGGACCCGGAGCGGTTTCTCTTTCCGTTGATCCAGACGTGGCCGACGGCGAGTCCGTCGGCGGAGACGCTGTTGGTCCGGCGGGAGGGCAACGATGTGTTGTTCCTGAACGAACTGCGGCACCGGAAGGACGCAGCGCTGACGCTGCGGTTGCCCATCGGCCAGAAAGACCTGCCGGCGGCGCGGGCCGTGCGCGGCGAGACCGGTGTGATGGAGGGCGTGGACAATCGCGGCGTGCCGGTGCTGGCCCACGTGCGCGCCGTGCCCGGCACGAAGTGGTTCATGGTGGCGAAGGTGGATGCGGCGGAGATCAATGCCCCGCTGCGCCAGCAGGCGCTGCTGATCAGCGTCAGCGTGGGCTTGTTTCTCCTCGTGATTGGTCTCGGTGCCGGGCTGTTCTGGCGGCAGCAGCGCACCCGGTACTACCGGGAACAAGTGGAGACGGCGGCGGAGTTGGTCATCGCCAACAAGGAACTGCTCTTTCAGAACGAGGAGAAGGAGAAGCGGGCGGCGGAGTTGGTCGTTGCCAACAAGGAACTGAGCTTCCAGAACGAGGAGAAGGAGAAGCGGGCGGCGGAATTGGTCATTGCCAACAAGGAACTGAGCTTCCAGAACGAGGAGAAGGAGAAGCGCGCGGCGGAATTGGTCGTTGCCAACAAGGAACTGCTCTTTCAAAACGAAGAGAAGGAGAAGCGCGCCGCGGAGTTGGCCGTTGCCAACAAGGAACTGCTCTTTCAGAACGAAGAGAAGGAGAAGCGCGCGGCGGAGTTGGTCATTGCCAACAAGGAACTGCTCTTTCAAAACGACGAGAAGGAAAAGCGGGCGGCGGAGTTGGAGCGCAGTAAGTCGGAGTTGGCGCGCTTCCTTTATACCGCCTCGCATGATTTGAAGAGTCCGGTGGTGACGGTCCGGACGTTCCTCGGTTATCTGGAACAAGACATGGCGACCGGTGATGCCGGGCGGATCGCGAAGGATGTGCAGTTCATTCGGAATGCCACGGACAAGATGGTGCAGTTGCTGGACGATTTGCTGGAGATGTCGCGCATCGGTCGCGTCGTCGGGGCGTCGGTGAACGTGACGTTCCGCGCGTTGGTGGACACGGCCCTCGCGGCGGTGGCCGGGCGCATTGCCGCGCGGGGCGTGACGGTGCAGGTGGACGACCGCGAGATGACGTTGCACGGCGACCGGGTCCGGTTGGAAGAGATCTGGCAGAACTTGGTGGACAACGCCTGCAAGTTCATGGGCGACCAGAAAGCGCCGCGCATCGAGATCGGCGTGGAGACGCGTGACGCGGAGCCGGTGTTCTTCGTGCGCGACAACGGCGTCGGCATTGACGCGCGCTATCAGGAGAAAGTGTTTGGACTATTTGAGAAGCTCGATCCGAAAGCGGAAGGGACCGGCATCGGCTTGGCGCTCGTCAAACGAATCGTGGAATTGCACGGCGGCCGGATCTGGGTGGAATCGAAAGGAGCCGGACAGGGCACGTGTTTCTGTTTCACGTTGCCGGGGGCGATGCAGAAGGAAACGTCACCATGATCAGGGCGAGTGATTCACAAAAGTTTCGTAGGGGCGCACTGCGTGCGCCCCTACAAACACAAACCAAAGGAGAAAAGTCATGAAAGGCGAACCGATTGTTATATTACTGGTGGAAGATGATGCGAGCCATGCCGAGATTGTGCGGCGGAACTTCGAGGACTGCCGGCTGGCCAACCGGCTGATGCACGTCGCCGACGGACAGGCGGCGCTGGATTACCTGAACCACCGGGACGCATTCAGCGATCCGGCCACGGCACCGCGCCCCGGTATCATCCTGCTCGACTTGCGCCTGCCGAAGGTGGACGGGCTGGAGGTGTTGAAGAGCATCAAGAGCGACCCCAAGCTCAGTTCGATTCCGGTGGTGATCCTGACCACCTCGAAAGCCGAGATGGACATGGTCAAAGCGTACTCTCTCCACGCCAACAGCTATCTGGTCAAGCCGGTGGATTTCATGAAGTTCACCGAACTGATGACCACCTTTGGCTTCTACTGGGTGGCGTGGAACCAGTGTCCGCATGAGTGACCACCCGGAGATTTGAATGGATACCGCCCCCCTGCATCTGCTGATCGCGGAAGATGAAGCGGCTCACGTCGAGGCCATCCGCCGGGCTTTTGAAGGGGCGGGGACGAAGGTGGACATCCGCGCTGTCGCCACGTTGCGGGAATACCGGGCGTGCCTCGCGGAACGCCCGCCGGACCTGGCGCTGGTGGACTTGAATCTACCGGATGGCCGGGCCGTGGAAATCCTGACGCAGCCACCGGAAGACGCGGCATTCCCGGTGTTGGTGATGACGGCGTTCGGCAACCAGCAGGTCGTCGTGGAGGTGATGAAGGCCGGCGCGCTGGATTACATCGTCAAATCCCCGGAAACGTTTGTCGCCATGCCCCACACCGTCGAGAGCGTCCTCCGCGAGTGGAAGCTGCTCCAGAAGCACCAGCAAATGGAGGAGACGCTGCGGATTAGCGAAGAACAGTTCCGCGCGATGTTCGAAGTGGCCTCCATCGGCATTGCCCAGGCCAATCCGCAGACCGGTCAGTGGGTGCGCGTGAATCAGAAGATGTGCGCGATCACCGGCTACTCCGCCGCCGAGTTGCTCCAGATGAAATTTCGCGAGCTGACGCACCCGGACGACCGGCAGAAGGATTGGGATTTATTCCAACAGGTCGTGCGCGGCGAGGCACCGGACTACCGCATGGAGAAACGCTACCTCCGCAAAGACGGCGCGGTGGCTTGGGTGAACGTGAACATGACCGTCATCCGGGACGCCGCCGGCCAGCCGACCCGGACCATGGCCACGATCGAGGACATCACCGTGCGCAAACAGGCGGAGGATCAATTGCGGGACAGCCGCCGGCAGTTGGGCGAGACGCTGACCGAGTTACTACAGACGCAACAACAGGTGATCCAGCAGGAAAGCCTGCGGGTGCTGGGCCAGATGGCCGCGGGCATGGCGCACGACTTTAACAATGCGTTGTCGCCGATCCTCGGGTTCAGCGAGTTGCTTTTGGATCACCCAGAGAAACTCGTTGATCAGGAGCGGGTGGCGAGGTCCCTGCAGATTATCAACACCTGCGCCCAAGACGCGTCCAGCGTCGTGCGCCGGCTGCGCGAATTCAGCCGCAAGCGCGGGCGAGGCGACATTTTGCAGGCCATTGACCTCCCCGGATTGGTTCGGCAAGCGATTGAACTGACCCAGCCGCGCTGGAAGGATCAGGCGCAGGCGGCCGGGCTGACTATTCACATCGCCACCGACTTGCGGAAGGTGCCGCCCATCGGCGGCGAGGAGTTCGCCATCCGCGAGTTGTTGACGAACTTGATTTTCAACGCCGTGGATGCCCTGCCCGTCGGCGGGACGATTACGCTGGGCACGGCGACGGACGGGGATTTCGTGCGCTTGTGGGTCAGCGATACGGGGACCGGCATGACCGGGGAAGTCCGTCAGCGTTGTCTCGAACCGTTCTTCACCACGAAGGGCATGAAGGGCACCGGGTTGGGGTTGTCAATGGTGCATGGCATCGTGCAGCGACACGGCGGCACGGTGGAGATCGCCAGCGAATTGGGGCACGGCACGACCGTCAGTATCCGGTTGCCGCTCCGGCTACCGGAGACGGAGACCGCGTTGGCCCAGGAGTCCGCACTGGCGCGCAAACTGCGGGTGCTGGTGGTGGATGACGAACCACTGCTGCGCGACGTTGCGGAGGCTTGTCTGACCGACGACGGCCATACGGTCGAGACTGTCGCGACCGGTGTGGCGGCGTTGGCGCGGCTCCAAGCCGGTCGGTTTGACGTGGTCATCACCGATAAGGCGATGCCGGAGATGAATGGCGAACAACTCGCCGTCGCCATCAATCAGGGCGCGCCCGGCCTGCCGGTGATTCTGATGAGCGGGTTTGGCGACATGATGAAAGCCGCGGGCGAAATGCCGCCCCACATCCGGGTGATTCTGAGCAAACCGTTTACCCGGTCAACGTTGCGCGCGGCGCTGGCCAAAGTGGTGCCGCCGCAGTTGCCGGATAAGCGGTAAAGCGGTCGCCCTCGCCTGTTTCAGCGGGATCGTCACGGTGGGCATCGCCCGGTTCTATCCGCCAGAGGCGGACAAGCGCGGCTGACTCGCTCCGTGAGTGGCAGTTGTCTTTAATACCGCTACTGTCAGAGTCAACGTGCGCCCAAACCGGTTGACTTGATATGCGGCTCGTGACAGATTCGTAACGTGAGCACTGCGGAAATCATGCGAGAAATTCGAGCTTTGCCCACGGCGGAACGAGCACGGGTCATTGAGTTCGTGCACCAACTCGAGGAGGCTGAGATTCCTGCTTCTTTCAAACAGGCCATGTCGGACCTCGACGACGGTCGCGTTGTGGACATGGCGACGGCGCTCAATCAACCGCCTTCCCGTCAGTGAGCTATCAGTTCAACGCCACGAAGACGTTCTGGGAAAACTTTTACGCGCTCAGCCCGTCACAAAAAGAATCCACGCGCCGCGCGTGGGAAATTTTCAAGACCGACCCGTTTGACGCCCGGTTACGGCCCTACAAGATTCATTCGCTTTCCGCCCGCTACAAACGCATCATCCACTCCGTGACCATTGAGGGCGACCTTCGGGTTGTCTTCCTTGTCGAAGGCAACATCATCACCAGCCTCGACATCGGCAAGCACGCCATCTACCGATGACGTTGTGACGGCATGGTGGTCTTCAGGAACGCTGCTGTCGGAGTCAACGGGCGTGCGGTGTAATCGCCGAGCGCCGCGGGAAGCAAGGCGAAATCGCCGACACGCAGTTTCTCTCCCGTAATCTCAATCTCACCGGCGACGCAGCCGAGGATGTGGAAGCTGGTGCCGTCGCAACGGTCGGTGCGGGGTGCGTCGAGGCGGAGCAGGTCGGTGCGGAAGTGGTCGCAGACGATGGGGAAACGGCTCAGCGATGGCTCGATGTCGGCGAAGTCGATGCTGGCGAGCGATTCCTTGATGTGCAGTGCGCGCGGTTTGCCGTCGAGACCGACGCGGTCCCAGTCATAGACGCGATAGGTGGTGTCGGAGTTCTGCTGTATTTCCGCGATGACCAGCCCTCCGTCAACCGCATGCAGACGGCCCGATGGTACGAAGAGTACATCACCGTCGCGAACAGGGAAACGATGAACCAAGTCGGCGAGCGGTGACGGGTGCTGGTGAATGGCGGCCGCAAATTGCTGGCGCGTGACACCGTGTTTGAGTCCGGCGATGAGGTGGGCGTCGGGTGTAGCTTCGAGGATGTACCACATTTCCGTCTTCGGCTCGCCGCCGAGTTGCTTGGCGATGGTAGCAGGCGGATGGACTTGGAGCGAGAGACGTTCGCGGGCGTCGAGGAGCTTGATGAGGAGCGGAAATCTGTAGGCCGCGTTTGCCGCCCTCGCCCTCGGCGTCTCGTCGGACTCGGCTCCTGACGCGGCGCCGCGTGAGGTCACACGGCCTACAACGGTTTCGTAACCCAGGCGTTCGATGAGTTGGTGTAGCGTCTGGCCTTTGAGCGGGCCGTTGATGACGATGGACTGGGCGTCGGGCCGGTCGCTGATCTCCCAGCTTTCACCGATGACTTTACCGGTAGGGATGGTTTTGCCGTAGCGGCTGAGCGTCTGGCCGCCCCAGACGCGCTCGGCTAGGATTGGCTGGAACCGATAGGGATAAAACATGTTTGAACCTTGCAGTTGATTTTCGATTTGCATACACTGCCCGCCGTCAGGGAGGAATTGCAAACAGATTTTATGGGGAAACAACCCAGTCAGTCACATGCCCGTGAAATTTGGGCGGTCGTTCTCGTCGGCGCAGCGTTGCTGTTGCTGCTGGCGCTTGTGTCGCATAATCCAAGCGATTTCGGCAACACCGCGCGTTCCGGTAACGAGTCGGTCACGAACTTTATCGGTCCGGTCGGTGCCGGGCTGAGTTTTGCTGTGTTCCAGACATTCGGCTTCGGCGGGTACGCGTTGATGTTTGTGTTGGCGGGGTTGGGCATTGTGTTGTTGCTAGGGCACGATGTTCCGTGGCGCAGCAAGGTCGGATCAGGTGTGTTGTTGGTGATTGCCGCGAGTGTGTTGCTGCATCTGATCGGTCTGCAAGCCGCCACGAGAAGCCGTAACCTGCCGAGCGCGGGTGGATTTGTCGGCTTGTTTGTTGGCGACGGTTCCAAGGCAATGGTGGGCACGGCCGGGACGGCGATTGTCTTTACGGTGTTTTACATCATCGGCCTCATCGTGCTCATTAATTTGCGTCCCAGTTACTGGGTGACGATGTTGGTGGGAGCGGCGCGGGACGGCTGGCGTCAGTTGCGCGGCAAACCGAGCGTCGAAGAGGGATTGCGCGAGCAGGAACGTGAACTGCGCTTGAAGGAACGCGAACTGGAACGCGAGACCCGCAAGCTGGAGAAAGAAGAGGACCGACCGAAACCGTCCGAGCCGGTCATCAAGGACGTGTCCACGCCGCAAAAGGCAAAGCCGGATACGGAGAAAATGAAGGCGTCGAGCTTGGCGGAAAAGATCGGCGTGGCGGCAGAGAGGGTGTTGCCGAAGAAGGAACCGGCTCCCGCGCCCAAGCCGAAGGCCGAGAAACCAGCGCCGCCTCCGTTGCCGATCAACCCGGTGCCGTCGATGCCGTATCAGTTGCCGCCGTTGGATGTGTTGAATCCGTCGCCGGACCCGGCACACCGCGGGGCGGCGGTCGTGGAGGATTTGAAGCAGAGCGCGGAGATTTTGCGTTCGACGTTGGAAGAGTTCGGAATCACGGTGGACGTGACGAACGTGACGAAGGGGCCGGTGGTGACGCTCTACGAGATGGTGCCCGCGCCGGGCGTGAAGGTGGAGAAGATTTCGTCGTTGTCCAACAACATCGCGTTGGCAATGAAGGCGATGACAGTGCGCATCCTCGCGCCGGTGCCGGGCAAGGGTACCGTTGGCATCGAAGTGCCGAACCCAAAGTCGGAAAAGGTGTTCATGCGGGACATCTTGGAATCAGACGACTGGAAGAAGTCGAAGGCGCGCATCCCGATCGCGTTGGGCCGTGATGTTGCGGGCAACATCATCATCGGCGACCTCGCCGATATGCCGCACATGCTTATCGCGGGCGCGACCGGCTCGGGCAAGACCGTCTGCGTCAACGCCATCCTCGCGAGCCTGCTGTTCAAGTTCACGCCCGACGACCTGCGCCTCGTGCTCGTGGACCCGAAGGTCGTCGAGATGCAGCAGTACAACAACGCGCCGCACCTTGTCGTGCCCGTCGTGACCGAGGCGAAGAAAGTCACGCTTGCGTTGCGTTGGTGCATCAACGAGATGGAAAAACGTTTTCAGATCCTCGCAAAGGCCGGTGTCCGCAACATCACCGCCTTTAACAGCCGCCCGAAATCCGCGCCGAAGCCCGCTGCCACGCAGGTGACGCAGGAGGTGTTGAAGATCGAAGTGCCGCGCGACGACGAACTCATCATTCCCGACCGGCTGCCGTACATCATCATTGTCATTGACGAGCTTGCCGACCTGATGCAACAGGCGGGCGCCGACATCGAGAACGCTGTCGCCCGTCTTGCCGCGATGTCGCGCGCCGTCGGCATCCACATGGTATTGGCGACCCAGCGCCCGAGCGTGGACGTTATTACCGGCGTCATCAAAGCGAATTTCCCGGCGCGCGTCGGTTTCCAGGTCGCCTCGAAGCAAGACTCTCGCGTCGTGCTCGACGCGAACGGCGCCGATAAACTCCTCGGCAAAGGCGACATGCTTTATCTGCCGCCCGGCTCGTCGAAATTGATCCGCGCGCAAGGCGTCCTCGTGCTCGACGAAGAGATTCATCGCCTGCTCGATTTTGTCGGCAAACAGGGCACCGCCCAGTTCGTCCCCGAGATCCACTCCAAGCTCTCCAAGAAGATGATCCTTCCCAGCGACATGAGCGAGGAAGACGCCGAGGACGAGGCGCTCGTCGAGCAATCCATCGAGGTCATTCGCCAAACCAACCGCGCCTCCGTCTCCATCTTGCAACGCCGGCTCCGCATCGGCTACACCCGCGCCGCCCGGATCATGGACCTGTTGGAGGAACGGGGCGTCGTCGGTCCCGGCAAAGGCGCCGAGCCGCGCGACATCCTGATTGACCTTGACGGCCAACAGGCGCAACAGTCCTCCAGCGCCAGCAACGACAACAACGAACCAGAACAACCGTAATGTCATCCATCGGCGAAACACTACGCACCGCACGCCACGAGAAGAAAGTGACGCTCGAAGACGTCTCCCGCGCCACCAAGGTCAAGGTTGATGTCTTGGAGAAACTCGAATCCGACAACTTCAAGCCTCTCGGCGCGCCGATGTACGTCAGAAGTTTCCTGAAACTTTATGCCGACCACCTTGGTCTCGACAGCAAAGCGATTGGCGACGCCTATCTCGAAAGCCAGGGCGGCCTCCGTCGCCAGGGCCTCCGCCTCGAAACGCAAGCGACCTTGATGGCCGAACGCCAGAACGAACTTCACCTCCCACTCGGCGCCGTCGTCGCCATAGTCGGCAGCGTGTCGTTCCTGTTGCTAGTCTGGTGGGGCGTCCATACATGGCAGACCCGCCGAGCCGCGCCGCCAAAGACCGTCACGTTGCCGCACGCCAACTTCGACCCGATCTATCAGCCCAAGACCAAGCCCGTCGCCGAGACTTTGGACAAATAGATAGTCGAATGAATGCGGTACAGTAAACTGTTGGGCAATTATTTGGAGAGGATGAGAATGAAAGAGCTTATTGTTATCTTCCATGAACCAAAAGATGTGGCAAACCCCGGCATGGATGAATGGAAGCTCTGTTTCCCGTATACCGTTGTCCCGGTGGATAAAGTGGGCACACCCGATGAGCGCAATCATACCGCAGAACATCGGATCACGGTAAGAGTTGCAGACACCATTTGTGCGCCTTGGCGTGAGAAAGGGGCAGACATGGAGCTAATTTTGTTCGAGGCAGGAAGACAGCGAGTGGAGAATATATGGAAATCAGGTGAAAGGCCACAATCACTAGAGCTTGATCTTACGCCACCTGACTACACAGGTGCATCAGTGCCGTTTGACACATCACGTATTCCGAGTCCCGCAGGGTATCGGATGGTTATTGAAGTTCAGTCAACGATTGGTTTCTAATAAAAGTTAACCACTGAACCCCTCCTTCCGTGCCTCGGAAAAGAGGAGAATTATGGGATTATTTAAACTGATAGCAGCCAAAAGAGCAAAAACACAGATTGAGAACTGTGTAAAGATGTTTCATATCTACACCACTGTGCATTTGATGAAGAAGTACAAGGACGAATACGATGGGGTTACGAACCTCAAGATAGCCACGGCAGTTGCCAACGAACTTTTCGGTTTTCAGCCGAGCAATCAATCCGAAAGAGATTTCTTAGCGGACAAACTGAACATGTCGTTAGTGGACTCGGAGTTGCGCAAGATAGCAGCAGATTCCAAGATATGTAGGGTTGTGAGCGTTTGTGCTTACGTAAGGTCTAACGCTGCGGCCTACGGAGCAATGGCAATTCACCCGAAACTTCAGTGGGCGGTAAAGACAGGGCTTACTCCCGAACTGCTTCAATGGGTTGTGAAGATGAAGGAATTGGGGATTCTGCTACCGGACGAGAAGATTGATTCTGATTGGCCGTCTTCCATGGATGATTTTAGGAGGAAGGCGATGGAATTTAAGAATTGGGTTCTAACCCCATCTTCTTAATAAGGGAATGCCTAACTGACGGAACCGACCATGCCCTTCGACTCGAACGAACTGCAAAATGGCGAACAGTCCTCTACTATCATCTTGACGTGAGGTGTAAAGTCGCGCCGATGGAAATGGACATTCTATTTCTCGACGTTGACGGGGTGTTGAATCCTGACAAGGAAAGCCATGAGTTCATCTTCGCTCCGGATTGTGTGAAGCAGTTGCGGCGAATTCTGGATCACCACCCGCAGTCGTACGTTGTCTTCTCCACCTCTTGGCGTACCGGTTTCTCGGTCTTTACACTCGGTTGGCTCTGGCGACAGCATGACCTTCCGTTGAAGCGGGTCATCGGACGTACACCGGATATCGAAACCGAGTCGCGTGGCGTGGAGATTCACCAATGGTTGGCCGACGCCATCCGTTACCGGCAGGTGGACAAGATGCGGCACTACGCCGTCCTCGACGACGAGGTAGATCCGATTCTGGAACACATCCCCGCGCACTCCATCTTTGCCTGTGACCCTTGGCATGGCCTGACTGAAGAGATTGCCAATCGGGTGATCCGCCATTTCGCCGCGCCGCCCGGGAATCTCTTAATCGAGAAACCAAGGCAAAGGAGAGCGCGCAGTAAGGCTGACTCAGGACGGTTCCCAAAGGAGTAATTGGTGTCGGCAAAGAATCTAATCAAGAGGTTCCAGTCGGCCCAAGGCAGCATCCAGTTGTTCGCCCGTGAAGGGCTACCGGCTGTTGAGTTACTGGCTTCTAATCCGCTGGTCGGTTTCTGTCTGGCACTCAACGACACCTTCCGTAATCCCCCACACCACTCTCCATTATCTGCTGCCTCCGCGCTAATGCAGAGGAAACAACGGGAGATTCTCGGCTGGCTCGGATTCCAGCCGGCTACGGAAGCGGTTGCCAAACTTGGGCGGAAATGTCTTCCAGAATCTCTCAACATCGAGCGATGCAAGAACCTCCGTCGAGCCGTGGCTGATCCGGATATACGGTCGATGTTGGCACACTTGCCAAGGATCAATGCCGGTGTAATCGCTTTGGTCGCCACTCCAACTCTGCGTGCGTCAGTCAGTCCGCAACTCCTGAATGCTGTAGCCGACAGTGTGGATGAGGTATCCCAAGAGAGCACAGCTGAACTACTGCGGGACACTCTGGAGATGTACATACTTCTTCAGCGCACCGACCGACCTCCTCGGTTCTTTTCACATCAGCGCATTCGGGAGAAGCACGATGACTTGGTGACTGAGATCATTCGTCACGGAACCCACCGTCAAATCCAAGGGCGTTTCCCTCGACCCCCAATCTCCGGCGTTTACGAGACGGATAAGCAGATAACGCCCGTCTGTACCATGGAAACGTTGTCTGCGCTCGGTCGGGAACAACACAACTGCGTGGGTGCGTACAGAGACCGAATCTTGCAGGGTTCGGTATATATTTACCGGGTGTGCGTCAACGGTGAAGTTTGCACCTTATCGCTGCTGAAAGACGGCAACAATTACTACCGTCTCAGTGAGCTAAAGGCTGCATGCAATCGTGAGCCGAGCACTGCCACGCAATCCGCAGTACGACACTGGCTCGAAAGGGCAAGCGATGAACCGTTAGTGTAGACGGCGGTTTGCATTTGGTGCGGAGCGCGGCTAGTATCCGCCTCACGCGATGCAGAAATCCGAATCCATCAAGATCGGCCTGATCAGTTTGGGCTGTGCCAAAAATCTCGTGGACAGCGAAGTCATGCTCGGCGCGCTCACCCGCGACGGCATGGCGTTAACCAGCGAGCTGCGCGACGCAGACGTTGTCATCGTCAACACCTGCGGCTTCATCGAGCCGGCCAAGCAGGAGTCCATTGATGCCATTCTCAAGGCCAACGAACTTCGCCAGACCGGCCGTTGCCGGGCGCTCATCATGGCCGGGTGCATGCCACAACGATATCCGAAGGAACTCCAAGCCGAGTTGCCGGAAGTGGACGCGTTTATTGGGCTGAACGAAGTCCCGCGCATCACCGGGATCGTCCGCGACATCCTCGCGAAGTCCGGCGAACACCTTTACTGGTCCGGCCCGGCTAAATACGTGCTCGATGCCTCCGCGCCGCGGTTACGGCTCACGCCGGCGCATTACGCTTACGTCAAGATCGCCGAGGGCTGCAATCATCCGTGCACCTTCTGCAGCATCCCGCGCATTCGGGGCGGACACCGAAGTCGTCCGTTGTTCGACGTGCTGACCGAGGTCCGCGCGCTTGTCGCCGACGGCGTGAAGGAGATCAATCTCATCTCGCAGGACACGACCTTCTACGGAAAAGACATCGGCGCGTCGTTGCCGGCGTTGCTGCGCGAACTCCAGACCGTTCCCGGTGATTTCTGGATACGCCTGCTTTACACGCATCCCGCACATTGGACGGACGAATTGATCGCGACCATCGCGGTGTGCGACAAGGTCTGCCGGTACGTGGACATTCCTCTCCAGCACATCAACGACACGATGCTGGCGGCAATGCGGCGGGAGACGGACGGCAAGTTTATCCGCGCCCTGCTGTCGCGGATTCGCACTGGTCTCCCGGGCGTGGCGATTCGGACGGCGTTCATCGTCGGTTTCCCGGGCGAGTCGGAGAAACAGTTTGCGGAGTTGGTGGAATTTATCCGCGAGACGAAGTTCACGCGGCTCGGCGTGTTTGCTTACTCGCAGGAAGACGGCACGGCGGCGGCGAAGTTGCCGCGACAAGTGCCGGCACGGGTGCGCCAGCAGCGACGCGGCAAGGCGATGGCGGCGCAGCAGGCGGTGTCGCGGGAGTTGTTGCACGGGATGATCGGGCAGACGTTGCGGGTGTTGATCGACAGGGAAGGGGAAGGACGTTCGCAGATGGACGCGCCGGATATTGACGGCAAGGTGTTCGTGCGCGGCAAGGCAAAGGTCGGTGAGTTCGTCAACGTGCGGATCACCGGCGCAAAAGAGTACGACCTGAAAGGAGAAGTGGCATCGTGAAGAAGATTCTCGGACAGAAATCGTTTGTGGTTCGGAACCGGAACGTTGACGCGGCGGTGACGGAACTCGGCGGGCATCTCGGCCCGGTGACGTTCTCGCTCGGCAAACAGAAGGTGGCGCCGTTCTCGGTCGCGCCGTGGTGGGACGAAAAGCTGCCAGCAGGCACGCCGGCGTTGCTGCGGGCGTTGCGCGGGGATTTCTTCTGCCTGCCGTTCGGCGGGAACGGGAAGGCGTGGCGCGGTGAACAGCATCCGCCGCACGGCGAGACGGCGAATTCCAAGTGGAAGTTCGAGTCGCTGCGGCGCAAGAGCGGCGAGGTCTGCTTGGAGTTGTCGTTGAAGACGAAGGTGCGGGCGGGGCGCGTGTCGAAGCGGATCCGGTTGGTGAACGGCCACAGCGTCGTGTACCAGGAGCACGTTGTCAGTGGGATGGAAGGGTCGATGTCGCTGGGGCATCACGCGATGTTGAAGTTCCCCGACCGCGAAGGCGCGGGGCGGTTGTCCACGTCGAAGGTGGCGCTCGGCCAGGTGTTCGTCGAGCCGGTGGAAGACCCGGCGCAGCGCGGCTACTCGGTGTTGAAGCCGGGGGCGGTGTTCGACGATCTCGAAACGGTGCCGGATATCACGGGCGCGACGGCGGACCTGACGCGGTACCCGGCGCGGCGCGGGTTTGAGGACATCGTGATGCTGGTGGCGCACCCAAGCGTGAAGATCGGGTGGAACGCGGTGGCGTTTCCAGAGGAAGGCTACGTCTGGTTCGCGCTGCGCGATCCGCGTGTGCTGGCGTCAACAGTGCTATGGATTTCCAACGGCGGCCGGCATTACGCGCCGTGGAACGGGCGTCACGTGAACGTGATGGGCGTCGAGGACGTGACGGCGTGGTTTCATTACGGCTTGGCGCAGTCGGCGGAGGCGAATCCGTTGTCGGCGCTCGGTTGTCCGACACACCGTGAGTTGAGCGCGGAGAAACCGTTGTCGGTCCGGTACGTGATGGGCGTGGCGCCCATCGGAAAACGTTTCGAGCGCGTGGCGGACATCCGGTTCGGTGACGGTACGATCACGCTGGAAGGTGAAGCAGGCGAGTCGGTGAAGGTTCCGGTAGACGTGAAGTTCTTGGGAGTATGAAGTCGCTGCTAGGAATCGCGTTGGTCGTGTTGGCCGGGTGTGCGGGCGATCCGTACTCGCGGCTGGAGATGGCGACGCCGGCGCTGGGTTTGGGGCAATTGGCGGAATTGCAGAAACAGGAAAAACCGCCGGAGGCGCTGGGGATTGGGGTGTTGCGGCAGGGCGGCATGATGATGTTGCGCGGCGTGAACGAACTCTGTGTCACGAGCACGGTGACGGTTTCGCTGTCGCGTGTTGAAACGGGGAAACCTTTCGAGCCGGGCGGACGGTTCGGTGTGCCGTTGGTGTTGGCGACGGTGAATGGTCACGACGGAGTGCGGGTGATGCTGGACAGCGGGAGCAACCAAGGCTTGAGCGGGTACACGTTGGCGCGGAGCTTGGAACTGGTTCCCATTGCGGGGCTGAGCGCGGTTGGGTCGCACGGCATCGGCGGTTCGGTGGAGAATTATCTGGCGCTGGCATCGTCGGTGAGGATCGGCGGGCTGGAGTTGCGGAAGCTGGTGACGATGATCGGCCCCGACGTGCAGGCGTTGCGGGTCCAGCAGTTCTGGGGCAGCTCGCGCGTGTTCCTGTTGGGGGTGAATCTGCTGCGGGGCTTGTCGTACCTGACGGTGGATTCGTTGCGCGGTGTCGTTATCTTTGGCGTCGGCGAATCGTACCGGCCGCAGGCGTCGAGCCGGTTTGTGACGCACGTGCCGTTGGGTTGGGAGAACAATCTGCCGTGTGTGCCGTTGAAGGTGGACAGTCAAGGTCCGTTTCCGTGCGTTGTGGACACGGGTGGCAATTACGGCTTGCTGCTCTCTCGCGCGCAGGCGACAAAGCTCGGTTACTGGAAGCAGGGGAAGGGAAAGGTGGACACTTCGACCGGCGTGGCGGGTGCGGGCTTGGCGGCGACGTACAACGTGGGTCGCGCGTATTTGGGCGGCGCGACACTGGTGACGGTGCCGGCGCGAACAATCGTTATCGGCCCCGAACCCGCAGGTGGACAGATGTTGGTCGGCAACGAGGTGTTGCGCCAGTACCGTGTCACCTTCGACTTCAAGAACCAGCAGTTCTGGCTGGAGAACACGGGCCGGTGAACTGTTACTGGCACCATTTGCCGAAGCGGGCGATATAGTTGCTCTTGGTGATTGAGATGAACATCGCCTCGTCGGTTGGACGGAGAACCTCCTCGTGGCCGAGGAAACGGTACACGGGCACCTTGCGGGTGAAGGCTACGAGCCAGCATTCCTTGTGTTCTTCGATGAGGCTCGGGTCGAGCCAGTAAATCTGGTCCAAGTCACGTGCGTTCTGGAAATGGAGCTTGGCCAGTCGTAGCATCTTCTCCAACTCTTCGTGCGACGAGGCCAGTGGCGGTTGCTCGATGTGCAATGGCGGCTGCTGGTTCGCGTAGGCAACCACGGTCCCAAACGACGGCGTCAGCAGCACCAGGCTGAACCACCCTAGCCCCGCCGCTGCCGGTAGTATGATTGCCGCAAGGAGGACTCTTCGAGTCGTTGCTGTCATGCCCCGATGTATATATGAAAAAAGTTTTGACTGCGCGCAGAAAATCGCTATAAATGCATTGGGTCGTTCTGCGCGACCTAAACCAAGGAGGTTTATTTAGTTATGAATGTTGTTCTTGCAACGGGCTTGTTGTATGCCATTCAAAAGTCCGATCTGCAGGGCCAGGCGATCGTCGGGATTCTGTGTCTGGGTTCTGCGTTGACTTGGTCTGTGATGCTCACCAAGTGGCAACAGTTGCGCCGTGCCCGCAAGACGGGCTCGGAGTTCCTGAAACATTTCCGCCACGAGCGCGATCCGCTTCACCTGTTCATCAATAACTACGAAACGCCAAACTGCCCACTCTACAACATCTACCACATGGGGGCCGAGGAACTCTCCGCCCAGCTCGGCGACGTACCGGCGAAGCGCAAAGCCGTCGGCGGACGCAAGCTCGTTGGTAACGGCGGTACAGCGTTGCTGACGATGGAGGCAGAAGTCGGCGTGTCCGAGCATGGTATGGTCAGAGTCGGCACACTGCGCAATGCACTCGGACGGGCGATTGACGCTGAGGTGCTCAGGTTGGAGTCGCATCTGCCGATTCTTTCCACCGCCGTGCAAGGCGGGCCGTTCCTTGGCCTGCTCGGCAGTGCGTGGGGCGTCATGAGCGTCTTCGGATCGATGGCCGAGCAAGGCACTGTCCGCCTCGGTGCCGTCGCCCCTGGAATCTCCGCAGCGCTGGCTTGCACCGTCGTCGGCCTGCTCGTCGCAGTGCCGTCGCTGTTTGCCTACAATTGGCTTGCCGCCAGCGTCCGTCACCAGACGATGGAGATGGAGGATTTCGCCGATGAGTTTGTCGCATCCGTTGAGCACAACTTCCTCACGAACTGAGATGCCATGAGCCGCACCCGCGCACGCCGTTACGGGCACCTTGACGAGATCAGGGAGATCAATGTTATGCCGTTGGTGGATCTGCTCCTCCAGCTTTTTATCGCCGTCGTGATCTTCTTTCCCGTCGTTGAGTACGGCATGAACATCAACCTGCCGAAGGGCACCACCGACACCATCAAACGCGAGCAGACCCGCACGCTCTCGGTGGACAAACAAGGCCGCATCTACCTCAATGACGTCCTGAAGACCTTCCCGCAACTCCGCCAGGACCTAAAGACGATCGCCCGCATGAACCAGACCGTCACCGTCCTCGTGAAGGCCGACGAAGCCAACAACTACGGCGCCATCATGCAAATCCTCACCGAACTGCACGCCGCCAAGATTACCCGCATCGCACTGATGACACAGGAAGACACGCCGACGCGCCACCGATGAGCGATCCCGACAAAATGTTGCGCCGGAATTTCACCGTCGCGCTGGCGGCCCACGCCACGCTGATCGGCGGACTCTTTGTCGGCGAACAGTGGATGCCCGATTTCAAGACACCGTTGCCGATGCCCGTTCAGCTTGTCGTGCCCGCCGACATCCTCGGCGAGTTGCCGCAAGGCCCCGGCCACGGCAGAGGCGCTTACACGCCGCCCAAAGAAATGGCGGCCCCAACGCATGGCGGAGGCGGTCCGGAGGCGGTGCCTCCGCCGAGCGACGAAACCATCCCGCCAAAACCGGCGCCCGCGCCGCACGTCGACGAAATCGGCATTCCGAAGCCGACGAAAAAGCTGGCGAAACTGCAACCGGTAACGACGGTGAAGACGGCGAACGTAAAGCCGACGAAGACGGAACAAAACCGGAACACAACGCAAGTCGCTTCGGCGAAGTCCGGTCTGAGCGCCGACCAAGTGCGCGCCGGTTTTCTTAACGCGTTGCGTAACGCTGGCGGCGGCACGGCGGGTGGCACGCCTTACGGCGACAAACGCCCAATCGGCGGCGGCATGGGGCGCGGCAAGATCGGTTCACCGGACGGCTCGCCGGACGGCGTGGCGGGCGGCATCGGGCCGGGTTCGCCGAACTGGCAGTATTATTTGCATATTCATGATAAGATGTACGAAGCGTGGGAGCAGCCTGGTTCGGTGAACGATCGCAAGTTGATGGCGGTGGTGACGATTAAAGTGGCCCGTGACGGCAGCATCGTCGGTGTGACGTTGAAGCGGTCGTCGGGTAACAAGTTGATGGATAGCTCGGCGATGGCTGCGGCGCGCAAGGTGCAGATGTTGGAGCCGCCGCCGGAGGCGCTGGTGAAAGGTTCCGCCGCCGAGATTTCGGTGGATTTCCAGATGGAGGGTTGAGATGCGATTGCTGATTGTCATGATGTTGGTGGTTGTAAGCGCGGCAAACGCGCAAGTCACGGTCGTCAAAGGTTTTCAGAAACGCCTTGTCGCGGTGAACGGTTTTGGCACGACGGCACTCGGCGCGAAGCTGACCGAGGTGGTGGCGAACGATGTGCGGTTGTCGGGGTATCTCGGCTTGGCGAAGGCGGAGGGTGCGGAGTTCGTGCAGCAGGGCAACGTCAGGACGGACGGCAGCGTCGAGTGTTATGTCACGCATGTGGTGACGAAGAAGATGTTCCTGTCGAAAGCGTATCCCGGCAATCCTGACTTGCGGCGGCTCGCTCATACGATCAGCGACGAGATCGTCAATGCGATTACCGGCCAGCGGGGAATTGCGCAGACGAAGATCGCGTTCATCTTGAAACGAGGCCGCGACAAGGAACTGGCTGTGATGGATTACGACGGTGCGAACCCGCATCAGCTCACGACGGCTGACCGTCTTTGCGCGCATCCGCGTTGGTCGCCCGACGGTACGCGGATCATTTACACGAGTTATTGGCAGGTCTTTCCGGATGTGTTGGAGGTCAACCTGTTCAGCCGTCAGCGCCGGGTCATCGCGCGGTTCCCCGGCTTGAACACAGGCGCGGAGTATTCGCCGGATGGATTGTGGATCGCGCTGACGTTGAGCAAGGACGGCAACCCGGAACTTTATACGATGGGCGTTGATGGCAGCGGTCTGCGGCGGTTGACGAACACGCGTGGCGCGGAAAGTTCGCCGACGTGGTCGCCTGATGGCCGGCAGATTGCGTTTGTCAGCGATGAACGCGGCAGCCCGCAGATTTATGTGATGAGCCGCGACGGCGGTGAGCTAGAGCGGTTGACAGTGTCGCCGTCCTACAACACCGAGCCGTCGTGGTCGCATCCGCCGGCAGGATCGGATATGAAGCCGATGTTGGCATTGACGTCGCGCGTTGGCGGCAAGTTTCAGGTTGGCATTTACGACAGCGGAACACGCGAGGTCATCGCGAAGGCAGCGGACGGTGACGACAACGAAGATCCCTCGTGGTCGCCGAATGGGCGGATGCTGGTGTTCGCAAAGACGCGGAACTGGCGTTCTCGGTTCTATCTTCTTGACGTGGTTACGGGCGAACAATTAGAGTTGCCCGCGTTTGAAGGAGGCGCGTCCGAGCCGTCGTGGGGACCGTAGGCGCGGAAGTGCAAAACAATAGCAGTAAACAAGGAGGAGACATATATGAAAAGTAAAGTTCTGACACGCACAATGATTCTGGCGTTGGTTGCAACACTGAGCCTCGTCGGTTGCAAGAAGAAACCGCTACAACCTACCGGCCCGACCGGTAGTGGTTCGGGTAATACAGCCACGCCCCCCCCCATTACAGGCTCCGATATTAGTAGCGGCATCACAATTGCCGGCCCCGGCGAACGCCCGCTTGTCAAGCCATCCGACTTGGAGAAGCGTGGAGAGTTCACACCTGTGTACTTCGATTACGACAGCGCGAAGATCAAACCCAGCGAGATGCCGAAGATTACGACAGTGTCGGAAGCGTTGAAAGGCAACAGCAAGAAGCTGGTCATCGAAGGCTATTGCGACGAACGCGGCACAGCGGAATACAACCGCGCCCTCGGCGAACGACGGGCGCAGGCTGCGCTGGCGGAGTTGAAGCGGTTTGGGATTGACGCGAGCCGTCTGTCCACGATCAGCTTCGGCAAGGACCATCCGCTAGAGCAGGGGCACGACGACACGGCGTGGTCGCGGAACCGCCGTTGCGAGTTCGTGACGCTGGACAAATAGCTCCGACAGGGTCGAAGCGGTGGCGTTGACAAAGACGGAAGCGACGTGTAGTCTGGGCTGTGTGAAAAGAGGAAATCTATGTCTGTTCAACTAGCAATGTTTAGTGAGTGGCACATGATCTTGCTGCTGATCATTGTGTTTCTATTGTTCGGCGGCAAGAAACTGCCCGAGCTGGCGCGCGGCGTCGGAGAGGCGATGAAGGAATTCAAGAAGGCTTCTCGTGAAGCCGACGAGATTGCGCGTGGTGGTGGTAGCAGCACTCCCAGCAGCACTCCCAGTGCTCCCAGCCCGCAACAGCCTGGCAACATTTCCAAGAACTAGGATTGTGATCCGCTTTGCCACTCTGGTTCCGGAAAAAGAAGCCAGTTGAAAGTCCTGACGCATCCCCTTTGCCCGATGAAGAAGGCGAGGGGATGGTCAAGCCCTTCTGGGAACATCTCGAAGATTTGCGTTGGTCGTTGATCAAGAGCATCATTGCTCTGTTTGTCGGCTTCAACATCTGCATGGTCTTTGCCAATCGTATCCTGAAGTTCCTGACCGTGCCGCTCTACCGGGTCGTCCCGGACCCGGAGCACTTTCTCCAGACGTTTGATGTCATGGGCGGCTTCATGCTCTGGATGAAGTTGTCGTTTTACGGCGGCCTCGTGCTCGCCGCGCCGTTTATCTTCTACTATCTCACGCAGTTCATCCTGCCCGCGCTCAAGCAGAAGGAGAAGAAGCTTGTCATGCCCGTGTTTCTGTACGGCACACTCCTGTTCGTTGCGGGCACTGCGACTACCTACTATGGTCTGCTCGTGCCGGCGTTGAAAGCGTTTGTCCAGTACAACAAATGGCTCAACATCACAACCAACTGGCGCGTCGAGAGCTACGTCGAGTTCGTCACCCAGTTCATGCTGGCGATGGGCCTGACCTTCGAGATGCCGCTCGTTGTCCTCGTCTTGGTGCGGCTCGGTATCATCAGCGCCGCCACGGTCCAACGTAGTTGGAAGGTGATGATTGTCGTGTCCGCCGCCATTGCCGCGCTCGTGGCTCCTGCCGATCCCGGCTCGATGTTGCTGATGATGGCACCCATGGGTGTATTGATCATCATCACCATCTGGCTGGCGTGGATCGTCGAGGGTCGCCGCAAGAAAGCCCGCGGCGAAACATTGGACTCCGACCCAGAGCCGATGGATTAACATGACTTGATGGTACGGTATGGTATGAGTAGTACGCTATGAAACTAGTTTATGGGCTTACCTGTCTGCGTGCTAATGAGAGCTGTCTCGCGTTCGCGAAGCGAATAGTGTGCGGCAGCATTATATCGCTGATAATCGCCTCCACATCCTTTGCACAGATTTCTGTGAATTGGAATGACGTTCACCAACAGATCGATGGGTTTGGTGCATCATCAGCATGGACGGCGCCGAGTCTCAGTGACTCGCAGGCAGATCTATTCTTTTCGACTACCAGTGGGGTGGGTCTGTCGCTTCTCCGCAGTCGTGTTGCCCCGGATGGCACGACGACAGAACTTGTCACGATGCAAAAGGCGCAGGCGCGTGGAGCACGGGTTTGGAGCACTCCTTGGAGTCCGCCTGCGGCTTGGAAGGACAATAACGATGTGAATTGGGGAGGGCATCTGCTTACGAACCACTATCAGGACTATGCCAATCAACTTGCGGCGTACGTCGCCAATGCGAAAGCCGCTGGAGTTAACCTCTACGCTATTTCAATTCAAAATGAACCAGACTGTTGGGCTTCCTATGAATCATGCCTATGGTCTGCACGGCAGTTCCATGACTTTGTTCCCTACCTGTACAATGCGCTGGCTTCGTATGGAGTGTCGGCAACGAAGATTCTTATGCCGGAGCAAGGTTCTTGGACTTTTGCTTTGGCCTCGACTGCAATGGCCGACGCGAACACCGTCAATATGATTGGGGTAGTAGGCGCGCACAGCTACGGCACCACGGCATCCGCAGTCAACTCGTATGGGAAGCGTCTATGGATGACGGAGATGTGTAGTAGCGTGACATCTTATGATGGTGGCATTGGGGACGGTTTGACTTGGGCCCTAAGCATCCACCAGTATATGACAATAGCCGAGGCCAATGCTTGGCACTATTGGTGGCTCATTCCTAATAGCAGCGATAATCAGGCGCTAACAGACCAGTATGGGAATCCTGCCAAGCGCTTGTACACCCTCGGGAATTTCAGCAAGTTTGTTCGCCCGGGATGGTACCGGGTCGGCACAAGCGACGATGGCTGGGTGTTGATTAGCGCCTACAAGAATCCGAATACCTCTCAATTCGCAATCGTGTGCATTAATGTGTGGGGTAATAACCTTACCAGAACCATTGCTCTTAAGGGCTTCTCTTCGACATCGGTCACGCCATGGTTGACTTCCAGTTCGGCGAATCTCGCCCAGCAGTCAGACGTGGCGATTTTGGGCTCCTCGTTCAGCTATACCTTTCCCGCCCAGAGCGTGGTCACGTTTGTGGGGACGAGCGCAACCGCGCCCACTTGGAGCACCAACGCCTCCAGCGCGAACTGGTCAGCCGCATCGAGTTGGAGTCCTTCCTCGGTGCCCGCCAGCGGATCAGACGTCACTTTTGGTTCAGGAGGCAGTACGAGTGTTGTGAATACCACAAGTCGTACCGTTAGGAATGTGCTTCTTGAGCGTGGCACCAATTTTGTCATTGCGAACAGCGGCGGCGCATCGTTAACCATCAGCAATGGAATTACTGTTGCCGACAGTTTTTCCTATGCCGTCAGTGCTCCGTTAGTATTGGGCAACTCCAATACTTGGTTTGTCAACGACAGCGGCACTCTGCAAGTGAGCGGCGCCGTCAGCGGTGGCACACCACTGACAAAGGCAGGGAATGGCATGCTAACACTTAGCGGAGGCAATACTTTTACGGGGAATATTCTTGTGAATGGGGGCACTCTGCAAGGCGCGTCGGCATCTGTTCTTAACTCGGTAAAAACTCTGACAATCAGCGCTGGAACCACATTAGAAATCACCGATTCTTGGCAACCAGCCAGCGGAACAACTGTCTTTAACGGGAATGGCACGCTTCAGTTTGACAATGGACTAGTGTAGTGTTACATAAATAGCTTTATATTTAAGTAGTGATATTCTATGCTCATGGATGATGAACATCACCGAACGGATTATTTTGTCGCCCGAGGAACAATTGACTCTCCAGCGGTGGGCTCAGGGGAAAAGATTAC
>CAIKAP010000062.1 GCA_903825435.1 uncultured Verrucomicrobiota bacterium
ATTCGCTCTGCCAAGATGGGAGTCTTTCAGATCACGCCCGTCAATTCCAACGAAGTGGCTGATTCCGGGGTGAACGACACCTCATCGTGGGAGAAGAAGGTCACGGCGGTGGTGTCAGCGACGTTCGGGATTGAGTAGGGGAGAGGTGGTGAAAGGTGTCGCCTGAAGTGGTAACTCCTTGACCTATCTTTTCGTTTGCATAAGGGGACATATTCCGTCACCTTCTGCAAACAAACGAGGTGGAATTGATCGTCTGTTGAGAATTGTGGTGCGATATGGATAAACAAACCTTAGCTGATTATGTAAATAGGCTTCACGCCAGCTCACGATATACGTTTACTACAGTTGAGTCGCAACAAACGACTGGGTTAAGCCGAGATGCCTTGAAGAAAGCACTGTCACGACTTGAACAGCAAAAGCGAATTGTGGTACTGCGACGGGGCTTCTGCGTCATTGTTCCCTTGGAATATCAAGCCAGCGGTATCCTGCCTCCCGATTGGTTCATTGAAGATTTGATGAAATTCATTAAGCAGCCCTACTATGTAGCATTGTTAAGCGCAGCGGAATTGCACGGGGCAGCACATCAGCGCCCCCAAGCATTTCAGGTCATCACCTCTGAGGCGACGCGGGAAATTCAGTCCGCCGGATTACGGATTCGTTTTTTCAAGAAGGCGAATTTGGCGGCAACGCCCACAGTCAAGAAACGCACCTTCACTGGCGACATCCCGGTATCCACCCCTGCCGCAACAGCGTTGGACTTGGTGGCATACGAGCGGCGCATCGGTCGATTGAATCGGGTGCTGACGGTGTTGCAGGAGCTTGGTGAGAGCATTGAGGAGGAAAGCTTGGTTGCCGCCACCCAAACCTGCGAAAAGCCGTACGCTCAGAGACTGGGATGGCTGTTAGATAAGGCGGGGTTTGAATCAGTGACCGGCAAACTCCACGAGTGGTTGAAGTGTCAGGAGTCGAAAGCGGTGGCGCTTGATCCCTCACGCCCCGCCAAGGGGTTTGCCCGTGATCCCAAGTGGAGTGTGATCGTAAATACCGAAGTCGAGGGCGAACTGTGATTCCGCAAGCAGATATCATTGCATGGCGGGCGAAGGCTCCGTGGAAGACCGTCGCTCAAGTGGAACAAGATTTGATCATTTGTCGAACATTGGTGGAACTGTTTTCACAGGAGGCGTTGCGAGAGCAGGTGGTGTTTCGTGGCGGCACAGCATTGTACAAGTTGCACCTCCAGCCACCGGCTAGGTATTCGGAGGATATTGATCTCGTTCAGATCAAGGCGGGACCAAACAAATCCATCATCGAAGCCATGCGGCGGGTGTTGGATGAATTGCTTGGCAAGCCACAGTACGATGTCAAAGAGCGTGGCACGACCCTGGTCTACCGAGTGCAATCGGAGATTCCACCTGTGACGAAACTGCGGTTAAAGTTGGAGATCAACACCCGCGAGCATTTTTCGGTTCAGCCCATCCAACCGCACCCGTTCGCTGTCGAGTCTGGGTGGTTCACCGGTAAGTGTGTTGTCCCGAGTTATCATCTGAATGAACTATTGGGAACCAAAGTGCGAGCGTTGTACCAGCGTAACAAGGGGCGGGACTTATTTGATTTGTGGTACGGCATCACGGTCGGCAAGGCGACCCCTGCCGTGATCGTGAGCATTTTCCAAAAGTACTTGGCTGCAGATGGCCTGACAATCTCTCAGCGTGAATTCCGCCAGAATCTCGCCGCCAAGATTGAGAATACGGATTTCCTTGCCGATACCGAAGACCTTTTGCGTCCCGGTTTGGACTACGACCATCACAAGGCATACCACTTCATCGAAGAGCAAGTGGTAAGTCTGCTGTAGACGAACGATCTAAAGACTACCCAATGAATGACAACTCATGCCAAACCATGACAACCTGCGCCATTTTCTTGTGGGCCCAGGTGTGGGCCTGAGTTGAAAAACTATCAAATTCCTAAGGAATACTGCAAAAAGAGTCAGGTTCAAATCCCGCCGCCCCGACCATTTCCATGATTTGCCAAGTCATGCCAAACTCACTGTCCGATAAGCACTTCACCCTCAGTCGCCCGCACCTCAACCCCTTTGTGTCATGACAACTCCTGCCAAGTAATGCCAACCAAAGCCTAAACTTTGTGGGCCTAGCTGTGGGCCTGATTCGTATCTGTGCCGTTGGGAAACATCCGATCGAGGTGATGACAGACCGACAGCGCCGCTCGGGCTACGCCGTTGAGATAACTGGGCAACGCATTGACCGCCGCCGCAATCGGCAACAGCGAAGTATCAAGATAGGTCTTCATCGTGAGCCGAAGATCGCTATGGCGCATCGGTTCCATCGAAACCCCCGGGATCGCCCCTGAGATCTGAAGATGGGTATCGAAAGTGTAGCGCAAGGAGTGGAAGTCAGCCACTCGCCCTTGAGCGTCTTTGTACTCGATACCGGCTTTCTTGAGATCCCGGCGGAACCGCTCGATTCGCGGCATCTTTGGGAATACCAAATCGTTTTCCTCAACCCCTGCCGCCTTCAGTTCGCGGAGGACACTGACAAGGTCGGGACGCAGTGGAATCACGGCGTCCTTGCCATTCTTCGTAAATTCCCCCGGCAGGTGCAGGTATGGGCATGGTGCATCCAATTTCAGAAACATCCACAGCAGTGCCCGTGAGCGGATTCACTTTTCCGGGCCAGTGCATGTGTTAGTCCGAAGCTGGGGTTAATGTTACATTTGCGTTTGGGTTTTGTCCATCCCCGACGTAGGGAGGGCGTAGCCCGACCGAAGACGGGGATGGACGTTGCTGCAATGCGAACTGCCTGGGACTCTGATAGCCCAACTGTCCGTGGGTGTGCCAGCGGCAGGCGTATTGGAGCAATTCAAGATGCTCGTCAGGCAGATCAAAGACTACGCCTCGCATTTGTACGACGTAGTATGCCGCTTCAGTCCCGTGCGCTTGGTCACTGCCTTCATGTTTCCGCCGGCAATCATGGAAGGCTTGCGAACAGGCGTACCACATCAACGACGGCACCGGTCTTTGAGGCAAGCAACAGTCCATTGCGTTCAACACCCAAGCTGTCTCAAGGTCGGTCGTAAGGTATCCTTCCGTAGTCGATCCTTGAATGAATGGTGTGGGGATCTTTGTGCCGGTGAAAGTGGGGCAGGGCGAAAGAAGGAGATCTCAGGCGGGGATGGATGTCATGATGCCGGGACACCAGTGAAATGTTTGTCTTGGGCTGCTAATTTCTGGCGTTGCGAAAGGGAGCATCATGTGTGGCCAGCATTTATTGTGACACCAGTGAACAGCGGGAAATAAGGGTGAATTTCCTTGGGCGTGTTATGAAAATGTGTTATGAAAACAGCTCCACCACCGATTGAAGTCATAGAAAACAGCGATTTCATTAGGAAAAATGAAGATGGCGGAGGGGGCGAGATTCGAACTCGCGAGAGCCTTTCGACTCCACACGCTTTCCAGGCGTGCGCATTAGACCACTCTGCCACCCCTCCGCAGCATCGGCGCGACTCTAGCCGCTCGACGCGGTTTCCGCAAGCGCGGCTTGCGCAACGGGCGGTGGTGGTTTAGAAATGCGCCCCATGAGCCTCACGGTGGAAGATTTTCAACACGAACTGGCAGACGCGCTCCGCCAGTACGAGAAGTACGTCGTCTGCATCGAGAAGACGCCGGACGAGTTTCTGAAGAGCTTGCGGTCGCTGCTGGAGAAGGCGATCAAGGCGTTCGAGACGCGGGCGGCGGGCCTGCGGCACGGGATCGCGCTGGACGGCCACGTGACGATCATCCTGAGCGAGACCGACGGGCCGAAACCGCTCTGCGGCATTTATTTCAACCTCCACTCGCCGTACCGCAAGAAGTGATTGGCAAAATGCCGGCGGCGGCGTAAGGTCCGGCCGGGTGAAGGGTGCTTTCCAGAAGGCGTTGTGCGTGGGTGTCGCCGCGGCCTGTTTCGGTTGCGGCCCGACAAAGGGCGGGCGTGTTCCTGAAACAGTCCGCTTCGGGCTGTCGCTGGAAACTCCCAACGCCCTTTCGATCATCGCCCTGCAAAAGGGATTCTTTGCCACCGAGGGGCTGGAGGTGGCTACGACCGATTACGTCAGCGGAGCGCGCGCTTTGTCGGCGATGCTGACGGGAGCGGTGGACGTGGCGACGGTGGCGGAGGTGCCGGTCGTGGCGGAGAGTTTCCAGCGGCAGGATTTCCGCATCTTCGCCAGCATCGCTTCGGTGGGCAATCAGCACTGGGTCGTGGCCCGCAAGGACGCCGGCATCGAGAAGGAGGCGGATCTGCGCGGCAAACGGGTGGCCACGCAACAGATGTCGTCGCTCCACTTTTTCCTGCACCTGTTTCTGTTGCACAACCGGCTGTCGGAGGCCGATGTGACGTTGTCGTTCCGCAAGCTCGAAGAGCTGGTGCCGGCGCTGGTGAACGGGGAGGTGGACGCCATTGCCACGCGCGAGCCGTACGTGGGCGAGGTGGCTGACCGCCTCGGCGAGAAGGTGGTGGTGTTGGGGGCGCGCGGCGTGTACGTGCGGACGCAGCATCTGGCGGCGACGGCGGCGTGGTTGCGGGAACATCCGGAAGCGGCGCGGCGGCTGGTGCGGGCGCTGTTGCGGGCGGAGGATTTCGCGCGGCGCGACACGGCGGAAGCCAGGCGGATTGTGGCGGAGCGCATGGGCATTTCTCTCTCTCGTTTTGCGGCGGAGTGGCCGCAGCTTCGCCTGCGGGTGACGCTGGATCAATCGTTGTTGCCGCAGATGGAGGACGAGGCCAGATGGATGCTGGACAGCCGGCTCGTGCCGGCGACGGCGATCCCCAACTTCCTGCATCTGCTCGATCCCGCTGTATTGGACGCGGTCAAACCCGGGGTCGTCACCATCGTTCACTGAGCCATGAAGATCACCGCCAAACTGTATCTGGTCCTGTTGTTGCCGCTGTTGTTGCTGGTGATCGTCGGCGCGGTCCTGTCGCGCTCCAACCGGATCATCAACCTTGAAGCCCGGCGGGAATCGGTGGTGGACGAGGTGACGCACGGCACGTTTGAGTTGAACCTGCTCAGCTACGAGTACCTCCAGCATCATCTCCCGCGGGCCAAGCAGCAATGGCAACAGAAGCACGCCTCGCTGAGCGGGAAGCTGGCTTCCGTCAATTTTTCCGCGCCGCAGGACCACGTCACGCTCGCCGAGGCCCGGTGGACGCTCGCCCAGTTGGGCGATATCTTCACTGATCTTGTCAGCGCGGAAGACGCCGCGTCAACCGCCGGCTCGCCGGTGGAACGCGAACTGCGGGAGCGACTGGTGGGGCAACTGCTCGCGGAATCCCAATCGTTGATCTCGTTGACCTCGGCGTTGTCCCGCACCTGCGACGAGATGCGGGTAAACACCCGTCGTTATTCGTACTGGCTGACGATTGTATTCATCGGAGTCACGGCGATCGGCGTCGGCGTCAGCATGATTCTGGTGAGCCGCGGCATCACGCGGCCCATCCGCCAACTGCGCCGCGGCGCCGAGGAACTGGCCGGCGGCCAGCTCGACCACAAGATCGGCAGCGCAGCCAACGACGAAGTCGGCGAACTGGCGCGCACGTTCGATCACATGGCCGAGTCGCTCCAACACCGCGCCGAGGAACGCGACCGCGCGCTGAAAGCGTTGCAACTGGACGAGGAACGCCTCGAGGCGTTGCTCAAGCTCAACCAGATGGCCGATGTTCCGCTGAGGGAACTCACCGACTTCGCGCTGGAGACAGCGGTCGTCCTCACTGAGAGCAAGATTGGCTACCTCGCCTTCATGAACGAGGACGAGTCGGTGTTGATGATGCACTCGTGGTCGCGGGAGGCGATGGCCGAGTGCGCGATCATTGACAAGCCGATCGTCTATCCCGTCGTGAACACCGGCCTCTGGGGCGAAGCCGTGCGCCAGCGCAAACCGGTCATCACCAACGATTATCCCGCGCCGAACCCGTTGAAGAAGGGCCACCCCGAAGGCCACGTCCCCGTGCTCCGCCACATGAACGCGCCGATTTTCGACGGCGACCACATCGTGGCCGTCGCCGGTGTCGGCAACAAGGGTTCGCCCTACGACGAGGCGGACGTGCGCCAGATTACGCTGTTGATGCAGGGCATGTGGCAGTTGATCCAACGGCGGCAGGCCGAGGAGGAGTTGCGCCGGCACCGCGACCACCTGGAGGAACTGGTGGCCGAACGCACCGCCGAACTCCAGCAGACCACCGCCGCGCTGGCCCGTTCCAACGCGGAGCTGGAGCAGTTCGCCTATGTCGCCAGCCATGACCTGCGCGAGCCGTTGCGGATGATCACCAGTTTTGTCCAACTCCTGCAACGCCATTGTCAGGACAAACTCGACGCCGATAGCATTCGCTACATCGAGTTTGCCGTGGACGGCGCCCGGCGCATGGAGCAACTCATCAACGACCTGCTCCAGTACGCGCGCGTCGGCACCCACGGCAAGGAGTTCACCGCGGTGGACAGTAACCACGTCGTCCAGATGGCGCTTCAGAACCTCGACATCGCCATCCGCGAGAACCAGGCGACCGTCACCGTCGCCGGAGCGCTGCCCAGCGTGCAGGGTGACGACGTGCAGTTGACGCAGCTTTTCCAGAACCTCATCGCCAACGGCATCAAGTTCCGCCGGGCCGACGAGCCGCCGCGTATCGAGATCGGCGCCGCGCGCAACGGGCATGATTGTGTCTTCAGCGTCCGCGACAACGGCATCGGCATCGAGCCGAAATTCTTCGAGCGCATCTTTGTCATTTTCCAACGCCTCCACGCCCGCGACAAATATCCCGGCACCGGCATTGGGCTGGCGGTCTGCAAGAAGATCGTCGAGTGCCACGGCGGCCGCATCTGGGTCGAGTCCACGCCGGGACAGGGCGCTGCCTTTTATTTCACGCTTCTCAAAACACCCTCCCGTAGTGTACAAAAGCCGGTGGTAAACACGGATGACGGGACGAAAGGAGATACTCGATGAAACCGGCACGCAGTCTCCGAGGCGGGAAATGGACAGGGATGTTATGTGCAGTCCTGCTGTTCGTCTGGATCACCTCCTCCTCTGCCGAGAAAACCAATGCCGCCACCACGGCAGAACTCAAGAAGCTCTCCCTCGAAGAGCTGATGAACATCGAGGTGCCCACCGTCACCGCTGCCTCGAAGCAGGAGGAAAAAGCCACCGCCTCGCCCGCCACCGTCATCGTTATTGACAAGAAAGACATCAAGCTGCGCGGCTACCGTTTCCTTCATGAGGTGCTGCGCGACCTGCCCGGCATGGAGACTGCCCCGATGTTCTTCAGTGAGGTCGGCACCCAAGTCGCCGTCCGCGGCGTCGTCGGCAACAACAAAATCATCGTGCTCTTCAACGGCATGCGCGTCAACCCGCCCGGCGGTGAAAATTTCCCATTTCGCAACGATTTCAGCATCCGCGATGCCGAGCAGATCGAAGTCATCTACGGGGCCGGCTCGACGTTGTACGGTGCCGACGCGATCAGCGCCGTCATCAACATCAAGACACGCAAACCCACGGAAACAACGGGCGGCGCGCTCGGCGCCGACGGCGGCCTGAACGACGAACGCGACGTCTGGGCCTCGTTCAGTGATTGTTTTGGCGTCGCCAAGAACATCCGGTTCCTCGGCTACCTCAGCTACCACGATTCCGACATGATGCACACCGACAAGGATTATCCGACCTACTGGTCCGCTTACCGCAATGTCGCTGTCACCGCCAACCCGATGGGACTGGAACAGACGCCGTCGCGCGAGGATTTCGGACTGAACATCTTCGCGCGCCTGGAAGTCGGCGACTGGGCTTCGCTCCAAGTTTGGCAACGCCAGTCCGAGCGCAGCAGTTCCGAAGGCGGCTATGGATACGTCCAGAACGGGAAATTCGTTCCCGTCCTGAACTACCTTCCCGAAGCCCGATGGGGCGACATGTCCACCGTTGCCGAAGGAAAAATCACCCTCCCCATCGGCGACTCCGCCAAACTCGACTCCACCCTCACCTACAACCGCTACGAGATTGATCCCAGCACCCGCTATGTCTGGACATCCATCAGCGGCAGTTCCACCAATTGGTATTTCGACGACTACAAATACGGCATCGGCCAGGGCCTGACCATTGAGGAAGCCCTGCACTGGGACCTCACGCCAAAAATCAACCTGCTGGCCGGATTCTCCGCCGGCATGTATGACATCATCCCAAAATCCACCGTCTCCGGCGGCGCCGATTCCGATGGCGACGTCATCTCACAGGGTGGCTACTGGGAGTACTACACCACCATGGGCGACACTAACTCCATCCACCGGATCCCGCGCGTTGTGCGCGTCTGCTACCAGACCTACGCCGGCTACCTTGAATTCGGCTGGCAAATAGTTGACAAACTTCGCCTCATTGCCGGCACTCGCGTCACCAAGGACACGCGTTTCGACGTGCTTCCCATCACGCCGCGCGCCGCGTTGATCTACGACGTGACGCCGGAGCTGACGGCGAAGTACATCTTCACCAAGGCGTTTGTCGCGCCTGCGCCGTATTTCGCAAATGCCACCTACGACAACGGGACGGTGCTGGCCACCTCCAACCCCAACCTTAGCCCCGAAACCGCGATGACCCACGAGCTCAACCTGACCTACAACCGCAAGAACATTATGCTCGGCATCAGCGGCTACTACGGCACACAGGACAACCTGATCCTCATCTCCGACGCCGACTCTCCGGCGAACAAGATCGCCCCGGTTTGGGTTGGCCCCACCGCTAGCGACCCGCGCGACCTAGCCCACTCCGTCAACGGCGGCTCCAGCGAACGTATCGGCGTTGATCTGTACGGACGCGCCACCTTCGGTCCGGTCAGCACTTGGGCTTCGTACTCCTACGTGGACTTCCATGAGGAACTCCCCAGCGGCACGATTGGCTTGCAAGGCATCTCACGCCACAACGGACGCCTCGGCGTGACCTGGGCCATCACGTCACAGTTGTTCATCACGCCGAGTCTCGTGGCTCGATCCACACCAAAAAACGTCTTCGCCGGCAACCTCGGAAACGAACTCGAGAATCCGGTCGAGATGAATCTTTATCTACTCTGGAACGTCACCAAACACGTGGACTTGTTCGCAGATTTGCGCAACGTCACCGACAACCGCAACGCCCTAGTGTAGTGTTACATAAATAGCTTTATATTTAAGTAGTGATATTCTATGCTCATGGATGATGAACATCACCGAACGGATTATTTTGTCGCCCGAGGAACAATTGACTCTCCAGCGGTGGGCTCAGGGGAAAAGATTA
>CAIKAP010000063.1 GCA_903825435.1 uncultured Verrucomicrobiota bacterium
CGCAGAGCTGATTGCCGCCATCGCCGAGTACTTGAAGAATCACAACCAAAATCCCAAAGTGTTCGTCTGGACCGCGCCGGTGAACCGCATCATGACAAAAATTGCCAAATGTAAAGAAGCGTTGGAAACACTACACTAGCGAGGCAGCCAAAACCAGAACTTTGACCCACAATGATGACGAAACTTGCGGTAGTTTTTATTACACTGGTAGAAATGGTTGCCGTAACTTTGGCAGCACAAGGTGACTTGAAAATGCCGCTGCCGCACAAGGAAAAACTTGAACTGATACGCCCCAACAAGAATGGAAAAGGCTTTATTGGGACGGACTCGGGCGCTAGGTTCATCGTGTGGGGGGTGAACTACGACCACGATGATACATTCCGCCAGATCGAGGAGTACTGGGTCAAGGAGTGGTCAACAGTAATGGGCGATTTCAAAGAAATGAAAGAGCTAGGGGCTAATGTGGTACGGATCCATCTGCAACTCGGAAAGTTCATGGAATCTCCCACCCAACCCAATCTGCAGGCGCTACAGCAACTAGCGAAACTTGTGAAGCTGGCGGAAGACACCGGTCTCTATCTAGATATCACGGGACTCGCCTGCTATCACAAGTATGAAGTTCCGTCCTGGTATGACAAGTTGAGCGAGGCGAAGCGCTGGGATGTGCAAGCCCGGTTCTGGGCGGCGGTGGCCAAAGTGGGCGCCAAGAGCCACGCCATCTTTTGCTACGATCTGATGAATGAGCCACTTTTGCCAGACTCGGAAAAACAAAAGATGAAGGAGTGGGTGACCGGCCAGCTGGGCCACTCTGACTTCTTCTACACGCAGTTTATCACGCTGGATCTAGACGGACGCAGCCAGGAGCAGGTGGCTAAACAATGGGTAGATAAGCTCGCGGGAGCAATCCGTAACGAGGACCGCAGCCACATGATCACGCTGGGAGTGATTCCGTGGGGCGTTGTCTTCCCGAAAGCCGAAGATCTCTTCTACACCACAAAGGTGAGTGAAAACCTGGACTACGCAAGCGTTCATTTTTATCCCAAGAGCGGAAGGATAGACAAGGATCTCGCCGTGCTTGCAACTTATAGCATTGGAAAACCCATTGTGGTGGAAGAGATGGCTGCTATGGATTGTAGCATCAAAGAACTAGACCAGTTTGTGGAAGGTTCCCGAAAGACAGCTGATGGGTGGATTGGCTTCTACTGGGGAAAAACCATCGCTGAATACACGAAGAAAAAATCCCCACGTGCAGCCTGTTTCGTTGCGTGGCTCAAGTACTTTCACAAGAAAGCACCTCAAATCGTTACCCCAGCCATGTCCTCACAGAAGTGATGCGCCCGGCCGCAAGACCGAGCTCCCATCACTTACTGGGCGACTGGCGTATGCGGCCAGAATAGGATTGGCAAGCCACGCGGCTGCTTGTTAGTGTCGAGTAATAATGAAAAGCTACCCTTTTGTAAAAAGAGTCGCCCAATCCATCAGCGCTGCGATGATCTTCATGGTGGCAGCATCGGTTGGTTTTGCTACCGATTGGCCTAAGATCACGCTGGCGTCACCGAGTGATGCGGAATTAGGCGGAGCGTTGGGTGAGGCATTGCAACGCGGCGTGGAGCGGCTGTCCCAAGATCCGTACACGGCGGATTGGGTGTTGGCGGATGTATCGCTCAAAGTCGGACGCATCTTTACCAACTACAGCGGTGATGTTTCCGGCCGGTTTTTGGAGTTGGCGGCTTTGACCAGTTCTCGTGGGCGATTTTTACCAGCGGTGCTGTCCAATATCGTCGAATCCATCACCAGTTATCAGCGACCAGACGGGCATTTCGGTTGCGAAGTAGATCTGGCCAAGCCTTTAGTGAAGAACGCGCCTCCGATTCTCTTGCTTTGGGGCAACGCCCGGTTACTGATAGGATTAGTTACTGCGGCGCGCGAGTTGAACGATGCGAAGTTGCTCGCAGCGGCGAAGAGGCTGGGCGATTATTACGTCAATACAGCCAATCAACTTTGTGCGACCAACCGCGAGGCTGAGTATCATTCGAGCGGCACATATGGTGAGAGTTACACCTGCTGCTACTTTCCGGCGATAGAAGGACTCACGATGCTGTATCGCGCCACGAAGGATGAGCGGTACCTGCAGCAGGCGCAACGCATGGAGAAGTTCTTTCGGAAGTTCGATGAACTGCCGATCGACCACAGCCACGGAAATCTCTGCGTCTGGCGCAGCATCTTGGATCTCTATGAGATCACCGGGGACCGGTCGTATCTAGACCGGGCTCGCGCCAAGTGGGACGCGGCAGTGAATGGCGGGTTTGTCTGGCCAATCGGTGGTGTTGGAGAGCATTGGTACACCTTCTTCAACCGCGACGAGGGCTGTAGCGAATCGGATTGGCTACGATTCAATCTCGACTTATGGCGCCTCACCGGCGGGGTACGCTATCTTGAGATGGCCGAGCGGCTGCTCGAAAACCAGTATGCAGCCAACCAGTGTGCTAATGGCGGTTTTGGCGTACGCCGGTTTGATGGTGACACCGGCGGGCCAATCGGCACGAGCGGCGGGCTGGAGGAATGGAATTTCTGCTGCAGCTTTCATGGCCCGCTCGGGCTGTACTTTCTCAAGGCATACCTCGCCGCCGGTTCCGAGCACGATATCTACGTGAATTTCCCGTTCAACTTTTCGGTGCCAGTCAAGGTAGGCAATGTCGAGTGGTGTGTCTCAGTGAAAACCAATACGGATTCTTCTAGGGGGCACGGGGCTATAGAGATTGAAGTCATCCCGGATAGAACGAAGGTTATGACTCCCGTGACGGTTTGGCTGCGATTGCCGACGGGGGCCGTTGACGTCCGCCCGAAGGCAGTGGAACGAGGCGGCTATCTGCTGCTAAAGCGAGACTGTAAACATAAAGAGAAGATCACCGTGAATTTTGACATCACTCTCGGCATTGAAGCGCGGCGTTTTCAATCTATTCGTGTGCCATCCAGACAGATTTCAAGGCTAAGCGATGTCTCGTTACTCTTTGGGCCGAAGGTTCTTTTCGCCACCCCGGCCGCGGGTGCAGCCCGAGCGAACCTGCTGGCAACGGTCGATGCTTCAGGTCGGGTAGATCTACTCCATAATACCAACGGCGGTTTCGCCAGCATGAGTCTGCCTAGCCTTGATGTTACTGAAACGCAAATTCTCACTGCATTGAAGTCAGCTCAACTGGTCACGCTTCGGTCTTGGTCCGATGGCCTGCGTCAACGTCGTTCGGCCTTCGCGTACAATCTGGTGATTGTGCCGGCCAATTTGATCCCGTCGGAAGATCGCGCTTGTTTCGCGGCGCGGGTAGGGCAGACCAAGGGACCATTCTATGGCGCACACCTCGAAACAAAACCAGATGTTTGGCAGAATCCAACCGGATGGAAGTTCACCCCGGAAGGGCTACTTGTCGCAGGGGGCGACATTGGGCTGCTTGGTGGCGAAGGGTATGCTGATTACCGGTTCGAATTTGATGTGCAGTTGCCGAAGGACGGTCAGGGAATCACCGGCTGGATTGTGCGCGCGCAGGGCGAGGGCGATTGCCTGATGTTCCAACTTCAGAGCGCCGACTCAATATTCAACAAGCCCGATTTTGAAACGAAGCCGAACACACTGCGGCCGCGCGTGCGGCACAATGGCAACTGGACGATCCGCGATCCAGTGGCACTGCCAAAGCAGATTCACCGCGGCGAGACCCATCACATTGCCGTCGAATGCCGTGCGGACCGTATCGTCATCTTTCTCGATGGCGAGAAGATTCACGAACGTAACGATGCCGGCTTACGAACCGGATCGGTCGGTTTTCGCTCCTACAGTCCCGCCGAACAAGGCCTGTTCAAGAACGTCACCTTGCACAAGCTACCGTGAACACTTAGGTAGATTCCAAGCAATCCGGAGAAAAATTTTGCGTGAGGTGCGGACTTACGCCGCATCCGTATGTCAGTTTCCCTACTAGAACTGGCTGCTAGTTACCTCCGCGATTCAGACCACCAAATCCACCAAGCGCCCCCATGCCTTCCCAGTTCTCGGGACGATTCCATGGAATAGCGCTGACGTCATTGTCGTTGGTGGTGGCACAACCAGCTACGAGGGCGGCCTCGATCAGAAGAAGTAACAACAACGCGCAACTGGCTTTCATGGCTGTATTTCGCTTAATGGATGGCTACGTCGCCGATGCGCGGATCGCCGCGGCGAAATTCGGGCAGCACCTCGGCGACGGCGGTGTTTTCGTTAACAGAGATGATCTGAGCCTTGCAGATGAACGTCTTGTCGCGGTACACGAGGAACTGTGAGTTCTTGCGGACTTTCTGGTCCTGGCCGATGTCGAGGACAACGAAGTTCCAGCGGTTCTCAACTCCGGCGACGCGACCACGGCAGTTTACGGGGGTCTTGCGGAGGTCTTCGTTTTCAAGTTCGAGGCGTTTGATCTCGACGAGGGCAAGTTCGAGTTTGTCGCCGAAAACCTTGTTTTCGGCGGTGAGGTCGGCAATCTGTTTCTTGTAGGCATCGATTTTGGCGATTTCGGCGGTCTGAGAGACAATGGTTTCTTCGGCCTTCTTAAGGGCATCCTTGGTAGATGCGAGCTCAGTGTTGGCGTCCTGAAGTTTCTTCTGAGTGTCGGCAAGGTCAACTTTCAGCTTCTCGCGTTCTTCGATGGTTGCGATAAGAACCTTGTTGGTGGCATCAAGCTCGGCAATGGTCTTGACGAGTGTGTTGGAGGTGGTTGTCAGTGTGACCAGCGTATCCTGCAGCTTGGTTTCGGTGCGGACGAGCCAAGCTTTGGTGGTGATCAGGGACTCGGTGAGTTGTGTCCTCTCCACCCGCAGTTCATTACGGTCGGTGCGAAGCAGGTAAACACCACACAACGACCCGATGCTGATCAAGATGACAACAATCAAAGCGATCCTGCCTATTTTCATAGTATCCTTTTATCCTCCGTCCTGAATACTGCCTACACAAACTCACTAGTGCACTTTAGTCAATTCTTCCCACATCTGTCAACTTATCCCTCAACTTTTTGCGGTTCGGGTTTGAATACTCTCGGGTTGCTCGCCGAGGCAACACGAATATCAGCCCGACAAATTCCTAGTCAGCGGACGTTCTTGCAAAACTCGCTTTTGCGGGCTTTTTCGGCGATGGATTTGAACGGGATGCAAGGGGAAGCGTCTCAGAGTTATGCATGAACTGACCGCGATCTTCCACCATCTTCAACGCCATCTTTTCCCTACACTCGA
>CAIKAP010000064.1 GCA_903825435.1 uncultured Verrucomicrobiota bacterium
GGAGTTGCGCACTGACGCCGGCAGCCTGCGCACACTGGTGTTGCGCGCTGAGTTCGACGGCGAAGAGACAATCTGGTGTCCTGTTGGTGATTTCTTCGGCAGCGGCGTCGGGCTGAACGCGCTCGACGGTTGGTACCGCACTGTGACCAAAGACGGCGTACTGACCTGCCGGTGGGAGTTTGAAACATCATCCTTGATTGGTCAGGCACATTGGTCAACGACTTACCGCCGGTCTGGCGGACGACGAACTTCGTCTTCGTAACGTTCGGGCTGCCGTCGTTGTCGCTGGAGGAGTTTCGTCGCGAGTTTTGCCTGCCGATCCGTCGTTTCTACGCACACCGGTTGCCTGACGTGCCACTGAAGCAACTGGAGGAAGTGTTCCTCAGGTTCTACGCGCAGTGTCGCCATGAGATTCATCCGTTGCCACATGCAGAGGAGTTTCTGCGCTTCTGTGCGCAGCAGGGGCTGGCGGTGTTCGTAGCCAGCTCGGCGGATGTGGTAACGTATTCGACGCAGATGAAGAGGTTTGGGTTGGCGCACTACGTAACGCGTCCGTATCTCGGTATTACAGACAAAACGGAACAGATTCATCGCATCCTCGCCGACAACACGCTGGTGCCGGCGGAGACGTTGTTTGTCGGAGATATGGAACACGACATCGAGGCGGGTAAAGCGTGCGGCGTGCGGACGTGTGCAGTCTTGACAGGATATAGCTATCCGGAGAAACTACGGGCCATGCAACCGGACTGGGCGTGCGAGCACTTGGGAGAGTTGCAACAGAGGCTTTGTGGATAAGATCACGATCAAAGACTTGGAGCTGGATGCCCACATCGGCGTCACACCCGAGGAACGGGTGCGCTCGCAGAAGGTCCTCCTCACCGTCATCCTGGAACGCGACCTCGGCGAGGCGGGCCGTACCGACACGGAATCCACCACGACACCCTACGATCAGGTGGTCCAACTGATCAGGGACGTGGTGGCCGAGCGCCCGCGCAAATTGATCGAGGCGATGGCGCTGGAGATCACGCGCGAAATCCTTTACCGCCGCATGGCGGTGACGGTGACCGTCGAGGTCAAGAAATTCAGCATTCCGCGCACGAAATATGTTTCAGTGGAGATTCAAAGAAGCCAATGAAAACGCAAAATCTAGTTTTGGCATTTTTCTGTCTAGTCGCCGGAGTGTTCGCCGACACGGTCAAGTTGAACAACGGCACGATGGTCGAGGGCGACATCATCGCGGAGACCGACACGGAGTACACCGTAGAGCGCTCGCTGGCTAGCGGCTCAATTAAGACGAAGGACGCCGTTCGCAAGAGTGACGTGGCCGAAGTCACTCGCGCCACTCCGGAACAAAAAGCCGCTGCGGCAATGCAACAGGCCCACGAGGCCACCAAGCGTTACCAGCTCAACCCGATGAACAGTTTCCCAAAAGAGTATTATGACCAAGTTCTCAGTGGCTCATTCCGCAAGTTTCTCACTGACTTCCCAAACTCAACTTTCAGCGCGGAGATGCAAGAGCGCATTGCCACGTGGGAAGCCGAGCGCGATAAGGTCGTCGCTGGGCAGGTCAAGCGTAGCGGACAATGGCTCGCGGCTGAGCAAGTTGCGGCCATGGAAAGCAAACAACTCTTGCAGCAAGTTAACGCCGCGCTGGCCAACCGCCGTTACGACATCGCTGTGCCGTTGCTCGACAAGCTTCTGGCGAGTAACACCCCGTCCAACTTGGTCACAACGGCTCAGGAGATGCGCGTAAAGGCTTATCAGGATTGGCTTCAATCGCTCGAACAATCCCTAGCGCGTCTCGAAGATATGTCTGTCAGTAATAGCACCACCATTGCTGCCGCCAAGGAACAGCTCGACAAAGCGCACAACGCCTTGCGTGCCGCCAGCCAAAAAGCCAGCGGCAGCAGTTTTAAGCAATCGGGCCAAGACACTGGAGGAGGCAAACGCCGTACACGCGGTAAAGGGGGTGGATCAGCCCCTCGTATGGGTCAACTCTCCGACGCCGTGCAACACGACATGGAAGAGGTGGCCAACAGAGAGAAGAAACTTGCTGACTTGGAACGGAAACAGGCAGATCTGAACATGCAACTAGCCAGCGTCAGACACATCCTGCCGCAAGTGCAGACCCGCATGACGGAACTCGGCATAGAAGCGGCGCCCGTCGTTACCACGACGAAGGTCTCCACACAAACCGAGCCTCCGCCGCCTCCACCGCCGCCTCCACCACCAGAAAAGGACCTTCTCACGCAGATAGCTGACTGTGCAAAGAAGTACTGGTTGTTCGTTGCAGGAGGATTGCTTTTGGTGATCTGGATTATTTCCCGCAAGTTGGGGCAGTGACCAGCTACGACTTGAGCATGCCAGTGCAGCGCGCGTACTCAAAGATGCCGCCGGCGTCTATCACGGGGCGGGCGTCGCCGAGCGGCTTCAGCGCGATAACCTTGCCGTTGCCGATGACGCGCAACGTGTTCGCGTCAAGATCCAACTCTACTTCGTCACCTGTGCGCAGCGTATCGCAAAGGCGGACGGTGGATTCGACTGGGTAAAGTTCGCCGGTGGCGACGCAGTTGCGGAAGAAAATGCGGGCGAACCCTTCCGCGACGACGGCCTCGCAACCTGCCGCACTGAGTGCGATGGGAGCGTGTTCGCGGGAGCTGCCGCAGCCGAAATTGCGCCCAGCGACTACGATGGCGTAGGGCGTCTTGGTCTGGCCGCCGGACACGAAACGGGATGGATACGTGTCGTGCGGCAAGCCGCAGAGGGCGTAGCTGCCGAGTTTCTCGTACTCCTCAGGAATGGTCGGAACAAGGTTCAGGTAGTGCGCGGGAATGACTTGGTCGGTGTCAATGTTGTCGCGCAGGACGAAAATTTTTCCTCGAATGATGGCACTCATAGCGGGTCGCAGCCTACGCGAAGTGGCCCGCCGAATCAATAGCCGGTTCGTTATTGCCGTTGCCGGTTTTTGTGTGTAAAATGTTTGCGCTAGGAGATGAGAACGAGCTGGGACCATACGGAGTGCCAGAACCTCAAGAACGCTATATCCAAGGAATGGCTGGAGACCAACGGGCTTGGGGGATATGCCTCCTCGACCATTATCGGCGCAAATACGCGGCGACATCACGGGTTGTTGGTTGCCGCGTTGCAGCCGCCGGTGGCGCGACATGTGTTGCTATCGAAGCTAGAGGAAAGCGTACTGGTGGACGGCTACGAGTCCTGCCTCAGCACCAACCTCTACCCAGGCACCGTTTTCCCGCACGGGTTCAACATCCAAAACGAGTTTCGCCTCCGTCCGTGGCCGACATTCCGCTACGCCGGGACCTCCTTCGAAATCGAGAAAAGTATCTGCCTCATCCACGGCGAAAACACCATGGTCGCCGCCTATCGCAACTGTAACAAAAACGGGACATTGACCCTTGCCATACGCCCCCTGCTGGCGTTCCGCGATTTCAACAAACTTGCCAAACGCAACGACACGGCGAAGCTCGCGGTCGAACGCCGCGACAATGTTTTCTCCGTGCAGCCGTACGCGGCGTTGCCGACGCTGTTCTTCCACACGTCGCCGGCGTGCGCTAACATCAAGGCTGACTGGTATTTCCAGTTCGCTTACCCGATTGACGAGGAGTGCGGCCTCGAATGCAAAGAGGACCTTTTTAGCCCGTTGGAACTCGTCTTCCAGGTCCCCGCCGGCGAGACTGCTTACCTTGTAGCCACCACCGAGCCGCACGACACGGTCAACGCCGCCGACCTGATCGAGGGCGAGCGCCAGCGCCGCCAGCAGTTCGCCGACCGTGACCCGGTCCGTGCCGCGTTGCTCTCGGCGTCCGATGCGTTCGTTGCGCAACGTGGCGCCATCGGCCCAACCATCATCGGCGGCTATCCTTGGTTCACCGATTCCGGTCGCAGCGCAATGGTCGCGTTGCCCGGCTTGTTATTGACGACGCGGCGCTATGACCTCGCGTGCGGCGTTCTCACCACGTTTGCGCACTACTGTGACCGCGGTCTGATCCCGAACGTCTTCTCCGACGACGGCAAGCCGTCCTACAACACCGCAGACGCCGCGCTCTGGTTTGTCATCGCCGTATGGAAACTTTGGAAAGCCAGCGGCGACAACGCCGCACTTCAGCCGTTATTGGTCACGTTGCGCGACATCGTCCGTTGCTATCAGGAAGGCACCCGCTTCGACATCTACGCCGATGACGATGGCCTCATCAGCGCTGGCAGATCGGGTACGCAGTTGACTTGGATGGATGTCAAACTCGATGGCTACGTACCGACCCCGCGCCACGGCAAGGCCGTCGAGATTAATGCACTTTGGCTCAATGCGCTGATGATGATCGCTGAGATCGAGGAGAAAATCGCCGGCGATATTCATGCCGCCGTCCTGTTGCGTAAACTCGCCGACCGCGTCGCCACCAATTTTATCAAGACATTCTGGTTTACCGATGGCGGCTACCTCTACGACGTTGTCCAAGGCAACGTTCGCGACCCCAGCATCCGGCCCAACCAGATTTTAGCGCTCAGCCTCCCTTACTCCCCGCTCAGCGCTGACCAGCAGAAATCTGTCCTCGACGTTGTCACCAAACACCTTCTCACGCCCTACGGCCTGCGCACACTCTCGCCGCAACACGAGAAGTACGCCCGCCGTTACGGCGGCACCCGCTGGCAGCGCGATGCCGTCCGCCACCAAGGCACCGTCTGGCCTTATCTGATCGGCTTCTACGCCGACGCCTTTCTCCGCGTCAACGGCGACGACAAACCGCAACGCAAAGAACTTCTTCACCATCTCCAACCGCTCCTCAAACATCTCGAAGAAGCTGGCCTCGGCAGCGTTTCCGAGATGTTCAACGGCGACCCGCCACACAATCCCGAAGGTTGTCCTGCCCGCGTCTGCAGCGTCTCCGAATTGTTGCGCGCTTACGATCTTTGTCGTAAGTAACCCGCATGGCAATTCACGACCTCACCGTTCCCGTCCACCCCGGCATGCCCGTCTGGCCGAAAGATCCCGGTGTGTCGTTGCCGCTGGCCCGCAGCCTGGCTCGCGGCGATGACACCAACGTCACCCGCATCGAAATGGGCGCCCACACCGGTACCCACATCGACGCGCCGTTCCATTTTAAGCCCGACGGCACCGGCATTGACCAAGTACCGCTGGAAACATTGATTGGCCTCTGCCGCGTCTTCGACCTCACCGACATCCCCGGCCACATTGATCGCGCCGCCGTCGAACGCTGCGACTTGCGCGGCGTGACGCGCGCCCTCTTCAAGACGCGCAACTCCCAGCGCTGGGCGCGCGCTGAGACCGCGTTCGATCCGCAATTCATCGCCATCGTCGCCGACGGTGCGCAGCTTCTCGTCGAGCGCGGTATGAAATTGGTGGGCGTGGATTACCTCTCCGTCGAGCCGTTTGGCAGTAAACAACACCCCGTCCACCACATCCTTCTCGGCGCCAACGTCACCGTCATCGAAGGTCTAAACCTCAGCGCCGTTGCCCCCGGCGACTACGAACTCATCGCCATGCCGTTGCGCCTGCGCGGCGCCGACGGCTCGCCCGCCCGTGTCGTGCTCCGCAAACTTGGGACTTGATTCTTTGACGTTCCTCTCCTAACTACTCGCCGTTCAACATGAACACCAAACCATTAGCAGGAAGAAACGCGCTCGTTTTCGGCATCGCTAACCAGCGTTCCATCGCTTGGGCCATCGCCAAAGCCTGGTCCGAAGCCGGTGCCCGTCTTGCCTTCGCCTACCAAGGCGAACGCGTGAAGGAAAACGTCGAAGATCTCGCTGGTACATTCGGCGCCGAGACGCCGTTGTATCCGTGCGACGTAATGCGCGACGAGGACATCCATCGTACCTTTGCCGCCGTTACTAAGGATTTCAGCGGCAAACTCGATATTCTCCTCCATTCTGTCGCCTTCGCGCCGATCGATGCGCTCGAGGGGCGTTTCATCAACACACCGCGTGAGTCCTTTCGCATCGCGCACGACGTCAGCGCCTATTCGCTCATCGCCCTCGCCCGCGAAGCCGCCCCGTTGATGACCAACGGCGGCTCCATCATCACAATGAGCTATTACGGCGCCGTCAAAGTCGTCCCCCACTACAACGTCATGGGCGTCGCCAAGGCCGCCCTCGAATCCAGCGTCCGTTACCTTGCTTACGACCTCGGCCCGCAAAAGATTCGCGTCAACGCCATCAGCGCCGGTCCCGTCAATACCCTTGCTGCCCGCGGCATCTCCGGCTTCGGCCTGATGCTCAAACATTACGAGGAACACACGCCGTTGAGACGCAACCTCGAACCCAGTGAACTCGGCGACGCCGGGTTGTTTCTTGCCAGCGATATGTCCACCGCCACCACCGGCCAAGTACTCTACGTGGACTGCGGCTACGAAATCATGGGGATGTAGGCGTCGCCCGGAAGTTTGCAGCGAACTGGCAATATTCCTCAGCGTACCGGCGAAGTTGCGCACGTTCCTTGTCGCCAAGCTTGCTGATGACTTTCGCAGGCGCGCCGTACACGAGCGATCCATCCGGCGCCCTCATTCCCTCGGTCAACAACGCATTCGCGCCGATGATGCATTGGTTGCCCACAACCACGCCGTTCATCAACGTCGCCCCCATTCCGATCAACACCTCGTTGCCCACCGTGCAACCGTGCACGATGGCGTTGTGGCCGCACGTAACGCAGTTGCCGACGATGCACGGTTCCGTGTACCCAACGTGACAAACCGCACCGTCCTGAATATTCGTGTGATGGCCGATGACGACCTTCTGGATGTCGCCGCGCAACACGGCATTGAACCAAATGCTCGATTCGTCGCCGACCGTCACCTCACCGATCAACCGCGCGCCTTCAGCCACGAACACGTCGCGCCCGACCTGCGGCGTCTTGTTAAGATAAGAATGGATGCTCATCGGAGTTGATTTTCGCCGGGCTGCGGGCAAAATGCAACTCGTGAACACTTCCTCTCGCATCGTCGTCAAACTCGGTGACGACTTCAATTGGCGGTTGCACCAACTCAATAGCGATCTCGACACGCCACCCGACCAACACGGCGTGCTCGACCCGCGCCAAGTCCGTCATCTCCTGGACGACCTCGCCGAGTACCGCAAGTTCGGCATCGACCCGTCCGTGTTCACCGAGGCGTTTCGCTGCTACGCCGTCGTCGCCGAGGTTTCCGAAGGCATCCTCCAACTCGAAGCCGTTGACGCGAATGCCGACGGTGACCTGTTCGCATTGCCGGTGATTGATGAGGACGGCGACGGCCGGTATTGGGATTTTCTCGACGCGCTCAGCGCCGCGCGCGTCCGTAAACTCAACGTCACCCATCATTACGTTACCCCCTGCACTATCGAGGAAGTGCAGGAGGAACTCGAAACACTCGACCACGACCGCTACATCAGCGACGACGCGATGCACGCTTTCGACCAGATCACTGAAATTCTCAACTGGAGTCCCGCTGAATGGGACCAGCCATAGTCACCGCGCTCCTTCTTGTCGCCGACTGGTCCGCCCTCGAACGCCACCAGCGCACCATTACACGCACCGAGTTTGACAAACTGCTCGCGACTGTCTATTGTACCAGCGGCGCCTTCACCAATCATCTCAGCTACACCACCAACTCTGTTGCTATCCTCTCCAAGACCAACACACTATTCACCCTCCACTTTGCCCCATCCGGGATTTCAGATCCCAGATCTCCCATCCAGCGCATCGCCCTCGACCCCGGGCATATCGGCGGCGAGTGGGCGCAGTTCGAGCAGCGGCATTTCGTCCGCGGCAATGAAACCTATTGAGGAAGCCGCGCTCAACCTCACCGTCGCCCGCCTCATCAAAACACGCCTTGAAGCTGCCGGGTTTTCGGTGTTCCTGACCAAAAACGATTACAAGCCCGTCACCGACAAACGACCGCCCTACGCCCGCGCCGACATCGCAGCCCGCGCGCGGCTCGTCAACGACAACCTCAAGCCCGACCTCACCATCTGCATCCACTTCAACGCCGCGCGGTGGAACGAACACCGCGACTTAGTGAATGACAACCGTCTCACCGTTTTCATCCACGGTAATTACCAGCCCGGCGAACTTGCCGACGATGAGGAGAAGTTTTATCTGCTCTCAAAACTTCTGGAACGATCGCACACAACCGAGTTATCGATTGCCGACACCGTGGCGCGCGCGCTGGCACAGGCAACCGGGCTGGACCCGTTACCGCCTTCGGAAAACTCCGCACCAATCACCGAGAACCCATATCTTCTCGTCCGCAACCTTGGCGCCAACCGACAGATTCACGGCCCTGTTATCTACCTTGAGCCGTACTATATGAACAACCGCGTCGTGTACCAACGCCTCCAGCTCGGCGACTACGACGGCGAGAAGATAGTCGACGGGAAAAAGTACAGGAGCATCTTTCGCGAGTACGCCGATGCGGTTACTGACGATCTGCTTGCTTTCCAAGGGACTGCTCCCAGAGACGATTGTAACGACCCTCGCCGGCCCCCCAACAAGAGGCGCGATCTGTCCCCCCCATCTACTACCTACAAGCTACGATAGTAGAAACCGTCGGATTCCGCTGTTTTCCGGTCAAACTGATTCTTCAAGTCCACTAACACCGGAGGTGTCATGCAGGCTTTCAGTTGCCCCAAGGTGAGCGAGCGAAAGGCGTTGTGACGGTTGACGAGTACGACGCAATCGAGTGGGCCCGCCTGGTCGAACTCGACGTTTTCAATGCCGAACGTCTTTCTCACGGTGTCAGTGTCGAGCAACGGGTCCCAGCCGATGACCTGCACGCCGAAGCCCTTGAGATATCTGATGGTGTCGGCGATTTTACTATTGCGGTAGTCGGGGACATTCTCCTTGAAAGTCAACCCCATCACGAACACCCTGGCGCCCTTGACAAGTTTGCCGACATCGCAAAGCGCCTTCACCACCATCTCGCCGACGTGGATTGGCATCGAATCGTTCACCTGCCGGCCGGCGAGGATGACTTGTGGGTGATAGCCGAACTGCACCGCGCGATGCGTCAGGTAGTACGGGTCAACGCCGATGCAATGCCCGCCGACGAGGCCGGGATGGTATTGATGGAAGTTCCACTTCGTACCGGCGGCGGCGAGGACTTCGTCGGTGTGCAGACCGAGACGGGCGAAGATGAGGGAAAGCTCGTTCATCAAGGCGATATTGAGGTCGCGCTGGATATTCTCGATGACCTTAGCAGCCTCGGCAGTCATGATGCTCTGCGCCCGATAGACGCTACGGGCCACCAGCGAATACAACGCCGCTACCTCCTCCAATGTTTCCGCGTCGCAACCGCTGACGATTTTGACGATCTTGTCCACCGCGTGCTCGTGATCACCCGGGTTGATCCGCTCCGGTGAATACCCAATCTTGAATTCGCCGAGCTTCAATCCTGATTTTTTCTCCAAGATCGGCAGACAAATCTCCTCCGTCACGCCCGGATACACCGTGCTCTCAAATACCACGGTCGCGCCCTTTGATAGATTCTCGCCCACGATCTGTGACGCGCTAACCACCGGCGAAAGGTCCGGCACGTTCGTGGCATCCACCGGCGTCGGCACAGCTACGATGATATACCGACACTGGCGGAGTTGTTTTGGATCGCCGGTGAAACTGATGTTGGGATTCTTTATGTCGCCGCCAAGCGTCTCGCCCGTCCGATCAATCCCCCGCTGCAACTGCTCAACGCGTTTGTCGTTGATATCGAAGCCGACGACTTTGATATGCTTGGCAAGCGACACAGCCAACGGCAGCCCCACGTATCCCAAACCGACCACACCGACGATTCCTTGAACTGGTTTCATAAATTGTATTCCACAATAGTTGGTCCACCAACAAGAGGACCGCAGAACCGTTTATCGCATGGCTATGGGAGTTGGTCAATCTCTCTCAGAAGTTATCCCTTTGTCTGGTGGAATCTACGTTGACCAGATGAACCAAACTACGTACAGTCCGATCCCGATGAACGGAGTATTTGCACTCGAAGACGGCACTGTGTTCCGCGGCAGCGGGTCCGGCGCGAAAGCCACCGCTGTTGGCGAGGCCGTCTTCAACACCTCGATTACCGGCTACCAAGAAATTCTCACCGATCCGTCCTACAAAGGCCAGATTGTGGCGATGACCTACACCCAGATTGGCAACTACGGCGTCAACCCGGAAGATGTCGAAAGCTGGAAACCGCACGTGGCCGGGTTTCTCGTCCGCGAACTGTCCGCCGTCGTCTCCAACTGGCGCAGCACGCAGTCGTTGCCCGACTACCTCGTCGAGAACAAGATTCCCGCCGTCCAAGGCATTGACACCCGCGCCCTCACCAAGATTCTCCGCGTCAAAGGCGCGATGAAATCCTGCGTCTCGACGGAGAACCTCACCGACAAGGAAGCCGTCGCGCGCGCGAAAGAATGGCGCGGCATCGTCGGCGTGGACTACGTCAAGGAAGTCACCCATCCGAAACCGTTTGCGTGGGACCCCGACGATAAACTCAGTAGCAACTGGAAAATCGAGCGCGGCGCCGACGGCCAGATGTACTACACCGACACACTTCGCCCCGCCGACATCCCGATTGTCGCGTTCGACTTCGGCATCAAGTACAACATCCTCCGTCGGCTCCGTCAGCGCGGGTTCAAAGTCCAAGTCGTCCCCGCGACCACGACCGCCGAGGAAGCGTTGAAATACAAACCTGCCGGCGTCTTCCTCTCCAACGGCCCCGGCGATCCCGATGCGTTGCCGTACGCTCACGCCGCTGTCCGCGGCCTGCTCGGCAAAGTGCCGATCTTCGGCATCTGTCTCGGCCACCAGATTCTCGGCCACGCCTACGGCGGACGCACCTTCAAACTGAAATTCGGCCATCGCGGCGGCAACCAACCCGTCAAGGATTTGCCGACCGGCAAAGTCGCCATCACCTCGCAGAATCACGGCTTCGCTGTTGATCCGAAGAGTTTGCCGTCAGATGTCGAAGTCACGCACATCAACCTCAACGACCAGACCGTCGAGGGAATGCGACACAAGAAGTTGCCGGTCTTCAGCGTGCAATATCACCCCGAAGCCAGCCCCGGCCCCCACGACGCCGGCTATCTCTTCGACCAATTCCGCGAGCTCATCGAGAAACAGTAGACTAACGTGAACTCGGCCACATTACGCCAGCGGCGTTGGCTAAAGCCGTGGCGAGTTTTTAATACCTACCCCAATCAATCCTCTGATCTGCCAATGTTTTCTTAGTAGCAGCCGAGACCTTAATTTGGTTAGAGATGCCGACTGTGCCGATGATCCATTTATTTCCACAAAGGTCGATCTCAATGTCCGACCGTGGTAGTTTTAAGTGTGCAGCTACAGCATTCATGTCGATTGCGTCACCGTCTTTCTTTTTATTGTCTAACGCCCACTGGTCAATGGCTGCCTCAATGTATCGGGCATCATTAATAATACGCCGTCCCTGCGAGGCTTTTCTTGGCTTGATGAACGAGGGAAGGCTGAGAGCTGCAAGGAACAAACAGAGAATGGATACTAAAGAGTAGAAGATGATTCGTTGGCGGCTCGCTTTCACTTCGCGTTCCTTACCTCAACTCCGCCAAGCTGACAAGGTTGAATGGTGGCGAGGAGACGGAGCATGACTTCGTTGCGGCGCAGGAACGGCGGTGTCCATGGTGGATCAATGAAGTTTGGCATACTTGCTCTTCAACACCTCGCAAATAGCGGAGGCTAAAGCGACATTCAACCCCATGGCGGAGTTGTCAATCTGGACGTCAAAATTGGCGGCCCCGTTTGTGATCGCTGTTCGTTTACTTGGCGGAACTTGTCGGCAGCGTTGACCGGTAGGCGTAGTCGATGAAGACGGGAAAATGATCGCTGCACGTTTTTCTGAAGTCTTCCGGCGCTTCACGGTAGAAATCGTTGCGAATGACAAACGACGCCCAGTTTGTCAGCATAGATACGACACTCTTGGAGAGATAGAAGGAGTCGAGTTTCAGTCCTCCAACAACGGTTGTCGATTCGCCATTGCGCTTCGGCACATATTTCATGCTTCCACCGGAAACGACCCCATCGTAGATGCCTTGGCCTTTCTCGGGGGCACCGTTCATGTCGCCCGCGAGAATGATCTGCTTCGGTTCGTCCGCTTTGCCCAGAAGGTCGGACACATATGCGGAAAGCCACCGGCCCTGCTGTTTCCGAATCGTAGCGTTCTGCCAACTTCCGTGGATGCCAATGATGCGAAACTTCTGGTTGGGATTGCCCTTGGGCGTGAAGATGCCCGTGACGGGCGAGCGATATCCTGATTCAGAGGGATACTGGCCCGCGGACGGCGTGGAAGAAACGAACGCAGCCGAAACTAAGTCCACTTTGCTGTCGTCATACAGCAGTGCGTTCTGTTGCATCTTCTCCGAGCGCGGCGGGAAGATTTTCCATGGTCCGCCTGCTTTCGCTCCACCGTTCAACCGGTCTTGCAAGCCATAGAGGGCCGCCACGTCGTTGATCTCCTGAAGCGCCATGATGGCTGCATTGAAGCCGAGTAGTCGCTTCGCCAACTTGTCAAGCTGGGTAGCCGTGCGCGGTCCATATGGTTCGCCCTTGTGAAACGGGTCCTTGTTGCGGAGATTGAAGACTTCGAGGTTCCAGGTCACGATTCGCAGATGGTCTTTCGGCACCGGATACTTGGCCGCAAAATTCTCGTCCGCGAATGCCCCACACGCATATAGTGTCGCTAGGAAACCCAAGACCAAGCGCCGGTGCAGCGACGATCTGGCAGCCGCAGGGAATACGCTCGTCACAAGGGCCACAAAAACTGTCATTGCTCGTTTCACATTTTTCTCCCTCCAATACTTTACCGAACTCCACTTGGCGTACTTATCTCTATTTCGTTAGATTCGTCAAGGTTGAAAAGGACGAGCAATGTAGTCACGTGCCAACTTCACTTGGCGGACACGATGCGAAGCATGGCTTTGTTGCGGTGCAGGAACGGCGGCGCTAAATCAGTAACTCGGCGATCTGGACGGCGTTGAGGGCGGCACCCTTGAGGAGTTGGTCGCCGCTGACGAAAAGATCAAGGCCGCGGCCATCGGTACGCGAGCAGTCTTGGCGGATGCGGCCTACCAAGCAGTCGTACATTCCGCTGGCGTCAATCGGCATGGGGTATTTCTTGTTGGCGGGATCGTCAACGACTTGGACGCCGGGGGATTTCTTGAGGATCTCGCGGCCTTCGGCGGGTGTCATCGGGCGCTCGAATTCGATGTTGACGGCTTCGCTGTGGGCGCGATAGACGGGCACGCGCACGCAGGTGGCGCTGATCATCAGCGTCGGGTGATGCATGATCTTGCGGGATTCGTTGACGAATTTCATCTCTTCCTTCGTGTAGCCGTTTTCAAGGAAGACGTCCACGTGCGGGAAGAGGTTGAAGGCGATCCGTTGCGGCAACGCGGAGGCATGGACTTCCTTCTCTCCGCGCAGGAGCTTGGCAGTCTGTTCTTCCAGCTCGGCCATCGCTTTCGCGCCCGCGCCGCTGGCAGCCTGGTAGGTCGAGACAACGATGCGCGTCACCGGGTTTGCTTTGTGCAACGGGTACACGGCAACGAGCATGATGGCGGTCGAGCAATTCGGGTTGGCAATGATGCCTTTGTGCTTCTTCGCGTCCTCGGGGTTGACTTCCGGCACGACGAGCGGCACGTCTGGTTCCATGCGGAACGCGGAGGAGTTGTCGATGACGACGGCGCCCGCGTTGACGGCGGGCGCGGCGAATTCCTTCGAACGCGAGGCACCCGCGCTGAAAAGGGCGAAGTCCACGCCGCCGAAGATGTTCGGGGTAAGAAGTTCGACGGGGATGTTCTCGCCGCGGAACTTCAACGTCTTGCCGACGCTGCGTTCGCTGGCATAGAGGTGGAGCTTTTTGACGGGAAAATTACGTTTCTCCAGCGTCTCGATCATCTCGATTCCGACGGCGCCGGTAGCGCCGACCACTGCCACTGTATAGGATTTGCTCATAGGGGCGCAGAAAATAGCCCTGCACCACCATGTTCGTCAATCACTGAAAGCGGGGCGTCGGGTGTGTGCCATCAGCTAAACTCGAACACGGCCGAGCATATACCTGGTGAGATCACCAGCGATCAATTAGCTGGTTGGATTCACAAAGTCGCTAAGTCGCCGTTTTCACAACGAAATTATCGGAAGAACCGGGACGTTCTTGCAAAACTCGCTTTTGCGGGCTTTTTCGGCGATGGATTTGAACGGGATGCAAGGGGAAGCGTCTCAGAGTTATGCATGAACTGACCGCGATCTTCCACCATCTTCAACGCCATCTTTTCCCTACACTCGA
>CAIKAP010000065.1 GCA_903825435.1 uncultured Verrucomicrobiota bacterium
CCCGGCGACATTCTCGTCGGCAAGATCACGCCGAAAGGCGAGACTGAGCTTGCGCCAGAAGAGCGGTTGCTTCGCGCCATCTTCGGTGAGAAGGCGGCGGACGTGAAGGACACGTCGTTGCGCGTGCCGAGTGGTACCTACGGCATTGTGATGGACGTGAAAGTCTCCTCACGCAAGGAATTGAACAAGCCGCGGTTTACCGCGACAGAATTGCGTCGTCAGAAAAAACAAATCGAGGAAGAACACAAGAGCAAGTCTACGGAAGTTCGCGAAGAATTGACGGAGAAACTCTCCAATATTCTCCTCGGTGAAAAGATTCCGCTCGATGTGGTCAACAGTGAAACCGGTGAGATCATCATTCCGGCAAACCGCAAGATTACAAAGACATTGCTGCGGAAGTTGGCATTGGTATACGACCGTATCGAGATTGATCCTTCGCCCATTCGCATCAAGATCCGTGAAATCATCGGCCAGTTCGAGCAACGGTTCACCGACCTCGAAATGGATTATCAGCGCCGTCTGGATCAGATTGAGAGCGGCGAAGACGTTGAGCCGGGCATCATCAAACAGGTCAAGGTCTATATTGCCAGCAAACGCAAACTCAGCGTTGGCGACAAGATGGCCGGCCGTCACGGTAACAAGGGTGTCATTGCCAAGATCGTTCATGAGGAAGACATGCCGTTTCTTGCCGATGGCCAACCCGTGGACATTGTGCTCAATCCGCTTGGCGTGCCGAGCCGCATGAACGTCGGTCAAGTGCTCGAAACGCACCTCGGTGTCGCGGCCAAGGCGCTTGGATTTACCGTTACGTCGCCGGTATTCGATGGCGTGACCGAGAGCGAAATCAAGGATATGCTGCGGCAGGCACGGAAGGTCGAGGGATTCAGTTGGGTGACCGAGCACGGCAAAACGCCGCTCTACGATGGTCGCAGCGGCGAACGGTTCGACCAGGAAGTTGTTGTTGGCTACATTTACATTCTGAAGCTGGGACACCTCGTGGCGGACAAGATTCACGCCCGCGCAGTTGGGCCGTACTCGCTCGTGACGCAACAGCCGCTTGGCGGCAAGGCGCAATACGGCGGCCAGCGGTTCGGCGAAATGGAAGTCTGGGCGATGGAAGCCTATGGCGCGGCATACGCATTGCAGGAACTGCTCACGCTCAAGTCTGACGATGTGCAGGGACGCACCCGGATCTACGAGAGCATCGTCAAGGGTGACAATACACTCGAAGCCGGTACGCCGGAATCGTTCAATGTCTTGATGAAGGAAATGCAAAGTCTCTGCCTCGATATTCGTGTCGGCAAGGACGGAGGCGCGAAGTAATCCATGAACACCACTCCCACCACCAGCAAATCGTCGAGCACACTGCAATCCATCTCCGCCGCGACCGCGGCGGCGCGCGCGGCGCTCGGCTTGGAAAAGGCCGAGGCGTTTGATCACGTTAGCATCGGCATCGCGTCACCGGAAACGATTCGCTCGTGGTCGCACGGCGAAGTGAAAAACCCGGAGACGATCAACTACCGCACGTTCAAACCGGAAAAGGGCGGCTTGTTTTGCGAGCGCATCTTCGGTCCGGTTCGCGACTGGGAATGCAATTGCGGTAAATACAAACGCATCAAACATCGCGGCGTAATCTGCGATCGTTGCGGCGTCGAAGTTACTCTCGCGCGCGTGCGTCGCGAGCGCATGGGACATATCGAATTGGCCGTGCCGGTCAGTCATATTTGGTTTTTCAAGGCGATGCCGTCGCGGATGGGACTCATGCTCGACTTGACGGCGCGCGAACTCGAACGCGTGTTGTACTACGAAGATTATATTGTCATTGACGAAGGCAAGACGCCGCTCAAGGCGAAACAGTTGTTGACCGAAATGGAATATCGCGAAGCGCGCGAACAGTACAACGACGGTTTCGTCGCGAAGATGGGCGCGGAAGCTGTGCGCGATTTGCTCCAGCGGATTGACCTGCGCAAGCTCGCGCAGGAACTCGAACACCAACTCGACCAGACCAAGAGCAAACAGACCAAGAAAAAAGTCGCGAAGCGATTGAAGCTCGCGAAAGGTTTTCTCGCGTCGAAGATGCGTCCCGAATGGCTCGTGCTCGAAGTGTTGCCGGTGATTCCGCCGGATTTGCGTCCGCTCGTTCCGCTTGAAGGCGGGCGTTTCGCCACGAGCGATCTGAACGATTTGTATCGCCGCGTTATTAACCGGAACAACCGGTTGAAGAACCTGCTCCAGCTCCGGACTCCCGATGTCATCATCCGGAACGAAAAGCGAATGTTGCAGGAAGCTGTGGACGCGTTGCTCGACAACGGTCGTCACGGTCGTCCCGTCACCGGCGCCGGTGGGCGCTCGTTGAAGTCGCTCGCTGACATGCTCAAGGGCAAGACGGGCCGGTTCCGTCAGAATCTGCTCGGCAAACGCGTGGATTATTCCGGCCGATCCGTCATCGTCATCGGACCGGAACTGAAATTGAACCAGTGCGGTCTGCCGAAAAAGATGGCGCTTGTGTTGTTCGAGCCGTTCATCATTCGTCGGCTCCGAGAAATGGGTTTGGTGCACACGATTCGCTCCGCGAAAAAATTGATCGAGCGTCGGGCTCCGGAAGTTTGGGACATTCTCGACGAAGTCACGAAGGGACATCCGGTATTGCTAAATCGAGCGCCGACGTTGCACCGACTTTCGATCCAGGCGTTCGAGCCGCAGCTTATCGAAGGCGAAGCGATTCGCATCCATCCGTTGGTGTGTACCGCATACAACGCTGACTTTGACGGCGACCAGATGGCCGTGCACGTGCCGCTCTCGGTCGAGGCACAGTTGGAAGCCCGCCTGTTGATGCTGGCGACCAACAACATCTTCAACCCCTCCAACGGCAAGCCGATTACCTCGCCGACGCAGGACATCGCGCTCGGTTCCTATTATCTCACAAGTCCCGGCAAGATTCTCCAGAAGGAAGGTACGCGCCTGAAGTTGTTCGCCGACATCCAGGAAGTTTTCTTCGTGTTTGACGAACAGGACGTGAAGATACACGAGAAGATTCGCCTACAGAACCCCGACTACAGCCGCCAGACCGTGTACGGAGATGCTGTCGCGAAGATTATCGAGACCACTATCGGCCGTGTCGTTTTTAACGAAATCTGGCCGGCGGAACTGGGTTTCTTCAATAAAGTCGTCACTAAATCCACTCTCGGTGAAATCATCTGGCAGTGCTATCGCACCGTCGGACACGACCGCACCGTCGAGGTGCTCGACAAGCTCAAGAATCTCGGGTTTACTTGGGCCACCCGTGCTGGTATCTCTATCGGAATTGACGACATGATCGTGCCGGAGGAGAAAGACCAGGTCATCCACGAGTCGTTGAAGGAAGTCGCCGAAGTCGAGAAACAGTACCGACGCGGCATCATCACCGACGGCGAACGCTACAACAAAATCATTGATATCTGGACGCACACCACCGACCGCATCTCCAACATCATGTACTCCGCCATGGAACACAACCACGGCAAGCAGGAATTGAATCCGGTGTATATGATGGTGGAAAGCAAGGCCCGAGGCTCGCGCCAGCAGATCCGCCAGCTTGCCGGTATGCGCGGCTTGATGGCCAAACCATCCGGCGAGATCATTGAGCGACCGATTCTTGCGAACTTTCGTGAAGGTCTGAGCGTGCTCGAGTACTTCATCTCCACGCACGGTGCCCGTAAGGGTCTGGCCGACACGGCGCTGAAGACTGCCGATTCCGGTTACATGACGCGCAAACTCGTTGACGTCGCCCACGACGTCATCATCCAGGAAGAAGATTGCGGCACCGTTAACGGCATCTGGGTTAAGCCGATTTACGAGGGTGAAGACGAAATCGTCAAACTCAGCGAACGCATCATCGGTCGCGTTGCCGCCGAAGACATCACCGACCCGATCGGTAAGAAGAAAATTGTCAAGGCCAACAACGAGATTGACGAAGCCGCCGCCGCTACAGTTGGTAGGCTTGGCATCGAGCGGATTAAGATTCGCTCCGGTCTCACCTGCGAATCGCGTCGCGGTATTTGTGCGCAGTGCTATGGCCGCAACTTGGCCACTGGTAAGGCCGTCAAGATAGGCCAGGCGGTCGATATCATCGCCGCCCAGTCCATCGGCGAACCCGGTACGCAACTCACGATGCGTACGTTCCACATCGGCGGTACCGCCAGCCAGATCTTCAAGCAGCCTCAGATCAAGGCCAAGAACGACGGTATCCTTCGGTATCAGGACGTCCGTGCTGTCCAGCGTACTGAGGGTAATTGGGTCGTCCTCAACAAGAACGGCCAGGTTGTCCTTTGCAACGACGAAGGCCGCGAACTCGAACGCTACAACGTCGTCGTCGGCGCCGAAATCATGGCTGCTGATGGTGGCAAGGTGAAGAAGGGCGACATCTTCGTGCAATGGGATCCGTACAATGTCCCCGTGCTCTCTGAAGTCGCCGGCAAGATCAAGTTCCACGACATCATAGAAGGCGTCACGATGAAGAAGGAACTTGACGAGGCCACCGGCCTCATGGGCACCGTCATCATCGAGCACAAGGAAGACCTTCACCCACAGATCAACATCGTCAATGGCAGTGGTGACGTTCTTGCCTTCTACGCCATCCCTGCTGGTGCCCACATTGTTGTCGGGGAAAACGACAAGATTACCGCCGGCTTCCTTATCGCGAAGACGCCACGCAAGGTCGCTATGACCAAGGACATCACCGGCGGTCTGCCGCGGGTTGCTGAACTGTTTGAGGCGCGTCGCCCGAAGGATGCCGCCGAGATCGCCAAGATTGACGGCGTCGTCGAGTTCGCCGGCACCGTCCGCGGTAAACGACGGATCCTTGTGAAGGACCCGAAGACGCTTGCGGAAGAGGAGCATCTGATTCCGCACAACAAGCATATCATCGTATTCCGCGGCGACCACGTGAAGAAGGGGCAGCAGTTGACCGAAGGCCCGGTTGTGCCGCACGAAATCCTTGAGGTTTGCGGTCCGCAGGACTTGCAGGAGTACCTTGTTAACGAAGTTCAGGAGGTCTATCGCCTCCAAGGCGTCGAGATCAACGACAAGCACATCGAGATCATCGTGCGCCAGATGTTGCGCAAAGTGCGTGTCGTAGATCCTGGCGATACGAAGTTTCTCTGGGACGATCAGGTGGACAAGATCATCTTCGAAGAGGAGAACCGTCGTGTGGCAGAGGCCGGTGGCAAGCCGTCGGAGGCGCAGCCGGTGTTGCTTGGTATCACGAAGGCGTCGTTGGCGACAGAGAGTTTTATCAGTGCGGCTTCGTTCCAAGACACCACGCGTGTGTTGACGGATGCCGCGACACTCGGTCGCGTGGACCGTTTGCGCGGGTTCAAGGAGAACGTGATCATGGGCCACCTGATCCCCGCCGGTACGGGCTACAGCGTTTGCCGGAACCTGAAGCTGGTGCCGTTGGCCGAGCCGGTGGAGCAGCCGAAGATGGAAGTCGAGAAGGCGGCAGAGGAACCTGTGGAAGATGGTGTGAAATAGTGCAGAAAACTCTTGCCCAAAAAGAGGGCACGTGATAAATTTTGCGCTCCTTTCCGGGATGTGGAAGAGAAAAGTTTAACAAAATGCCAACAATCAATCAATTGGTTCGCAAGGGACGCTCGAAGTTGCAGGCGAAGTCGAAGTCGCCGGCGTTGACCGGTTGTCCGCAACGGCGCGGCGTGTGTTTGCAGGTCATGACCCGCACGCCGAAGAAACCGAACTCGGCGCTGCGCAAGGTCGCCAAGGTTCGCCTCACCAACGGCGTGGAAGTGATTGCGTACATTCCGGACGAGGGACACAATTTGCAGGAGCACTCGATTGTGCTCGTGCGCGGCGGACGCGTGAAGGATTTGCCCGGCGTCCGTTACCACATTGTGCGCGGCACGCTGGACGCGCTCGGCGTCGAGAAACGACGGCGCAGCCGCTCCAAGTACGGAGTGAAACGTCCGAAGGGCGTCGCGGCGCCGAAACCAGCCGCAGCCGCGACAGCGTAGAAATGGAATTTTAGTTATGCGCAGACGACGTGCAGAAAAACGAGAGCGAGCGGTCGACCCGCGCTTCAACAGCGCGTTGGTCACCCGCATGATCAACACCGTGATGCGTTGCGGCAAGAAGTCCACCGCCGAGCGCATCGTGTACGGCGCGTTCGATGTCATTGCCGAGAAGAACAAGGACAAGAGCCCGATCGACGTGGTCAACGCCGCGATGGATAACATCAAGCCGAAGCTCGAAGTAAAGTCACGCCGCGTCGGTGGCGCCAACTACCAGGTGCCCATCGAGGTGTCGCCCGAGCGGCAGGAAGCGCTCGCGTTGCGCTGGATCATCGATTTCGCCGGCGGTCGCAAGGGCGGCATGATGAAGGCGCTGGCCGGTGAGATCATGGACGCGGCCAACAACACGGGGTCAGCGGTCAAGAAGCGCGAGGACATGCACAAGATGGCGCAGGCCAACCGGGCCTTTGCGCATTACCGCTGGTAGTTTTCAGGCCGTGAAATCCACGAACGACAATATAGGGACGTTTTTCGTTAAACGATAAAGAGATGTTAGCAGTGCTCGAACAACCGAAACAGAATACGCAGCAGCAACGGTCCGCTCCGGAACGCCAGGTGTCGCTGGAACATACCCGGAACATCGGGATCTGTGCGCACATTGACGCCGGCAAGACGACGACGACGGAGCGCGTGCTGTACTACACCGGCAAGACCTACAAGATCGGCGAAGTCCACGAAGGCACCACCACGATGGACTTCATGGAACAGGAACGCGAGCGTGGCATCACGATCACCAGCGCTGCCACCACCTGTTTCTGGAAAGAGCACCGGATTAACATCATTGACACCCCCGGGCACGTGGATTTCACCGTCGAAGTCGAGCGCAGCCTGCGCGTGCTTGACGGCGCCGTCGCCGTGTTCTGCGCCGTGGGCGGCGTCGAACCGCAATCGGAGACCGTCTGGCGTCAGGCCAACAAGTACAAAGTCCCGCGCATCGCGTTCGTCAACAAAATGGACCGCACCGGTGCCGACTTTGAAGCGGCTGTGAAACAGATGCGCGAGCGTCTCGCGGCGAACGCCGTGCCGATTCAGTTGCCCATCGGCAGCGAAGCGGCGTACGTCGGCTGCGTGGACCTCGTTGCGATGAAAGCCTACGTCTGGAACAACGAGGAACTCGGCGCGAATTTTGAAGTGGCCGAGATTCCGGCAAACATGCTCGATGCAGCGAAGGCCGCGCACGCCAAGCTCGTCGAAGCCGTTGGCGAAAAGGACGAGGAAGTGATGCATCTCTACCTCGCCGATCACGACGTGCCGGTCGAGGTGCTCAAGGCCGGGCTGCGCCGGCTGGTCATCAAGAACGAACTGACGCCGGTCATGTGTGGCGCGGCGTTCAAGAACAAGGGTATCCAGCCGTTGCTCGACGCGGTCGTCGAGTATCTGCCGTCGCCGCTCGATATTCCAGACATCCACGGCATCAATCCCGACAACAAGCAGGACGAAACGCGCTGGGCCGACGACAGCGGGCCGTTCTGCGCCATTGCGTTCAAGATCTGGAGCGATCCGTACGTCGGTAAACTGATTTTCTTTCGGGTCTATTCTGGCAAGATCGGCAAGGGGATAACGGTCTACAATCCCCGCAACAACAAGCGCGAGCGTATCGGTCGTCTCCTGGAGATGCACGCCAACGAGCGCGAAGAGATCGATGTCTGTTACTCCGGCGACATCGGCGCGCTGGTTGGATTGAAGAACATCACGACCGGCGACACGATTTGTGACGATGAATTCCCGATTTTGCTCGAGTCCATGACGTTCCCAGAGCCGGTCATCTCGATGGCGATTGAGCCGAACAGCAAGGCCGACCGCGACAAGATGGGCACCGCGCTCCAGCGTCTCGCCGAAGAAGACCCGACTTTCCGCATCACCAGTAATCTGGAAACCGGCCAGACCATCATCAGCGGCATGGGCGAGCTTCACCTCGACATCATCAAGGACCGGATGTTCCGGGAGTTCAACGTCCAGGCCCAAGCCGGCAAGCCGCAGGTGGCCTATCGCGAGACGGTCACGAAGACCGCCGAGGGCGAAGGCAAATTCATCCGCCAGTCCGGCGGCCGCGGCCAGTACGGCCACGCGATCATTTCCATCATGCCCGGCGAAAAAGGCGCGGGCGTGGTTGTGGAGAACGAAGTTGTTGGCGGCACGATTCCGAAGGAATACATCCCGGCGGTGGAGAAGGGGATCATCGAGGCCGCGCAGACCGGCGTGCTCGGCGGTTACCCGATGGTAGATGTGAAGGTGGCGATTCTCGAAGGCAGCTTCCACGAGGTGGACAGCTCCGAGATCGCGTTCAAGCTTGCCGGAAGTTTCGCGTTTCAGGATGCGGCGAAGAAGGCGGGTGCGATCATGCTGGAACCGGTGATGGACGTGGAAGTCATCACGCCGGAAGAACACATGGGCAACGTCATCGGCGACCTTAGCAGCCGCCGTGGTCGCATCGAGAACATCGAGCACCGCGCCAGCTCCGTCATCGTCCACTCGCGCGTGCCGTTGTCGGAGATGTTCGGGTACGCGACCGGGTTGCGGTCACTGACGCAGGGACGTGCGAGCTACTCGATGGAACCGACGAACTTTGAGAAGGTGCCGGAGAACGTTCTGGAGCAAATTTTGGACAAGAACACAAGCCGCGGAAGCGGACGGAAGTCATGAACAATCAACGCATCAGAATCCGACTCAAAGGCTACGACCACCGTCTGCTCGACCAGTCGGCGCACGAAATCGTGGAAACGGCCAAGCGGACCGGCGCGAAAGTCGCCGGGCCGATCCCGTTGCCGACCGACATCTGGAAGCACTCGGTCAACCGTTCGCCGCACGCGGACAAGAAGAGCATGGAGCAGTTCGAGATGCGCACGCACAAGCGCCTGCTCGACATCATTGATCCGACCGCCAAGACGGTGGACGAACTGAAGAAACTCAACCTGCCCGCGGGCGTGGACATCACCATCAAGATCTGACCATGGAACTCCTCGGCAAAAAAATCGGCATGACACAGGTCTTCGACGCGAAGGGCAACTTCGTCGGCGCCACCGTCGTCGAGCTTGGCCCCTGCACGGTCCTGCAAAAGAAAACGGTCCAGACCAAGGACAAATACAACGCCGTCCAGCTCGGTTTCGGCGAGCGCAAACTCAAGAACGCCACCAAGCCCGTCATCGGCCACTGTAAGAAGGCCAACGCGGCTCCCGCAGCGTTCATCAAGGAAGTGCGCCTCACTGAAGTGCCTGCGTGGAACATCGGCGACAAGGTCACCGTCAATCAATTCAAGCCCGGCGAATTCGTGGACGTCATCGCGACGAGCAAGGGCAAAGGTTTTCAAGGCGTCGTCCGCCGGTACAAGTTCGCTGGCGGCCCGGCGAGTCACGGCCAGAAGGGCTGGTTCCGCCGTCCTGGCGCGATTGGCGAGCGTTTGTTCCCTGGTCGCGTGTTCCGCGGCCAACGCATGCCCGGCCATATGGGGCATGTGCGGGTGACAACGCAGAATCTGCGTGTCGTGCAGGTGCGCGAAGCCGACAACGTGATCCTCATCGAAGGTTCGGTCCCTGGCTCCAAAGGCACATTCGTTGTGGTGCGCCACGCAAAGAAGAAGACGGCGAAGGTGGCGTAACATGAAACTTCCAGTTATCAATATTACAGGCAAGGCGGCGGGCGAAGTTGAATTTGCCGACGAATTGCTCATCAAGACGGGCAAAGGCTCGCAGGCGGTGCATGACGCGGTGGTGGCGTACATGGCCAATCAGCGTCTCGGCACGGCGAAGACCAAGCAGATGGGCGAAGTCGCCGGCAGCGGCAAGAAACCTTGGAAGCAGAAAGGTACGGGTCGCGCCCGCGCGGGTTCGTTCCAGTCGCCGTTGTGGAAGGGTGGCGCGATCACGTTCGGTCCGCAGCCTCGTGATTACTCGAAGAAGATCAACAAGCAGACCAAGTCGCTCGCGTTCCGCAAGGTGCTCTCGGAGCGGTTGCTGGCGGGCGATGTGGTGGTGCTCGACGATTTGAAGCTCGACAGCCCGAAGACGAAAGGGGTCGCGGCGCTCCTTGCGAAGGTCGCGCCGAAGGCGAGCGTACTGATCGTCGCGGAGAGCGTTGACAATAATTTGAAACTGGCGTCGCGGAACCTGCCGGATGTTCAGGTCGAGCCGGCGGACGCGGTGAACGTGTACGAGCTGCTGCGGTTCGACAAGATCGTGGCGACGAAGGGCGCGTTGGCGAAACTCCAGGCGCGGGTGGCGAAAGCATGAAAGATACTTTTACAGTAATCAAGACCGTCCGCGTGACGGAAAAAGGTACGGCGGCGACCGAAAAGCTGAACCAGTACCAAGTCGTCGTGGCCAAAGACGCCAACAAACTCGATATCAAGTACGCCGTCGAAAAGGCGTTCAAGGTGAAGGTCGTTCGTGTCAACACCATGCGCGTTCGCGGCAAAGCGCGCCGGCAGAATACGCGTCAGGCGGGCGTGACGTCGGCGTGGAAGAAGGCGCTCGTCGTCCTGAAAACGGGCGACAAAATCGAGATTGCGTAGGTAGAATATGGGCATCAAGACATTCAGACCATTAACACCGTCGCTGCGGTGGACGGAGATTTCGGATTTTGCCGAGATCACGAAGCACGAACCGGAGAAGAAACTCACCCACGCCCAGCGCAAGACCGGCGGACGCAACTGCCACGGCCGCGTCACGAACCGCCGCATCGGCGGCGGGCACAAGCAGCGTTACCGTATCATTGATTTCAAGCGCGACAAGATCGGCGTACCGTCGGTAGTCGTGGGTATTGAGTACGATCCGAACCGCACGGCGCGTATTGCGCTATTGAAGTACGAGGATGGTGAGAAGCGGTACATCATCGCGCCGCTCGACTTGAAGGTCGGGGCGAAGCTGATGAGCGGCCCTGATGCCGAGTTGGCGGTCGGGAACACGTTGCCGATGAAGAAGATTTTGCCGGGCATGCCGATTCACAATGTCGAGTTGAAGCATGGCAAGGGTGGCCAGATTTGCCGCAGCGCCGGGATGTCGGCCACGATCATGGCGACCGAGGGCGAGTATGTGATGGTGAAACTGCCGTCGGGCGAAGTCCGCAAGATTCAAGGGGATTGCTATGCGACGATCGGGCAGGTCGGCAACTTAGACAACATGAACATCTCGCTTGGCAAAGCGGGACGCGCCCGCTGGTTGGGTAAACGTCCCTGCAGTCGCGGCATGGCGCGCAATCCCGTGGACCACCCGATGGGTGGCGGTCAAGGCAAGAGCAAAGGCGGCGGTGGCTGGCATCATCCCGAATCGCCGTGGGGCAAGCTCGCCAAGGGCGGTCACACGCGACGGAAGAAGAAGTATTCGAACTCGTTGATTCTCCAGAGAAGGAAGAAATAAATGGGACGCTCGCTAAAAAAAGGACCTTTTGTTGACGAGCACCTGATGAAAAAGGTGTTGGCTATGCCGGCGTCGGACAAGAAGCCGATCAAGACATGGTCACGCCGTTCGATGGTGATGCCGGAGTTTATCGGGCATACCTTCATGGTGCATAATGGGAAGACGCACATGGCGGTGTTTGTGACCGAAAACATGGTCGGACACCGGCTGGGTGAGTTTGCGCCGACGCGCGTGTTCCGCGCCCACGGTGCAGCGACGGAGAAGGCCGTCGCGAAGTAAGGACATCGTGCGGCGGATCGCACGAAGAGTTAGTTGGTTTTTGGTAGTTGCGGTTTTGTTCTTTGGATTAATGGGAACGGCAAGTTCGCAGGGGTTGCAGCTCGATGAGCTGCGGCTCGTGTTGGAAAAGGTGCGCGCTGAGAACGCGGAGCTGAAGTCGCAGTTGGAATTGCGCGAGGTTGTGATTCGCAACCTTCAGGAGAGCCTGGCGGTGGCGCGAACAGAAAGCGAGATGTTCCAGCGGAAGTGGACGGAGGCGCAGTTGCGTGCGCAGACGCTCGGGGCGAACTTGAGCGACAGCGAGGCAGCAGCAGCGCAGCGACAATTGGTCGAGACCGTTCGCCAACTGGCGCTCGAGGAGTCGGAGCGGCAGAGGCTGGCGGCACAATTGCAGAAGTTGCTCGGCGCGGTGCAGTCGAACGCGAACGTGAATGCCGAGGTCGAGGCGACGCAGTTGTTGCTGGCGACGTTGAACCAGGCGTCCGCGACGACAGCCGCAAAACCGTCGGGCCGGCTCGATGCGGCGACGATTTTGGATGTGAATCCGAAATTATGCACTGTGGTGCTGGACGTCGGGGCGGAGCATGGGGGACGGGTCGGGATGCCGTTCTTGGTGTTGCGCGGCGACCGTGTGGTCGCCGGGTTACGCGTGGTCGAGGTGCGTGCGCGAGTGAGCGGCGCGCTGATCGAGAATGCAGAGAAAGGTGTTACGTTGCAGGCAGGAGATGCCGCGCGCGTGACGAAGAGCGTGAGTGTAACGCCGTAGTAAAGATGATTTTATGGAAGTCAAAGCGATAACTAAACATCAGCGGATGAGCCCCTCAAAGGTGGGGCCAGTGGCGCGCCTGATCCGTGGCAAGAGTGCTGCGGCCGCGCTGGACGTGTTGCGGGCCATTCCGAAGAAGTCGGCGCGCCTGATCGAGAAGACGCTGAAGTCGGCGATTGCCAACGCAATCAACAATAATAAGTTGTCGGCCGACGCGCTGGTGATCAAGAGCGCGGTGGCCAACGAAGGCCCGCGATTGAAGCGCTTTCAACCCAAGGCGCGCGGCAGCGCCGGGCCGATCATTAAACGTACCTGTCACATTCAGGTCATCGTGACGGACGGACAATAAATTATGGGACAAAAAGTAAATCCGATTGGTTTTCGCGTGTCAGTCACCAAAGACTGGCTGTCGAAGTGGTATGCTGACAAGAAGGACTTCGCACCGTTGCTTTTGGAGGATATCAAGATTCGCGACGTCGTGAAGAAGCGGTTGATCAGCGCTGCGGTCGCCAAGATTATCATCGAGCGGTATGCGAATCGCGCCCGTGTCACGATCCATACGGCGCGCCCTGGCCTCGTCATCGGTCGCAAGGGCGGAGAGATTGATAAGTTGAAGGAAGACCTCGGCAGGATGACAGGCAAGGAGATCTACGTTGACATCGTGGAGATTAAACACCCGGAGATTGACGCGCAATTGGTGGCCGAGAACATCTCGCTGCAACTGGAACGACGGATCAGTTTCCGCCGGGCGATGAAGAAGTCAGTGCAGACGGCGATGGATTTTGGAGCGCTGGGCATCAAGGTCGCCTGTGGCGGCCGGCTTGGCGGCTCGGAAATTGCGCGGCGCGAGAAATACCGCGTCGGGAAGATTCCGTTGCACACGTTGCGCGCAGATATTGATTACGGTTTTGCCGAGGCGCAGACGGTGTACGGCAAGATTGGCGTAAAGGTCTGGATTTGCCACGGTGAACGTTCGTTGAAGGCGGAACTGCCGGCGGCTAAACCGGTCGGAGCGGCGCCTGTGCCGTCTCCGTCAGCGTAGCAGGAGAGAATTGACATGCCATCATTGATGCCAAAGAGAGTGAAACACCGCAAACAGCAGCGCGGCAACCGCGCGGGCATTGCTTGGCGTGGCGCCGCGGTGGCTTTCGGTGATTATGGGCTGCAGGCGCTGGAGCGCGACTGGGTGACGGCGACGCAGATTGAGGCGTGCCGCGTGACATTGTCGCGTCACATGAAACGACGCGGCAAGTTGTGGATTCGTATTTTTCCAGACAAGCCGGTGAGCAAGCGCCCGCCCGAGACCCGCATGGGTCACGGCAAGGGCAACGTCGAGTTCTGGGTCGCCGTGGTGCGCCCGGGCAACGTGATGTTCGAGATGGGCGGCGTGACCGAGCAGTTGGCTCGGGAGTCATTCCGCTTAGCAGCGGCGAAGCTGCCGATAAAAACGCAGTTTGTGAAGCGGAAGTAACATGAAGGCAAAAGAGTGGAATGAAATTCGAGTGAGCGCGGACGCCGAACTGGCGGCCAAGTTGCGCGACCTACGGCAGGAACAGTTCAATCTGCGTCTGCAACAGGTGTCGGCGCAGCGCTTGGAACGTCCCAGCCGTCTGCGCGACGTGCGACGGGACATTGCGCGCATTGAAACGGTGCTGCGCGAACGGCAACTGAAGGCGGCGAAATGAGTGATGCGACCATGACTGAGCAGACAATCCAAAAGGAAGTGGTGGGCTTTGTCGTCAGCGACAAGATGACGAAGACCATCGTGGTTGAGGTGTCGCGCCGCATGCGCCATCCGCGCTACCACAAGGTGTTGACAAAGTTCAAGAAGTTCTATGCGCACGACGAGAAGGAAGAGGCGAACATTGGCGACAAGGTTCGCATCATCGCGTCACGGCCGTTGAGTCGCCTGAAGCGCTGGACGCTGGCCGAGATCATCGCGAAGGCTGAACAGGTTGAGAAGGTGAAAGTATGATTCAGATCCGGACACATTTAGACGTGGCCGACAACACCGGGGCGCGCGTTGCCTGGGCGATTGGTGTGTTGGGACACCAGAAGCGTTATGCCCGTGTCGGCGACATCATTAAGGCCCACATCAAGGAAGCCGCGCCGGATGGCACGGTAAAAAAGGGCGAAGTTGTCACGTGTGTTGTCGTGCGGACGAAGTCGCCGTTGCGACGACCAGATGGGTCGCTGTTGCGGTTCGACAGTAATGCGGTGGTCATCATTGACGACCAGCATAACCCAAAGGGCACACGCATTTTTGGTCCCGTGGCTCGCGAGTTGCGTGAGAATTTCACGAAGATCATTTCACTTGCGCCGGAGGTGCTGTAATCATGCCAGCGTTGCACGTCAAGAAGAACGACATGGTGGTCGTCATCGCCGGCGAGGAGAAGGGCAAGAGTGGAAAAGTGTTGGCGACGTATCCCGAGAAGCGCCGTGTGCTCGTCGAGGGACTTAACATCGTCCACAAAGCGATTCGCAAGAGTCAGGAGAAACCGAAGGGCGGCATCGTGACCCGTGAGGCGCCGATGGCGGCGTCGAAGCTGATGCTGCAGACCGTGTACGAAGCGCGCTTGAAGAAACGCGGCGTCACGGCCACAACCCAACCGCAGACATAATCAGCCATGCCGCAATTGTACGAATATTATAAGAAGACGGTGGTGGAGCAGCTGCTCAAGGGCGGCCGCTACACCAACAGGATGCAGGTGCCCAAGCTGGAGAAGGTCGTCGTCAACATGGGCATCAGTACACGGTTTGAAAACATGAAGGACGTCATGGTCGAGGCCCAGAAGGAAATGGAGACGATCACCGGCCAGAAAGCGATCGTGACAAACGCCCGCAAGAGCGTGGCGAACTTCAAAGTGCGCCAGGGCATGCCGGTCGGCTGTAAGGTTACCTTGCGCGGCGCGCGGATGTACGAGTTTCTGGAGCGGTTCCTGAACGCGGCGCTGCCCCGCATCCGTGACTTCCGTGGCGTCAACCCTCGCGGGTTCGACGGACGCGGCAGCTACACGATGGGCGTGAAGGACCAGACAATTTTCCCCGAGGTCGAGCTGGATAAGATCAAGCACAACCTGGGGATGGACATCACGATTGTGACATCGGCGACCACCGACGCGGAAGCAAAGGAATTGCTGAAGCTGCTCGGAATGCCGTTCAGCAGCTAAAGGACGAACGTATGGCGAAAGTTACTTGGGAAGTTAAACAGCGACGGCCCGCGAAGTTTAAGGCGCGGCAGTACAACCGTTGCCAGAACTGCGGACGGCGGCATGCGTACATTCGCCGGTTCAAAATTTGCCGCATCTGTTTCCGCGAACTGGCCAGCCAGGGCAAAATTCCCGGCGTGGTGAAATCGAGTTGGTGAGGACGCGACTATGAGTATGACTGATCCCATTGCAGACCTGTTGACCCATATCCGCAACGCCAACCGCGCCGGCAAGTCCGACGTCGAGATTTCGTTTTCGCGCATGAAGGCCGAGATCGCGCGCGTGTTGAAACAGAACGGTTACATCGCCGACTTCTATGCGGAGAAGAAGGAAGACGGCAAACAAGTGTTGAAAATCCAATTAAAAATGATCGGTAAAGAACGTGCCATCGTCGGTATCCGCCGGGCGAGCAAGCCCGGGCTGCGCCGTTACGTCGGTGCGCAGGACGTGCCGCGCATCCTCGGCGGGATGGGTATTGCGATCATCACGACCTCCCGCGGCGTGATGACCGGCCACGAGGCCAAAAAAGCCAACGTCGGCGGCGAAGTGTTGGCGTACGTCTGGTGATTTTATGTCGAGAGTCGGCAAACAACCTATTGTGATTCCAGCCAAGACGAAGGTCGAAGTCAAAGGCCAGACCGTTCATGTCGAAGGCTCCAAGGGGAGCTTGGAATGGACTGTTCCGTTCCCCATCAAGGTCGAAGTCAAGGACGGCAAAGTATTGACCACCACCGCGCAGATGGACCGCACCGGCAAGTCCCGCTGGGGACTCAGCCGCTCGCTCATTGCCAACATGGTCAAAGGCGTCAACGAAGGCTACTCCAAACAACTCATCGTCGAGGGCGTCGGCTTCCGTGCTGCCATCAAGGGCCCGAACATTGAGATGCTGTTGGGCTACTCGCATCCCATTGTGTACGAGATTCCCAAGACCATCAAGATTACCGTTGTCGAGACAGCTGACAAGAAGCCGCTCATCACCATTGAAGGCTGCGATAAACAACTCGTCGGCGAAACCGCCGCGTGTCTGCGCCGGTTCTATAAACCTGAACCGTACAAGGGCAAAGGCGTTCGTTACCTCGGCGAACAAGTCCGCCGCAAAGCCGGTAAGACCGTGACCGGCGCCGGCGCTGGATAAAGAAATTAGACGGAGATTTTTTAAGACATGAGACCGAAAACACGAACCCAATTGCGCGAGCGCCGCCACCTGCGGCTCCGCCAAAAAGTGCAAGGCACCGCCGCACGGCCGCGCATGAGCGTCTGCCTTACCGGCAAACACATCTACGTCCAGTTCATTGACGACGTTGCGGGACGCACGCTCGCCTGCGCAAGCACCGTCATCGCCGACGCCAAGGGCACAAAGGCCAACGTCGCCGGCGCCAAGAAACTCGGCGTCATCGCCGCTGCCAAGGCCAAGGAAAACAAAATCACGAAAGTCGTCTTCGACCGCGGCGGCTTTTTGTACCACGGGCGCGTGAAGGCGTTGGCCGACGCCGCGCGCGAAGCCGGTTTGAAATTTTAAGGACACGCTATGCCAGCCGAACGCAAACCTAGAATCGCCAAGCCCGCCATGCCGAGGAAAGACGGTGTCATCCCCGTCACGGCTGCAGCCGCCGAGGAACTCGATCTGAACCTGCAACGGGAAGGGGAGCTCGTCGAGAAAGTCGTCTTCGTCAACCGCAGTGCCAAGGTCGTCAAGGGCGGGCGCCGCTTCCATTTCAGCGCGCTCGTCGTCGCCGGTGACCGGCGCGGCAGAGTTGGTTGGGGTTTCGGCAAGGCGAACGAAGTGGCCGACGCCATTCGCAAGGGCACCGAGCAGGCCAAGAAAGCCTTGGTCCCGGTCTGTCTCAAGGGCGCCACCATCCCGCACGAGGTTGTCGGCGTGTTCGGCGGTGGCCGCGTCCTGATGCGTCCCGCCTCACCCGGCACCGGCGTTATCGCTGGCGGCAGTGTCCGCGCCGTGCTTGAAGCGGCGGGTGTGCGCGATATTCTGACCAAGTCGCTCGGTTCCAGCAACGCCGTCAACGTCGTCAAGGCGACGATGGACGGGCTGTTGAAGCTGCGACTGCGCGAAGAGATTTACCGAGTTCGCGGCATTTCCCGTTCCGCGGCGACAGGAGTGAGCTGACATGACAATGCGTCTTAACAACTTGAGTCCGCGCCCCGGCGCCAAACATCGCAACAAACGCAAAGGTTGCGGCGAAAGTTCCGGCCACGGCAAGACTTCCGGCCGCGGCGGTAAAGGCCAGACCGCCCGTTCCGGCACGGGCATTCGCCTTGGCTTTGAAGGCGGCCAGATGCCGATGTTGCGCCGCATCCCGAAGCGCGGATTCAACAACAAGCGCTTTACAAGCGACTACGCCACCGTCAACGTCAGCGACCTCAACACGCTGTTTGATGACGGCGCGACGGTCACGCCCGAGGCGTTGGCCGAGCAAGGCCTCGCGATCCGCAAGTTTGCCGGCGTGAAGATCCTCGGCGATGGCGACCTCACCAAGAAGCTTACCGTGAAGGCTCAGGTATTCAGTGCCGGTGCCCGAGAAAAGATCACCAAGGCCGGCGGCGTTTGCGAAGAGCTTCCGCTGCCCGTTATTCATCACAAGACGGAAGCGGCGGAGAAAAAGTAACGACAGATTATGTTTTCTGCCTTCCTCAATTGCTGGAAAATTCCGGAACTTCGCCGTCGGATTCTGTTCACGCTCGGCATCGTTGCGCTGGCGCGCCTCGGCGCGAATATTCCGTGCCCCGGCGTCAACCCGGCGCCGTTGGTGAAGTACATTGATGACGTTCAGAAACAGGTGGGCGGCAGTTTTCTCGGCCTCGCCAGCATGCTGACCGGCGGCGGCTTGACCAATTGCGCTGTCTTCGCGCTCGGTATCATGCCGTACATCAGCGCGTCCATCATCATGCAATTGCTTACGGCGGTCATTCCGTCGCTGGAGCGCTTGCGCCAGGAAGGCGAGACGGGCCGCGCCAAGATCATCCAGTACGGCCGGTACATGACGATTTTAATCTGCTTGATCCAAGGCTACGCGCTGGCGTGGGCGTTCGAGAACCCGCAGCAACTTGTGCCGGGCTTCACCGGGCACTTGGTTGCAACCCCCGGCCTGCCGTTCCGTATCATGACCGTGATCACGATTACCAGCGGCTCGTTGTTGTTGATGTGGATGGGCGAACAGATTACCGAGCGCGGCATCGGCAACGGCGCCTCGATCATCATCACCATCGGCATCGTGGACCGGTTGCCGCGCGCTGTGTTCTTCGCGTGGCGGACGCTGTTTACGGCGGAAGGCGATTTTGTGTTGCGGTTACTGGAGGTGGGACTACTGGTCGTGATGGCGTTGGCGGTCATCGCCGCCGTCATCGCAGTGACTCAGGCGCAACGGAAGATTCCTGTGCAGTACGCGCAGCGGATGGTCGGCCGCAAAATGCTTGGCGGCGGCCAGACGTTCATGCCACTGAAGATTAATTACTCGGGCGTGATGCCGATCATCTTCGCGCAGGCGATCCTGTTGTTCCCGCAGAAATTGTTTTCGATGTTGCAGGCGCCGACGTTCCAGAAGCTGGCGCGGTCGTTGACGGAAGGCGAACTGGCTTACCTGGCCGTCTATGGTCTGATGATTTTGTTTTTCTCATATTTTTGGGTGGCGACACAGTTCAATCCGCTTCAGATCGCTGATGATTTGAAGAAGTATGGTGGCTACGTCCCCGGCATCCGTCCCGGCCGGCCGACGGCGGAGTACTTAGACCATGTGATGACGCGAATCACGCTGGCGGGCGCGGTGTTTCTGACGGTGCTGGCGGTCATTCCATATCTCTTGAACCGGCACCTACAGTTGCCGTATATCACGGCAAGCTTTTTTGGCGGAACGAGTTTGTTGATTACCGTGGGCGTGATGCTGGATACGATGCGCCAGGTCGAATCGCATCTGATCATGCGCCACTACGACGGGTTCTTGCGCAAAGGGAAATTGCGCGGACGGCGCTAGTCGCGCCGAGGTTGTTTGATAGAGAACGTGGCGGATGATTCCGATCAAGTCGCCGAGTGAGATTGAACGGATGCGCCGGGCTTGTGCCGCGGCAGCGGAGGTTCTCTGCGCTGTGGCCGCGCTGGTGCAGCCGGGTCGTACGACGGCAGAGTTGAATGACGCTGCCGGCGAGTGCATTCGGTTGCTCGGTGGGAAAAGTCCGTTTCTCGGGTACCGTGGGTATCCGGGACACGTTTGTGTCTCGGTCAACGACGAGGTCGTGCATGGGATTCCGGGTAGCCGAAAAATCCAGTACGGCGACATCGTGAGTCTTGATGTTGGTATTGTTATCGACGGATATGTCGGCGACAATGCCACGACGGTTGCTGTCGGTGTGATGAAACCGCGCACGGCGGAGTTGCTCCGCGTGACGGAGCAGGCGCTCCACGCGGGCATCGCGCAGGCGCGCCCGGGTAAGCGGGTGGGGGACATCTCCCATGCGATCCAGGCGATGGTCGAGGCGCACGGTTTCAGCGCGGTGCGCGAGTTTGTCGGGCACGGCGTCGGCAAGAAGATGCACGAAGAGCCGCAGATTCCGAATTTCGGTAAAGCGGACACGGGGCCGAAGCTAAAGGCGGGAATGACGTTGGCGATCGAGCCGATGATCAATGCTGGGACGCACGAGGTGCAGGTGTTGAGCGACGGTTGGACGGTGGTGACAGCCGATGGGGCGTCGAGCGCGCATTTTGAGCACACGGTGCTGGTCACAGAAGGTGAAGCAGAGATTTTGACGTGGCAAAAGAAGATGCAATAAAGCTAGAAGGGACGGTAGTGGAGTTGCTGCCGAATACGATGTTCCGGGTGGAACTGCCAAACGGACATCGGATTCTGGCGCACATATCGGGTAAGATGCGGCTGCATTTCATCCGCTTGTTGCCCGGGGATAAGGTGATGGTGGAAATGTCACCGTACGATTTGAGCAAGGGGCGGATTACGTTCCGCCAGAAATGAAAATATAGAAATGAAAGTAAAACCATCAGTCAAACGGTTGTGTGAACGCTGCAAGGTCGTGCGGCGAAAAGGCGTGGTGCGCATCATCTGCAACAACCCGCGCCACAAACAGCGTCAAGGCTAGAGGACTATCATGGCACGTCTTATAGGTGTAGAAATTCCAGATCAGAAGAAAGTTGGCATCTCGCTGCGGTACATCTACGGTATTGGGCCGACCACGGCGTTGCAGGTGTGCGAGAAGGCGCATGTGGACCCGAATGTCCGCTGCAAGGACCTCAACGACGACCAGCTCTCGCATCTGACGAGCGTGTTGCAGGGCTACAAGATCGAAGGCGATCTGCGTCGCGAAGTCCAGTCCAACATCAAGCGCAAGATGAGCGTCAATTGTTACCAGGGCATCCGCCACAAGAAGGGCTTGCCCGTCCGCGGTCAGCGCACTTCGACGAACGCCCGTACGCGGAAAGGCCCGCGCAAGACCGTTGGCGTGCAGCGCGCCAAGGAAACCAAGACGGCGAAAGTTTAACCGTAAGGAAGCACAATGGCTAAAGAGGCAAGCAAACCCGAAGAACAAAAAGGTAAACCCGCTACGGTGGAGAAAGCAGCCCCGTCTGAGAAGGCCGAGAAAACTGGGAAGTCCACTGCAAAAATTGAACCGGCCCCCGCTGCCGCTACTGCGCCGGCCGCACCCGCGGCAGCGCCGCAGACGGCTGCCGAGGTGCTTGGCGAAGGCGAATCCGCCAAGAAAGTCGTCAAGGCGAAGCACAGCAAGAACGTCATCCAAGGCATTGCCCACGTATTCGCTTCGTTTAATAACACGATTGTTTCCATCACCGACGCCAAGGGCCGCGTCATCGGTTGGTCGTGTGCAGGACGCGTCGGATTCAAGGGCTCGCGCAAGAGCACCGCGTACGCGGCACAGTTGGCCGCGCAGGATGCCGCACGCCAGAGCATGGCTCATGGGTTGAGGGAAGTCGAAGTCTGGGTCAAAGGTCCCGGCACCGGACGCGAAGCCGCCATCCGCGCGTTGCAAGCCATCGGCTTGGAGATCACCGTCATCAAGGACGTCACGCCCGTCCCTCACAACGGCTGCCGTCCGCCGAAGCGCCGTCGCGTTTAGCTTGGAGAATTTTCACTATGGCACGTTACAAAGGTCCACGAGTTCGTATTAGTCGCCGTTTCGGCCAGCCCATCTTTGGCCCCTCGAAATATCTCGAGCGGCGCGGTTATCCGCCCGGCGTCCACGGTCCCAAGAAGGCGCGTCGCAAACTCAGCGACTACGCCGTCGGCCTCAATGAAAAACAGAAACTCCGTTATCAATACGGACTGCTCGAGCGCCAGTTCCGCCGGATGTTTGAAGTCGCCCGCAAACGCCGCGGCGTCACCGGCGAAACATTGCTCCAGTTGCTAGAGACTCGTCTCGATAACGTCGTTTTCCGCATCGGCTATGCGACCACGCGCGCGTTCGCGCGCCAGCTCGTCACCCACGGCCACATCAAAGTCAATGGTCGCAAAGTCAGTAGCCCATCCTACAATGTCAAACCCGGCGATGTTCTTGACGTGCGCGACACTGCCGCCAGCCGCCAACTTGTGACCAAGAGCATCGAGTCCGCGCAAGTGCGGCCGATGCCCGACTGGATTGCGTTCAACCGCGAGGCGTTCCGCGCCCAGATCGCGCGGATGCCCACGCACGACGACATCCAGCCTATCGTCAACGTGCAGTTGATCGTCGAGTTTTATTCCAGGTAACAACAATCAACCGGAGCCGTCGGTCCGCGTCCCTGGAACGCGGGGAACCCGGCTCCATGGAGGAAGTACCCATGCCAATCCGACTGGGACGTTTCGAAATGCCCAAGCGCGTGGTGCGCGAAGACGCCACCGCGACGCCGACGTACGCGAAGTTCATCGCCGAGCCGTTTGAAGCCGGCTACGGCCACACTATAGGCAACTCACTGCGCCGTGTGTTACTTGGCTCGCTGGAAGGTGCCGCCGTCAGCTCGATCAAAATCGATGGTGCACCTCACGAGTTCACCGCCATCCCCGGCGTCGTCGAGGATGTCACCGACATTGTGTTGAACCTGAAGAAAGTGTTACTTAAATCCCACAGCCGCGAACCGCACGTCGTCTTTATCTCAGTCAACAAGGAAGGTGCCGTCACCGCAGGCGACATCAAGGGCGACCAGGTCGTAGAGGTCCTCAACCCCGGCCAGCACATATGCACACTTGATAAAAAAATGAAGTTCGAGGCCGAACTCGAAATAAAGGTTGGCCGCGGCTTCTGCCCCGGCGAAGCCAACAAGAAACCCGACCAAGCCATCGGCGTCATCGCTATTGACTCCTTGTTCTCCCCCGTTCGCCGCGTCCGCTACTCGGTCGAAGACACCCGCGTCGGCCAGCGCACCGACTACGACAAGCTCATCCTCGAACTCTGGACCGACGGCCGCATCACCCCAGAGGACGCCCTTGTCCAGTGCAGCAACATCCTTCGCCATCACATTGATGCGTTCTGCGACTACAACAAGAATCTCGTCATCGAGTTCGAGGCCGGCGAAGCGCGCGTCAGCGAAGAACAGGTCAAGCTCAAGAAGATCCTCAACATGAGCGTCAACGAGATCGAGTTGAGCGTGCGTGCCGCCAACTGCCTGAACAACGCCAACATCACCACCGTCGGCCAACTCGCCATGAAGACAGAGGCCGAAATGCTTAAGTACCGCAACTTCGGTAAGAAGTCCCTCAACGAGATCAAAGAGAAACTCTCCACCCACGGTCTGACCCTCGGCATGAAGATCGAGCCGCAACTGCTTGAATCTGCCATTGTCATTGAGTCGTTGCCTGTGGCTGAAGAGACAAAGGATTAACGCCATGCGACACCGCAAGAACACCGCCAAGCTGGGTATGAAATCCCAGCACAGGCGAGCCACGCTGGCCAACCTCGTGTGCAGCTTGATTAAACACAAACGCATCCGCACCACCGTCGCCCGCGCCAAGGTCGCCCGTCGTCTTGCCGATAAAGTTGTCACCCTTGGTAAAGAGGGCACGCTGGCTGCCCGCCGCCTTGCCATCGCCCGGCTCAACGTTCACGGCCCTGGTGTGTTGCCCGATAAGGAAGCGCGCCAACGCTGGCACAAGAACGAGGACATCATTCGCATCCTCTTCGAGGAAATCGCCCCCGCGTTCAAGGATCGCAACGGCGGTTACACCCGCGTCGTTCGCGTCGGGAATCGTCCCGGCGACGCCGCTGAAGTGGCCATCCTCGAATGGACAAGTAGCGTCGTAGCTCCGGTAGTTGTCGAGCCGGAAAAGAAGGGCAAGAAGGAAGAAAAGAAGTCCTGACGCCATCAGATTGAAACGCAAACGCGGCTTGGTTTCCGAACCAAGCCGCGTTTCGCTTTCCGAAACTTTTCCTAGTGGCTGAGGTCGAGGCAGGCGAGGTCTCCGGGGATGGTCTTGCAGTAAAGACGGGTGTTGGCGAGGACGGGCATGCTCCAGCAGTGGTCTTCGATCACCTTGGTTCGGGCCAACTCTTTGTACGCCGTCGGTGTGGCTTCGACGATGACGAGGTCGCCTTTGTCGTCGGGGATGATGAGTTTGCCGGTGGCTATCATCAGCGAACCTTTTCGGATGACGGAGCTGCCGGTCTATTTGACTTCGCCGGTGGCGAAGTCCATGCAGGTGAAAACGTCTTCGTTGATGCCGTAGAGGTGGCTTTGCCAGAGGATGTAGGTGGATAAAAGGTTGCGCATCTTCTTTGTTTTCCAGAGCGGGGTGAGTTTGTTGTCGGCAAATTGGAGGAGGGTGGCGTCGTGCAGGTTGTTTTCATATGACGTTCTTGCAAAACTCGCTTTTGCGGGCTTTTTCGGCGATGGATTTGAACGGGATGCAAGGGGAAGCGTCTCAGAGTTATGCATGAACTGACCGCGATCTTCCACCATCTTCAACGCCATCTTTTCCCTACACTCGA
>CAIKAP010000066.1 GCA_903825435.1 uncultured Verrucomicrobiota bacterium
CGGGCCGACGCCAAGGGCGGAGCATGGTCGCCCATCGTAAAAGTAAGCCGAAGGGCCTCTGGAAAAACTGTTTTCACACCTTCGGCTCGCCATCTCCACTCCAATCGCCATCCACTAAAAGAAGTTTTGCAAGAACGTCAAGTTACCGCCTTTTCCTAAAACTCCAAATTAGTATCTCGTTTCCGTCCTAACCTTCTGCATTCCCACCTTCTTCCACTTATTCCCAAACCGCTTCAGGACTCTATGCGCGGGTAGGGCAAGGAGAGGTCATGAGCTTCACGCTGACAGCGGTTTTTCGGAAGGTGCGCGGCAGGTATGTGGCGTTCGTCGAGGAGTTGCCGGGAGCGAACACGCAGGGCAAGACGCTCGCGGAAGCGCACGCCAATCTGGAAGAAACGATACGGATGGTCTTGGAGGCAAATCGCGAATTGGCAGAGGAATCCGCGGCCGGACAGCGTGTGATCCGCGAGTCGTTGACGCTGACGGCGGCATGAAGCGGCGCGACTTGATCCGCCATCTGAAATCACGCGGCTGCGTTTTCTGGCGCAAACGGCTTGACGCAAGGGTAGGTCGTGGATTAAATAGTTGCCCCCATCAAAAAGAAGTAGGAGAATTAATCACATGGCAACAGCAGCACCCAAAGCAGGCGTCACTCACGCGCGACCGAAGCCAGGCACGGACAAGAAGGACGGCAAGAACAAAGGCCCGGTCTACGCGTCGGAGTTCGGCTCGCACGCGGCTATGGTCAACGCCGAGTTGAAAGTAGCCGAGTCCAAACAGGACGCGGCTAATCCGTGGCAAATCCTCACTGACGAGCGCGGCAACTACGCCACGCGTACGTCGCGCATGGATTCCGGCATGGCCGATCCGAACCGCTACGCCGACCAGCCGGCACGCGAGAAGGTGGTCAAGGAATTGACGACGGCGTAACCGACGCCTTGGCTTTCTTTTCCTCGGCGGCGGCAAGCTGCTTGATGCCGTCAAAGAAGTACCAAATACCCGACACGAGCGTGAACAACCCGGCAGCGTACAGCGGCCACTCGTAGGACGGTTTCTCCAACTTCAGCAGTACCCAGCCAAGTGTGATCATCTGGAAAAAAGTCGCACACTTACCGACGAGGTGCGGGCGCGCGACGGCTTTTCCTGTGAGCATGTGGATGAGCACCGTGCCGGCCAGCAGGATCAAGTCGCGGCTGACGACGAGAATCGGAAACCACAATGGCAGTTGCGCAAACGGCGAGCCGTCCTTGAACCGCACACTCAGTAGAATCAACGCGCTTACCAGCAGCGTCTTGTCCGCTAGCGGATCGAGGAAGGATCCCAGTTCAGTTTTCTGTTTGTAGTGCCGCGCGATATAGCCGTCCACGCCGTCGGAAACAGTGGCAATGGCAAAGACGACGCACGCCAGCACGCGCTCCCACTCCACGGCCAACCCGCGCTGGTGATCGCGAATGTAGTCCAGCGTTATCCACACAAACACCGGGATTAATAGGATCCGCAAAATCGTGATCTTGTTGGCTAACGTCAGTTTGGTGTCGGTCTGTGTCATACACGGAACTTCTCCGCAGCCCGCCGCAATCGGCTAAGCACGCGCTCCCGTCCCAAGGTCTCCAACATGTGATACAGCGATGGCCCTGTCGATTTACCGGATACAGCGACGCGACACGGGTGAATCAGTTCACCGGCTTTCACGCCGAGCGCCACGGATTGTGTCTTCAACGCCGTTTCGAGGCTCGCCGCGTCCCACACGCTGACGAGGTCATAGACGGAGGCTAGCTTCAACAGGCGATCGGAGGTCTGCTGGGTGTTGCAGGCTTTAGCGACTGCCACCGGGTCGAAGATGTAATCGTCGACGAAAAAATAGTTCGTCCAATCCGGTAACTCCTTCAAGAGTTTGATTTTATCCTTCACTAGTGCGATCACTTTAGGATCGTCACGCCCGCTGACAAATGTTTTTGCCAGCGGCAGAAATTTTTCCAGCGACATGGTGCGGATGTACTCACCGTTCATCCACGTCAACTTGGTGATGTCGAACTTCGCGTTGTGGCGAAGAATCTGTGGCAGGTCGAACATCGCGACGATCTCCTCGATGGGACGGATCTCCTTGCCATCCTTGGGTGACCAGCCGAGCAGGCAGAGGTAGTTACGCACCGCCTCAGCGATGAAACCGTCCTCGCCGTAGCTGGCGAGTGAAGCGAGGCGCGCCTTGCCCGGGTCGGGATCGCGCTTACTCATCTTGGTGCCGTCGAGGTTGAGGATCATCGGAATGTGTGCGTATTTCGGCAGCTCGACGCCGAATGCGCGGAACAACGCGATGTGCTTTGTCGTGTTCGACAGGTGGTCCTCACCGCGGATGACGTGGGTGATCCGCATCTCGATATCGTCAACGACGTTCACGAAATGGAACACGGGATTACCGTCGCTGCGGACGATGACGAAATCGGGATCGAGTGCTTCGGTCTCGTTGAGTGAGCGGACCACGCCGCCACAGATGATGTCGGGAATCTCAATCGGCTGCCGGGTCATCTTGAACCGGATCGCGCCGTTGCGCTCGTAGGCCATGCCCTTGTCCATCAACTCCTGAACGCGGCGTTTGTAAATGTCGACGCGCTGCGACTGGAAATACGGGCCGAACGGGCCGCCTTTCTCCGGACCTTCGTCCCAGTCCAAGCCGAGCCATTTCAAGCCGTCGAGAATCGTCCGCAACGATTGCTCGGTGTTGCGCGCCACGTCGGTATCCTCGATGCGCAAAACGAACATGCCGCCCGTGTGCCGGGCGTACAGCCAGTTAAACAATGCCGTACGGACACCGCCAATGTGCAGGTACCCCGTCGGACTCGGTGCAAATCGAACGCGAACATTCATAACGCCACGTACCGTAGCAAACCCGCCCCATTGTCCGCAAGAACCAAGACATTTCATTGGACAGACCCGACGAAATTCGTAAGATACCGTCCAAATGGCGATCCTTTTTTACAAACGCTCTGATGGCACCGAAAAGGTCTTGGAAGTCGGCGACCACCCACTGGTCATCGGACGACTTGCCGAATCGGATATTCCTGTTTCCGACTCCTTTATCTCCCGCGTCCACTGCAACATCTTTTACTCCAACCATCAGTTTCACCTCAAGGATGTCGGCTCCGCCAACGGCACCTACCGCAACGGTGCCCGCATCTTCGAATGTACCCTTTCCCCTAACGATCGCATCCAGGTTGGTAACACTACCCTCGTTTTCGAAATCGATAGCGACGCCGGTCGCGTCATCCTCCGCGAACACCCCTCCGTCCGGCCTAGTAGCGCCAACTTTCGCGCTACCGGATACATACCTCTACCGCTCAAAGTGGGCACTCCGTCATGAGCGTCCACCCCCTCCTTGTCGCCTTTCTCCTGCTCCAGTTGTCCGCTTGGGCACAGACCAACGATGTCGCGCCTTTCGCTCGCGGCACCGTTGTCCAAATTGATTCCAAGTCCGGCGAACTTCACCTTAAGACTCCGGACGGCGACCGCACCTACTTCCTCACACCGCGCACCTACATCTTCCGTGGCGAAGAAAGACTCACCGTCGACAAACTCAAGCCCGGCGACTACCTCAAGCTCCGCGTCGCCGCCGACCCCACCGGCCGCGTCACCGTCGTTCGCATCAAGGTTGACAACAAGAACGTCGCCCTGCTTCCGCTGACGCCGCCATGACGCCGACAAAAGTCCTCATCCCGATCGCGCCCGGCTTCGAGGAGATCGAAGCCATTACCGTCATCAACATCCTCCGCCGCGCCGGCGTCAAGGTTGTCACCGCCGGAACAAAAACGGAACACATCGTCGCATCACGCGGTACCCGTCACTTGCCCGACTGCACGCTCGACGACGTCAACGCCGACGATTTCGACATGTTAGTCCTCCCCGGCGGCCAGCCCGGCACCGATAACCTCCGCGCCGACTCGCGCGTCCAGCGCATCATTGAGACGCTCCAGCGCAAGAACCGCCAGTTCGCCGCCATTTGCGCCGCGCCCGTCATCCTTGCCTCCTACGGCGTGCTCGACGGCCGCGCCGCAACTTCACATCCGGTGGTGCGTGACGCCGTCGCCGCTCGCGCGGCGTACTACAGCGAGGAGCGCGTCGTGGTGGATGGCCCAGTGGTGACAAGCCGCAGCGCCGGCACGGCGATGGAGTTTGCGTTCAAGCTGGTCGAGTTACTTTGCGGCCCGGAGAAGGCCGCCGAGGTCAACCGTGGCGTGCTGGCGCGACTGTAGCGGCGGTCTGTAACCGCCGACAACGGCGTCGTGTGAATACAACTGACTGACGACGTTCTTGCAAAACTTCTTTTAGTGGATGGCGATTGGAGTGGAGATGGCGAGCCGAAGGTGTGAAAATAGTTTCTCCAGAGGCCCTTCGGCTTACTTTTACGATGGGCGACCATGCTCCGCCCTTGGCGTCGGCCCGTCGGCGCGTTGTCGTCGCCGCCATTAGCGGGCGGCCCGTGGGGTGATCCTCAACACAGTCGCGCAAACAACGCCCTC
>CAIKAP010000067.1 GCA_903825435.1 uncultured Verrucomicrobiota bacterium
GAGTGGGGGAAGTGTTGTAAGTAGGCCGGGCGCAAGGACATATTTTGATTCCGGTTTGGTTGTGATTGTGGTTGAACATAGGGATGCGAATCAAAAAAGTCACCACGCAGCCCGGAATGGTCATCAACGTATCGTCCGCTGAGGCATGGATTGAGCACGAAGTGGGAGGAGGCCACTTTAACGATGTGCGGTTGGCCAAGCGTTTCAGTAAACTGATGAGAATGATGTCCAATGGGATTGGCGAAAGTGTGCCCTCCGCCTGTCAGGACTGGGCCAATACCAAAGCGGCGTATCGCTTTTCTCCAATAAGAATGTGAGCGAAGAGCACATCATGGACGGTCATTTCCAAGCCACCCGTGGTCGCCCTCACAAACCAAGCGAACGATTCTGATGCTCCATGATACCTGTGAGTTCTCCTTTCAGCGGGATCAGGATGGCGACAAGACGCTTCCGTCGATGAAAGACGCCGACGCCACCCGCAAAGCATTGGAGCCGTACTGCAAGATCAAAGACGCCTCATACCAACCAAATCCGTTTCTCGCCGGCCGCAATCGAGAAACACGGCGACACGCGTGCCGTGTTGTATCTGGATGGCCGCTGCGAGCGCATCGCCGAGACCAAGTGGCCCGAGTTGAAGAAAACCTCGCAGATTCCGTAAGGAAAATGTTCCGGTTTGCCGCCCTCGCCCTCAGCGGCTCGCTGCGCTCGGCTTGTTCCGGCCGTGGTGGCTACTGGACCATCACGTTTCCATTGAGCATGATCACGCCGCCCCCGGCAGCGCCGCGAATCATCCCACGGCGGACACCAGGGGCGGGCGTGTCGCTCCAGTCGTCTTCGTCTTCCGACTCCTTGGCTTCGTCGTACACGTTGAACTGGAGCCGCTGGAAGGCGCCGCGTTGGAAGTTGGCTTTGCCGAAACATTCGCTGCCGCCGTTGAGCGCATCGGGGCTGAGCTTGTCCAGCGAAAGCGTCAACCGTCCGCCATCCACAAAATAGGCACGGAGGTCGTTGGCTTGCCGTCGCGGTTTCTCGACAGTCTTGGCGGCCATGACGATCTCGACGACGCGCGCGAGCGGGATCTCCAGCTTCGCGTACGAGGTGACGAAGTTGAGCTGGCCGTTGGCGATGGTGTCGAGCTTGCCGCTGAGCTTGTCGCCGTTGATGAGGCGCACGAGGTCTTCCTCGGCGGCCTTGCCGGGGCCGCCGCTGTCCACGTCGAGTTTGCCGTCCCACTCGGTGACAACGATGTTGTTGACACGGGTCGGCTGGCCCTGGGTGACGAACCCGATGCCGGTGCCTTTGCCGGTGAAGTCGGCGCGGTCGGTCCATTGCTTGACCATCGCGCCGTCAATGAAGAGGGCGACGGTCTTCTTCTGCTTGTTGATCTTAAGCCCGATGCGGGCCTTGTTCTTGCGCTGGAGGCTCTCGACTTGGACGTACTGGTCCACGTTGTTCATGCCGCTGTTGCGCTGGCAACGCTGGAGATAGATCGTGCCGCTGCTGATCTGGAGCGCGTAGCAGTCGCTGTTGTAGTAATTCTCAAAGTTCTCCGCGTAGAACAGCATGTAGAAATTCACGTAGCCCATCCACGAGACATCGCACTCGATGCTGGCCATGTCGGGCAGTTTCACGTCGCGCCCGATGGTCATGCCGCCGCTGCCTCCGGCGCAGACAAGCGAGCCTTTCTTGAAGGTCCAGCCGCGTCCGCCGCTGCCCTTTTGCTGCCACTCGGTCAAGGCATTCGGGCCACTGTAGAGAACCGACACGGTTCCGAGGCCCGGTTCGAGACTGGCCAGCATGGGACGCTTGATGTTCAACTCGCCCGCGTACCATGTCTGCAACTTCAACGCGTCCTTGGTCAGTCCGACGACTTCGCCCGCGAGTGAGTCGCCGTTGGTCAGGCGCGCCACCGCACGCGGTCCGCCCGCGCGGGGTGTGACGACGCTGGCGAACTGAACCTCGCTGACGTTCGCGAGCGTGAACGCGATCGCGCCCTTCGCATCCTCGCGGCTCCAGCGCACGCCCTCGTCGGGATTCGCCGACACCAGTGTACCGTGCAGCGTATCGGCATTCTTAAACTTCAACACGTCCTCCGTCTTCACCGGCACGGCTGCGACTGTCGTGCTGTTGCTCGAAGCTCCGCGCGTCGGCAACGGCACGGCAATAGTCGTCGTGTTGGCGTTGCCGGGCGCAGCGGGGTTGACAGGCGGCGTGACTTGGATGGTCAGCTCGGCCTGGCTGGACACCGCCGCGGCCACAAACACGATAGCGAGGAGAAAGCGTTTCATGGCGACCACTGTAAAGCCGCCGCCCGAGACAATCAAGCCTTCAGGAAACCGCTGCGAACCTTCGCGATTCCTCCGATGCGAAAATATTCGCACAGCACACTTGACGATGCCCGGAGTGCCATGCTAAAAATTTCGCATGGCGCTGAAACACCACCACCTGAGCCGACGGGAACGGCAGATCATGGACATCGTGTATACACGATGTGAAGCCTCGGCATTCGACGTACAGGAGGCCCTGCCAGACCCGCCGAGCTATTCGAGCGTCCGAACCCTGCTCACCATCCTCGAACGAAAAGGGTTTCTCAAACACACCGAACGCGGCCAGCGATACTTCTACCAGCCGTCAGAAGCGCGCGAGAAAGTCCGCCCGTCCGCGTTGAAGCGCGTTGTCGAGACGTTCTTTGACGGCTCGCTCGCCAACGCCGTCGCCGCACTCGTGGACGACGCCGGTGTCAAACTGCCCGCTGGTGAACTGGATCGTCTCGAAGCCATCATCCGAAAGGCCAAAACCAAATGACAATGTTACTCGACCTACTTTTGAAGAGCGCGTTTGTGCTGGCTGCCGCATCAGCCATCAGCGCCATTTGGCGCGGCGCTTCCGCGGCACAACGCCACCTCGTCTGGGTGCTCGCGTTTGCCGCGCTGCTGCTCTTGCCGTTCACCCATTTCGCGACACCGCGCTGGACGTGGCACACGCCAACCGTGCGAGCCACGTTCACACCCGCCAATCCGGCATCCGTCGCCCCGGCAACAGTGCCCAGCGTCTCGCCGGCAACATCGCGTACGTTGCCCCCATGGCGAGATGTGACCGTGGTTGCGTGGCTTGCGGGTGCCGTCGGCTTGCTGGCGTTTCGCGGCGTCGGTCTCCTGCGATTATGGCGTTTGCACCGGCACAGCCAGCCATTGAACGATCCGCGGCTGCCGTCGCGTATTTCGTTGCGGCACTCGCCGGACTGCGCGGTGCCGTTGATGTGGGGCGTCTGGCGTCCCGTGGTGATGCTGCCAAGCGCAGCGCTGGCGTGGCCGGAACAAAACCGGAACACGGCGCTGCGTCACGAACTGGCGCATGTGCAGCGTCGCGACTGGCTGACACGGCTGGCGGCGCAGTGTCTGTGCGCGTTGTACTGGCCTAACCCGCTGGTTTGGCTGGCAGCGCGGTCGTTGCGATTGGCTCAGGAACAGGCGTGCGACGACGCGGTGTTGCGCGACGGCGTGCGCGCCGACGAGTATGCTTCGCTGTTGTGCTCCGTCGCGCGTTCTTCGGGGCAATACGCGGTGGCGATGGCGCAACCGTCCACGCTCGAACGTCGTATCTGCGCCATCGTGGACGAGCGGCGCAACCGGTCTACGCTGGGCCGGTGGACTACGGTGGCCGGTGTGTTGCTGGTTGCGGTGGTTGTCGCCGGTGGGGAGATGGCGCAGGTGGCAAAGGAGAAACCGAAGACGCAGGTGATGTTGGAGGCGAAGATCATTGAGGCGCCAGCAGGTGCGTTAAAGACGCTGCCGGTTTCCGACGAGGAAACAGTCGCGGCGTTGAAGACATTGACGACGATGAAAGGCGTGGATGTACTGAGCGCGCCGAAGGTAACGACGTTAGACGGACAAAAAGCGGAGATTTGCGTGGGGCGAGAAGTCGCGGAAGTCAAAGACGAGAAAGGTGAAAGCCTGTTCGAAGGCATCCGTTTGTCGTTGTTGCCGGAGATGCGCGACGAGAAGATTGTCGTTACTGCAAACCTGACCGTGCGGCAGAGATTACCGGGTGCGAAGGAACCGCTGAGCGCAACGTCGTTCAGCACCCGCGAACTGAATACCAAGGTGGCAGTCCGACCGGGCGGGACGATCCTGCTGGGCGGCGCAGAGAACGACGGGCGTGTGTTGTTCGTGGCGTTGACGGCGGCGCTTGTCAAGGAATTGACGGCTGTGGAAAAGGCCGCCAAGATCATGATTCCGCAAGTTTCCTTCCAAGACGCGGCCCTCGACAAGGTGGTGGACCTCCTTGCGAAGAAGAGCCAAGAACTCGATCCCGACAAGCAGGGCGTCAAGATCACCCTGCAAGCCGCACCAGCCGATCAACTCCCACGAATCACATTGGTTCTGCGCAACGTGCCGCTCATCGAGGCCTTGAAGTATGTCGCGGCGCTGGCGGACTTGGAGTTGGCCGTCGAGCCGGACTCGCTGCGTCTTGCACCAAGGAAGAAGAACTGACCCCTCGTCGGCTTCGCCGCCACCATCTCGGTGCCATGCGAAATTGTTAGCATGCATCGCGTGACAGGTGTTGGAGCCATGCTAAAATTTTAGCATGTCTCAAAATGCAATCAGCTTAGTTGCCACGGACGCGAGCAGTCCAGTGATGAGAGAAACGATAATGAGCTTTTGCATGGTCAGACTCCTTTTCCGTTGTCCTGATTCTGGTTCATTTTCAAGTTTAGGGTTGGTCACGGTGCCACCCGGAGGAGTTCCCCTTTATATTACTTCGTTCTGTCAATCACACCCAGAAGTCCACGGAACTCTTTCACGAGATCGCGCAGCAAAGGTGCAATCTCATCATCCATTGTCTTCCAAGTTTCTATTAAGTGCCGCTCAATCCCCACACCCTCTATTTTCATGCTATTGAGTTGCTGTCGCTCTTCTTCCGTGAAACGATTCTGCATCATCTCAACCAACCCGGAAAAGAAGCTTGTGTACTTTAGCATTTTCATATTAAGCACAAGTACCTTCTGACAAACTTGGTCGTCAAAATACAAAGCATGGTTGTCAAAATACGTAAGTGCATCCCAATAGGCGCTAAATGCGTCCTCAGCCATCGCTTTATCCTTGTTGGTGAGTGTTTGCGAGTCAGTTAGTCTTAAGCAGCCCAATAGGCGTTTCGCGGTAACGAGCCTTCGATAAAACTCTGCGATCACCTCCGCCTGCTTCTCGTAAACTCTATTGAAACGTATCTGGTGTTCATTTGTGGTACGCAGTAACTCAGCCTTATGCCGGTCAATATCCTTGGATAGATAGTGAAGAATGACAGAGCGCGTCAGGAAGGCAAATGTAGCAAATAGCGCCCCCGACACGCCGACCGAAGTCAGAAAAACGGTCCAGTCCACTTACAGTATCTCCTCCTGCGTCTCCGGTCTCGCCTCGCGCTCTGCTTGTGCAAACGGATTCGCTTGCAGCGGCGCGTCCACCCATTCTGTGCCGTTCAACAGATCTTCAACGGAGATGATCAGCCGATTCATGCCGCGCAGTGTAGCGAGTCTGAGACCCCTCGACAAGCTCAGGGTGTCAACAATGAAACCGCCGTCGCCGCCGAAAATTTCGATACGCTCGCTCCAGTCCAGCGCCTTCGCTCTTGTCAGGGCACACACCGGGCAGTAGTATCCGGCGCGAGGAAAACGGAGGACACTATGAACATTTCTTTCGGGCGCTGCGTGAGAGCAGGAATGTTGTTGAGCGCACTTCTTTTTGGCTCTGTGGTGAGGGCGTCTGATTTAGACTCCTCATTGATAGCAGTAGCGAAAACTGGCGATGTCAACAGAGTCAAAGCTCTCCTTGCTCAAGGTGCTGATGTGAATGCTAAAGCCGATAAGCGCGGGTTCACTGCATTGCACATTGCAGCATTAGCGGGCGACAAGGACATCGTAGAAGTGTTGCTAGCAAACAAAGCCGACGTGAATGCAGGGGACGGGTTGGGAGGGACCCCTTTGATTTGCGCAGCGATGAAAGGACACGTTGGTATCTTGAAGGTATTACTCGCTCATGGCGCTAATGTGAATGCAACGAGCCATAGCCAAATGACAGCATTGATGGCGGCTGCGGCAACGGGACAGAAAGAGGCTGTGGAAATCCTGCTGTCGCAGGGAGCAAACGTGAATGCGACGAATGAGGACAGGTGGTCTTCGTTGCTCTTTGCGACGCTAAAGGGCCACGAAGCAGTCGTAGAAGTGTTGCTAGCAAACAAGGCTGATGTGAACGCGAGGACTATGAAAGGGGAAACACCCCTATGGTGGGCCGCATTAAACAGGCACAAAGACATCGTGGGAGTTCTGCTGGCACACAAAGCCGATGTTGATGCAAGCGACAAGGATGGAGAAACCGCGTTGTTCGTAGCGGCCTTAGAAGGACAGAAAGAAATCGTGGAGGTTTTGCTGACTTACGGAGCCGATGTTTATGCGAAGACCGCCAAGGGCACTACTCCTTTGAACGCCGCAACACGACATAAAGACGTTTTGGAAGTGATGAAGAATCATCTTGCAAAGACGGGGAAGACGGCCAAACGGCAGCTAGCCGGGGATGTATCAACAGAAACGGCGCCTCAAACCGCGTCATCGAACGATACGACCATTCAAATTTTTTCCGGCTCTGGAGGGAGAAACACAAGGCCGTTTACTGTAAAGGATTCATGGGAGATTCAATGGGACGCAACCGGCGATATTTTTCAGATTACTCTTTATCGGAGTGATGGAGAAATGGAAGGTATTGCCGCTAATCAGATGGGAGCCGGGAAAGGCGCTTCCTACCAACCCAAGGGCGGACAATACTATCTGGGGGTTAACTCCATCGGCAATTGGACAATCAAGATTGTTCAGACAGAGAACAAATCTTCCAAATGATCAATAACGGCAGTTAAGACTTTGAAGCGGTGCAAAAGGTTTGAGAGTAGACGGAAATAGGTAGAAGTAGGCCAAAGTAGCTGTAACTGACGGGGTTGGAGCAGTGAGAGCGTAAGATGGGAGGTTTGAGAGTTTTGCGGACATTTCCACCACGGGAAAGCCGAGATGTCCGCCACGGTGGACATCGAAACCTTTCGCCAGTTGGTAGTTACGGCCACGCCCTACGCACTCTCAAACCTGTTACACCAAAACTCTCAAACCTATTGCTCGCTCACAAGGGCGGCTGCAGCCGGTTAATGTTCCGGTTTTGTTCCGGCGGGCTGGATGAACTATTCTGATTGACTGTGAGCAGATTGTGATTACAATCGCTCATATTCAATCATGGCCCAGAATGAACCCAGAGACCTTGCGCCGCAGCGGCTCGACCATCTTCGGTCGTTGATCCGCGAGAGCGGCGTCATCCGCGTCGAGGCGCTGTGCCGGCAGCTTGGCGTGTCGCCCGCCACCGTGCGGCGCGACCTCGACCAACTCGAACGCTCCGGCGCGATTCGCCGGGTGCACGGCGGGGCGGTCAGCGTCGAGAGCCGGCTCGATGAGCCGTTGTTCGACAGCAAGACTTCCATCGCGGCGCGGGAGAAACGGCGAATCGCGGAGGCGGCGTTGACGTTCATCGAGCCGGATGAAACCATTTACCTCGACGGTGGCAGCACGGTGCTAGAACTGGCGCGGCTGTTGCGGGAGCGGACAAATTTGACGGTGGTGACGAACTCATTGCGGGCGGCGACCGAACTGGCCGGGCGGGGGCCGCGGCTCATCCTCATCGGAGGCGAGCTGCGGCGGCTGAGCCAGACGGTCGTGGGGCCGTTGACGCGGTTGACGCTGGAGGGGTTGCACCTCGACAAAGCGTTCATGGGCACCATCGGCGTGACGTTGAAGGAAGGCCTGACCACCACCGATCCCGGCGAGGCGTACACGAAGGAGTTGGTCATGGGCCTGGCGCGGCAGGTCATCCTGCTCGCCGACTCCAGCAAGGCGGGCAAGGTCTCGTTCGCCCGCGCCGGCAAACTGGAACACGTCCACGTGGTCATCACCGACAAGGGTGTCGGCAAGGATTTCGCAAAGGAACTGAATCAGAAAGGCATCAAGCTCGTTCGAGCGTAACAAGGAACAGTCATGAATCGGAAATCACAAGTCTATCTCAGCGACAAGCGGCCGGATTTCACTCCGGCGATCATTAATTGCGGGAAGATCCCCGCGTACCAGTTCAAGGGCAACCTGAAGACCGAGCTGGCGGCCAAGCACATCACGAAGGTGGAAGCCGTCAACCTGCTCGAAGACATGCTGATGATCCGCGAGCTGGAAGAGATGATCGTCAAGCTCCGCTCCGGCGCATACGAGCCGACGCCGACGTTCAACTACCGCGGCCCGACGCACGTTTCCGTCGGACAGGAAGGCACGGCGGCGGGCGCGTGTTCCGTGTTGAAGTTGACCGACAAGATCACCAGCACGCACCGTGGTCACGGCGAGTCACTCGCGAAAGGCACGGTCGCCATCCGCACGATGACCGACGAGCAGTTGAAGGCGCGCGTGCCGGGCTGCAAGGCGACGAAGCGCGACGAGCTGCTCGAAGCGGCACTGGAAGAGCACGTCTACCGGATGGTCGGTGAATTGTTCGGCAAGGAAGACGGTTACTGCAAGGGCCGCGGCGGCTCGATGCACATCGCCGACTTCACCGTCGGCCATCTCGGCGCCAATGCCATCGTCGGCGGCGGCGTTCCTATCGCGACCGGCGCGGCGATGGGGCTGCGTTACCTGAAGAAGGATGACGTCGTCTGCTGTTTCGCCGGGGACGGCGCGTACGCCAACGGCGTCGTGCTCGAAGCGCTCAACTGGGCCGCACAGTTCCAGTTCACCAACAACCTCGCCGACGACCACAAGTTCGGCGTGCCGATCATTTTCCTGATCTGCAACAACCAGTATGGCATGACGCATCGCTCGGAAGACGAAGTGATGGGCATTGATAACATGGCGCGCCGCGCTGCCGGGTTTGCCGACACGAACATGCACGCCGAGGTCGTCAACGGCATGGACGCGCTCGCCGTGCGCGACGCGGTCAACCGCGCCACCGAGCTTTGCCGGCAAGGCAAGGGGCCGGTGTTGCTCGACGTGCACACGTACCGGTACTGGGGCCATTCGCTCAGCGATCCGCGCATCGAGTACCGCACGAAGGAAGAGGAGGCCGCGTGGAAGGCGATTGACGCCATCGAGGCGTTGAAGGCGCAGCTCCTCGAAAGCAAGGTTCTCTCGAAGAAGGGCATCGAGGAAGTCGAAGCCCGCGTTCGCGACCGCAACGCACGTGCCGCCAGGCGCGCCGCCGCCGCCGCCGATCCTGTCGCCGAGGACGTCATCAAGTACATGTACACCGACACGAAGTGCGAGACCGTCCCGGCGGAGTTCTCGAAGGTGGAGATCATCCAGGCGTTGCCGGAAATCAAGCGCGTCAACGGCGAGATCAATTACAAGGACGCCATCAAGGAAGCGTTCATCGAGGAAATGCTCCGCGACAAACGCGTCATCGTGTACGGCGAAGACGTTGCCGACTACGGCGGCGCGTTCAAGGTCACGAAGGGCCTGATGGAGTCGTTTGGACGCGACCGTTGCTTCAACTCGCCCATCAGCGAGGCCTGCATCTGCGGCACCGCCATCGGCGCCGCGATGATCGGCCTGCGGCCCGTGGTCGAGTTGATGTACTTCGACTTCGCGTTGATGAGCAGCGACCAGATCAGCAACCAGGCCGCAAAATGGCATTACATGAGTGGCGCCCAGACCGAAGTCCCGTGCGTCTATCGCGTCAGCGCCGGTGCCGGTAAAGGTTACGGTGGACAACACTCGCAGACGCTGGAGTCCATGTTCTGCCACATCCCCGGCCTCTACGTGGTTTATCCCGCCACACCGTACGACGCGAAAGGCATGTTGAAATCCGCCATCCGCGACAACAACCCGATCATGTTCATCGAGTCGCAGGGGCTCTACGGCATGAAAGGCGTTGTGCCACAGGAGGAATATCTCGTCCCGCTCGGCGTCGCTGACGTGAAACGCGAAGGCAGCGACATCACCTTCGTCACGTGGGGACCGCTCGTCCACGACTGCCTCAAGGCCGCCGAAAAGTTGAAGGCCGACAAAGGCGTCAGCGCTGAGGTCATCGACCTCCGCTCGCTCGTCCCGCTCGACCTCGACCCCGTCTTGCGCAGCGTCCAGAAGACCGGCAAGTGCGTCGTCGCGAGTCAGGCAATTCACATCGGCAGCTACACCGGCGAGATTGCCAGCACCATTCAGGACGCTGTCTTCGATTACCTCGACGCCCCCGTCAAACGCGTCGGCGCCAAAAACGGCATCGCACCGCAAAGCCACATTCTCGAAGCCGCGTTCCTGCCGAGCGTTCAGGACCTCCTCGACGCCGCCAACGCCATCCTCTAAGCGAGCACGCCATGGCAACGCCCATCATCATGCCGAAGTTCGGTCAGATGACCGAAGAGAGCGCCATCGTCGAGTGGCGCAAGAAGGAAGGCGAGAAGATCGCCAAAGGCGATATCCTCTTTACCGTCGAAACCGACAAATCCGTCATGGAAGTCGAAGCGTTCACCGACGGCACGCTCCTAAAAATCATCGTCCAACCCGGCGTCAACGTGCCGGTGCAAAGCACCGTTGGCTTCCTTGGCCAACCCGGCGACGCGATTCCCGCTGTCGAAGCGCCAAAGCCGGCTGCGCCGAAAAAAGCCGAGCCTGCTCCCGTCGTGACACCGTCAAAGGTTGTTTCCGCGCCTGTCGCTCCGGTTTCCGCCGCCCCGGTTCAAGTTGCGGTGCCTCAACCCAATGTTCCGGTTTTGTTCCGGATCTCTCCGCGTGCCCGTGTGCTCGCCGAATCGTGCGTCATCGACCCAACCAAGATCACCGGCACCGGTCCCGGCGGACGCATCGTCGAGAAAGATGTCCGTGCTTATCTCGTTGCGCAGGGCTACGACAAACTTCGCGTCACACCGGCCGCCAAGAACCTTGCCTCGAAAGAAGGAATTGATCTGCTCAGCATCAAGGCTGATCGCATTCAGGTGGCAGATGTTGAACGCGCCATCGCCGAGAAACCGAAAGCGATGTCGAAGATGCGCCAGATCATCGCCCAGCGCCTTACTCAGAGCGTCGTGACCCAGCCGCATTTCTATGTCACCGTCAGCGTTGACATGACCGAACTGGTCGCGCTCCGCACCCGCCTCAAGGAAGCGGGAGCGGCGTACACCGTGACCGATTTCATCTCGCAGGCCGTTATCCTGGCGTTGAAGGAGTTTACGGACGTCAACAGCACCACCGACGGCAAGACCATCCGTTGGAACAGCCATGTCCATCTCGGCGTCGCCGTGTCGCTCGAACAGGGGCTCGTCGTGCCTGTCATCCGCAACGCCGACGAACTGACGCTCGCCGAGTTGAACGCGCGCGCGAAGGACCTCGCCGTGAAGGCGCGCGACGGCAAGCTCACGCCTGACGAGATGACCGGCAGCACGTTCACCATCTCGAACATGGGCATGCTCAACGTCGAGAACTTCACCGCCATCATCAACACCGGCGAGGCCGCCATTCTCGCCGTGTCGAGCACGCTACCGCAGCCGGTCGTGCGCGACGGCAAAGTGGTCGTGCGCCAGATGATGAAGATGACGCTCTCCAGCGACCATCGTATTGTGGACGGCGCACTCGCCGCTCGTTTCATCAACGCCATCAAATCAAAACTGGAGGACATTGAACTATGGATACTACTCACCTGAGACCGGAGGCCATTGTGGCCGGTCACATCTGTCTGGACATTATCCCGACGTTCGAGCGACAGGTAACGCTCGAACCCGGTAAACTGTTCAAGATCGGTCCGGCAGTCGTTGCCACTGGTGGCGCCGTCTCCAACACCGGCCTCGCGATGCAACGGCTCGGTGTGCGGACGCGGTTGATGGGTAAGGTCGGCGATGACCTCTTCGGACGCGCTATTCTGGAAAAGATTGGCTCCGACGGAATGATCATAGCAAAAGGTGAGACCAGCTCGTACACCGTCGTCATCAGTCCGCCCGGCGTCGACCGCACATTCCTGCATTGCTCTGGCGCCAACGACACCTTTCGCGCCGCCGACGTGACCGACGCTGCGTTGCGCGGCGCAAAGCTGTTCCACTTCGGCTACCCGCCGCTCATGCGACGGATGTACCGCGACGGCGGGCGCGAACTTGCGTCGTTGTTCCGCCGCGTCAAACGCCTCGGCCTCACGACCTCGCTTGACATGGTCATGGTGGACCCGAAATCCGAGGCGGGCCGTGTGGATTGGCCTGCGTTGCTTCGGCGCGTGTTGCCGCACGTTGACGTTTTTCTACCGAGCCTCGACGAAATGCAGGTCATGATCGGCCACCAGCCGCCCGCGGTGCTCGCCGCGCAACTCCGCGACTGGGGCGCTGGCATCGTCGGGCTCAAACTCGGCTCGCGCGGCCTTTACGTTCGCTGGCCCGACCGCGAACGCGTCGCTCCGTGTTTCAAAGTCACCGTCGTCGGCACCACCGGTGCGGGCGACGCTACCATCGCCGGGTTCCTTGCCGGGCTGTTGCGTGGATTGCCGCCTGACGACGTGATGACGATGGCTGTTGCCGTCGGCGCATGTTGCTGCGAGGCCGCCGACGCGACGAGCGGCATCCGTCCGTGGGTGGAAGTACAGAAACGAATCAAATCAGGTTGGAACAGAAGGAGGATAAAGTCATGATCAATCGTTCGAAACTTCGAAAAGCGCAGCACCAAGCTGCGAAGATGCTGGCGAAAGCTGGCATTGTGATCACACCGGCCGAGCGCGCTAACATTGAGGTTGCCGATTTTGGTCTCGGTGAACTAGAGCACACCGGGCTGGAACTCGTCGTGTATGTTAACACTAACCGGTATTGTGCGAAGGAATTGGTGATGTTCCCGGGCCAAACCTGTCCCGAACACCGCCATCCGACTGTTGCCGGCCAACCCGGTAAGATGGAAACATTTCGCGTCCGCACCGGTAAGGTTTGGTTGTACACGGAAGGTGCGCCAACGAAAAAAATCAAAGGTCGCGCGCCAGGGGGAACATACACAGTGTTCCACGAAATCGAGCTGAAGCCCGGCCAGCAATACACGATTCCCTCCAACACGAAGCACTGGTTTCAAGCCGGGTCACAGGGTGCCGTCGTCTCGGAGTTCTCCAGTACAAGCCGCGACGGGGCTGACATCTTCTCCGACCCACGAATCCAGCGCATCACAAAGGTTGGCTGAGTGGGACACGTGAATTTGCGAACGTTCGTGGGGTTCGGGTTTGGCCCAATCCAAGCCGGGCTTTTCCTGTACGAAGCTCAACGCTCCGGTAACTTCGACCGGCTCGTCGTCGCGGAAATCAAACCGGAAATTATCGCAGCCGTGCGCAACGCTGGTGGCCGTTACACCATCAATGTCGCCACTCGCACCGGCATCGAGCGGCGTGAAATTACCGGTGTTGAGATTATCAATCCGCAAGTTGAGTCCGATAAACTGGTCGCGGCGATTGCCGATGCGTCCGAGATCGCTACAGCGTTGCCGAGCGTGAAAGTGTTTCCGCACATAGCACCATTGCTGGCGCGTGGACTGCGCGGCCCAACCGTCATCTACACCGGCGAGAACCATAATCACGCCGCCGAACTATTGGAAGACGAAGTCGGCGCGAAGGACGGAGTTCAGTTCCTCAACACCGTCATCGGTAAGATGAGCGGTGTTGCTGACGACGGTTTTCTCGTCGAGGAATTCAATCGGATCCTGATTACGCAAATCCGGCTGCCGAACTTTCGGCGCGGCATCGAGGTGTTCATCGAGAAACCCGACCTGCTGCCGTTCGAGGAAGCGAAGCTGTGCGGGCACAACGCCGTCCACGCCTTGCTCGGCTACCTCGCACACCGAGAAGGTCTTCAGTTTGTCGCCGACGCGGACGCAAAACTGCTGGAGTTAGCACGCAGCGCATTTTTGGAGGAATGCGGCCCGGCGTTGATGACGCGGTGGCATGGCGTGGATTCCTTGTTTACGCCTGACGGCTGGCGCACGTACGCCGAGGATTTGCTCGCACGGATGACGAATCCGTTCTTGCGCGACCGCGTGGAGCGAGTCATCCGTGACGCGCAACGCAAACTTGAATGGAACGACCGGTTGATCGGCACGATGCGGCTGGCGTTGGCTGCAGGCGTCAAACCGTGGAGGCTTGCGCTTGGCGCGGCGGCGGCGCTGCAAACAATTGGTGCCGGCACGGAGCTTTGGCCAGAGGCGACTCCGGATTTGATCAACCTGATTCACAAAGCACAATCCAACCTGAACCAATGGAGGAACACAGCACATGGAAACATTTGATATCGTCGTCATCGGCGCCGGACCCGGCGGGTACCCGGCCGCGATCCGCGCGGCACAACTCGGCGCGTCGGTCGCCATCATCGAGCGCGAACAGCTCGGCGGCACCTGCCTGAACTGCGGTTGCATCCCGACAAAGTCGCTCATCGCGGGTGCGGATTTGCTCCACCATATCCAGCACGCCGCGCCGCTCGGTATCAACATCAAGGGCGTGACGCCGGATTACGCAGCGATGATTGCGCACAAGAACAAGGTCGTCGCCCAACTGCGCGGCGGCGTCGCGCAGTTGCTCGCCGGCAACGGCGTGAAGACACTGACCGGTGCGGCATCATTTGTGGACCGGAACACGCTCGACGTTGCCGGTGCGCGGATTGGCGCGAAGAAGATTATTATCGCCACCGGTTCGACCTCGGCGGTGCCGTCGTTCATCCCGAAACATCCGCGCGTCGTCGAGAGCAAGGGGTTCCTCGAATTGGCGATGTTGCCGAAGACGATGACGGTACTTGGCGGCGGCTACATCGGCTGCGAGCTGGCCTGCATGGCGGCGATGCTTGGCGTGAAAGTCACCATCGTCGAGTTGCTCGAAGATATTCTGCTGTTGCTCGACCCCGACGTGCGCCGCGAAGTCCGCGCCAGCATGGAGAAGGATCTCGGCATCCGCATCCTGACCGGCAAGGCGCTGGAGAAGATTTCCGCTGACGACAAAGGCGCGCGCGGCAAGGTCGGCGACGAGACGGTCGAGGCGGAGTTGTTGCTGGTGTCGGTCGGCCGCAAGCCGGTCACCGACGGCTTGAAACTGGAGAACCCCGGCGTGAAAACGAACGACAAAGGTTTTATTCCGGTGGATGACTTTGGCCGGACGAATGTGGCGAACATCTTCGCCATCGGCGACGTGAATGGGCGGGTACAGTTGGCGCACAACGCTACGTCGCAAGGTGTCATCGCCGCAGAGACGGCTTGCGGGCGAAAGCCGCGCAAGTATGAGTCACTCGTGCCGGGCGTGATTTTCACGAACCCGGAGGTCGCGCTGGTCGGGTTGACGGAAGCCGACGCGCAAAAACAAAACCGCGTCGTGAAGACCGGTAAGTTCCGGCTCGGCGGACTCGGTCGCGCCATCGCAGCCGGTCAAACCGCAGGTTTTGTGAAGTGGATTGCAGATGCGCAGACGGACCAGTTACTCGGCGCCGCGATGGTCGGCGCGCATGCGACGGATTTGATTGCCGAGGCGGCGTTGGCGATCCGCAGTGAACTGACGGCGAAGGAGCTTGGAGGCACAATCCATGCGCACCCCACATTCAGCGAAAGCTGGATGGAAGCCGCACACGCCGTTCACGGCGAGTGCATCCACGGTGCGCCGAAGCGCAAGAAATAATAACGATGGCGGCGGTTAGCCGAGCACCATCTTCTTCAGGCGGGAAGCCGAAGAACGCTTGGCGGCCTTGACCGGCACAGGCGTCGTCTGGCGGGCGCGCAACTCGGTTTCCGCTTGGAACCAGTCGGCAACGTCGGAGCCGCTGGTGCGGCCGCGCTTCACGTACAGTTCGTAGGCGCGGGCTGCAATCTCGGCGTTGGTCGGACGTTTGGTTTCAGTGTCAATGATGTTCATGTTTATGTTCTTCCTTGTTTGGTAAACGGGAGTAAGCACCTCCCGAGTGTCATTCCCTTTACGAACCCGTGACGACCCTGCAAGAAATGTCACGCCTTGTCAAGTCCCGCGTTCCCAGCGCGCCTCGGCCTCGGTGAAATACTCGACGCGAGTTTTCTTGTATTCCTTCGTCGAGTAAAGCGCAGTGTGCTCGGTGATGCCGGTTTCGCGGGAGATTTCGGCCAGCACAGCTTCGCAGTCCTCGGCGGACCGGCCGTGGATCATCGTGAAGAGGTTGAACGGCCAGTCGGGGTAGGTCGGGCGGAGATAACAATGGCTGACGCTCTTGAACCGCGCCATCGCTTCGCCCGCGGCGAGGATGTCGGCATCACTGCCGCGCGCGGCCCAGACGCCCATCGCGTTCGCGCCGAAACCGGCCTTGCGATGCCGCAACACGGCGCTGTAGCGCCGCATCCGGCCCGACGCCTTCATCGCGGCGGTCATCTGCTGGAGTTCCTCGAGCGCGAAGCCCGTTGCCGCAAACGGCTCCGGCACCAGCGCGAGGTCGCGTTGCATCACGCGCACAAACTCGATCTCGCGCGGCGTCAATAGCGTCGGCGCGCTCCGTTGCGCCTCGCTGTAACGCACCTCGCCTTTGCTGTCGCCGGCGTTTTCGATGTCCAGCTCGACGCCGATCTTGAACAGGCGCAACGTCGGCAACAGGCGCATCTCACTGGCGCCGCTGCGCTCTTGGAGGATTCGCACGGTCTTCTCCAGACCGAGGCGGGATTGCGGGCTGACGGCGATGGTGAACCAGAGGTTGTAGGCGTGGTTGCGGGCGTAGTTGTGCGAGACGCCGGGGTGCTCGTTGATGACGGCGGCGACGGCTTCTTCGCGTTGCGGGTCGCACGTCGCGGCGACGAGCGAGGACTGGTAGCCGAGCGAGCGTGTGTCGAAGATGGCGCTGATCTGGCGGATGACGCCGTCGTCCTTCAACGCGCGGACGCGCCGCAGCATCTCGTCGCCGGTTAAACCGAGCGGTTCAGCGAGGGCGTCCCACGGCCGGAACAAAACCGGAACATCGCGTTGGAGGGCGGCCAGGAGTTTTTTGTCGGTGTCGTCCACGGGCGGCACAGTAAATCGCCGGTTGCCGTTGCGCAAGTCTTGCGCTAACCTCCGCGCCATGCCCGCAGCGCGTTCCGTTTACCTGGTCGGCGGCAGCGATGAGTTTGCCGTCAAGGAGCACGCCGCCGCACTCGCCGCGAAACTCGCGCCGAAAGCGGCGGGCGAGTTCGGCGTCGAGACGATCGAGGGCGACGCGACCAACGCCGACGAAGCGATCAAGGTGCTCAGCCGCCTGCACGAGTCGCTCCAGACCGTCGGGTTCTTCGGCACGGACAAACTCGTCTGGCTCAAGAATACCAACCTCCTCAGCCCGACGCCACCCGGCGGCGAGGCGACAGTCGAGGCGCTGAACTCACTCAACGACGCCCTCAAACGCGGCCTGCCAGGCGGCGTCATCCTACTCATCAGCGCGCTCGGCTTTGATAAACGCCGCTCCGTCGCCAAGACGATCGAGAAATGCGCGGAACAGTTTTTCTTCGACGCGCCCGAAGCCGGTAAAGCAGACGGCGAGGAGCAGATTGGCGCGTTTATTCGGGAAAAACTCGGTGCGGATAAGAAACGTTTTACCGACAACCACGCACTGGACGCATTCCGTGAGTTGGTCGAGCCAACATTGCGTGAGATCGCCAATGAACTGGAGAAGCTTTGCGTGTACGTCGGCAAACGCGTCGAGATTACTGAAGCTGATGTTCAAGCCATCTGTTCGGCGTCGCGTCAGGCAGTCATCTGGGAACTGGTCGAGACCGTCAGCCAGCGCAACTTGCCGAAAGCGATGGCGGCGTTGAAGAACCTCCTCGACAACGAGGAGTCGCCCATCGGCGTCATCATGATGCTGGCCGCGCAATTCCGCCTGATGATCCTCGCGCGCGATTTTGTTGATCGGAAAGTGTTGCGGCAGGCTGACCACTACGCTGTCTACGCGAAGGCGTTCGCGGCGTTGCCCGACGAAGAGAAGGAGCACATGCCTCGCTCCAAGGACGGCAAACCGCCCAACGAATGGCGCTTCGGCCGGTCCGCCGTCGCGATAAAAAATTTCAGCCGCGCTGAACTCGTTCGTGCCATGAACTTGCTGCTCGAAGCAAATCTCCGTCTCGTCAGCACCCAGCTCGACGACCGGCTCGTGTTGGAGGAAACTCTCACCAAGATCGCGCGCAAATGACGTGACGTATAACTCACGGCTCTCGTTGAGACTGTCGAAAAAGTGGTTTTCTGGCGTGGTTTGAGATTATTTCGTGCAGTATCACTGACCTAGGCTACGCGGCGTTCCAAGGAGGAACTCATGCCGCGTTACAAACCGTACGATTATTCCAAGTTGCAGA
>CAIKAP010000068.1 GCA_903825435.1 uncultured Verrucomicrobiota bacterium
ACCGCTGGAGAGTCAATTGTTCCTCGGGCGACAAAATAATCCGTTCGGTGATGTTCATCATCCATGAGCATAGAATATCACTACTTAAATATAAAGCTATTTATGTAACACTACACTAGGTTCGCGTCGAACTCGGCAGCGAACTGCGGCGCGACGCGTTTCAATCCCTCAGCGATGTTCTTCGCCGCGATCTTGCCGCGCTCGGGATCAACCGTGAAATGCGGGTTACCGCCCGGATGCACGTCGCCCATCGCCCGCGTCACCGGTCCCGTCGGCACATCCAACAGCGGCACACCCACCGCCGCGATCACGTGTCCCGGTGCGCCGACGCGAATCCTGCCGTTCCGCGTCTGGTCCAGCAACGCCGGCAGCCAGCCGATCTCCAGTTCGAGGCCGTTCTCGATCAACACATCCGCCCGGTTCAGCAGGACGATGTTGCTCGGCTTGGCTTGGATGAAGTGCGGGTCTTCCGACGGTTTGCCGATGCAGGCGACCTCCACCTGGTCGCCGCCGATCTCCCGCGCCATCGCCGCCAGATCCGGCAATGTGGCCACGACCTTGAGTTTGGCGTGCGCTGTCAGCGGCAACGCCAGCAAAACGATCATCAATAAGTGTTTCATTGTCGTGTACTCCTTAGAATTTGTGCGCGCCATGCGCGCCGATCATGAACTCCATTTGCAACCAGATCGCGTGCGCATCGCCGAATGCCTGGCCGTGGTCGAAGTTGTATTGCAGACGCAGCTTCGAGAACTCCGTCGGAAACCATGTCAGGTTCGGCGAGAACCGTAACCGGTCGCCGCGCGCCAACGGGTCATTCACGTCGTTTGCGCCCGCGTTGCCCGTTACGAACTCGCCGCGCAAACCGGCGCATCCAGCCGAGATGGAACCCGTACAACACCTGCGTGTAGAACCCGTAATCCCGCAACTCTTCAGACGGCAAGCCCGCTACCGCGTCTGCACCCGCGTCGTACCGGCGCAACATCGCCTCCGTCTGCCACGAGACAAACGGAAATCCTTGCTCCGCGTTAAGCGGACGCCATTTCCAGTAGGTGTCCACGCCGTAAATTTGCGTGTGCGTGTTGGTGCCGCTGTCGTTCGGGCCGAACGCTGCCGACGCGCCGAGCACCAGCGTCTGTGTGTCGTTTAAGTCAAACGAACTCGTCAGCCGCGGCACGAACAGCAAGTCTTGCGGGCCGCGCAGGCCGCGATCCACCGGCGTCCGCCCGTACGTGTTGTCCGGGTCGCGGAAACTGAACGTCGTGCCACCGCCGCCGTTGAACACACCGAGCAGGAACTCTGTGTAGAACGGCGTCGGTGCCAGCCACGAGAGGCGCGCGCCGACGTTGCGCAACCCGTCGCCGCCCAGCAACCGGCCCATGACCAGCGGCTCGTCCACGAACGCCCACGTGTGCGGATGTGTCGCGTTCTGGCGGCCGAACTCGGCGAAGAACTGGCCCGCCTTCACCTGGAGGTTCGCCGGCAGCGACGTGCTCAGCACGTATGCCTCCTCCAATTCGATCTCGGTCTCGTTGTGGTTGTCGAGCTTCAGCACGATGTTGCCGAACGCCTTGAAGTACGGGTCCACCGCGCCGTCGAGGGAGATCTCCGCGTTGCGCAACGAGAACCCACGCTGCGACGGATCGTGGTCGCCAAGCTGCAACTGCGACACGTCCGCCTTCGATGACCAACCAAAGTTTACGAGCGTGTCGAAGCTCATGTTCAAGTAATTCGCCCCTGACCGCGCCAACGTGATCGGCTGCGACGGCGACCAAGCCGCCGCCGGTGCTGTAGGAACTGTGGTCGTCGCAGGGACTGCTGTCTTCTGCGCCTCCAACGCCTCGATTTTCCGCTGCATCTGCTGCATCTGTTCCTGCATCTCCTGGAGTTGCTTCTTGAGCGCGTCCAGGGCCGCATCCGTGGTCTCGGCGCGCGCCTGAGGCGACGCCAGCAGCAATGCCGTGACCAATGCGGTGCATCCTAAAATCTTCTTCATTCGAACTTTCTCCTGTTAATAGGTTGAAACGATCCGCCATTGCGGACCGGAAAAACGCCAGCGATGAACTACACGCTGGCGACAGGAGGAGCGCGGCTGGCAGTGGTCAGCGCGAATAATACCGGTAGGAAGACGAAAACAGGCGCTTCGCATTTTGCGATGACAGCGGAGGAGCGCGTGATTGACGGCGACGGCAGCGGTATGTCGGTGTTGGCAGTGGCTTGCCAGATGCAGACCGCGCAATCTTTGTCACCGCCGTTGTTGTGATTCGCGTGATGATGGGGCAGGATGCCGAAGAACAGCATCGCAACGGCGTAAACCATACCGACAACCCAGCCGATGAACGAGTGCCGCTTCATATCACATCCGAAATCTGTCGGAGTTCGCCTTCAAAGTCAAGCGACGCGGTGTCAGCGGGCGCGCCACAATAATATCGCTCCGATCGTGCCGAAGATGGCGTTTGGTAACCAAGCGGCCATCACCGGCGGCACGCGACCGCCATGGCCGAGTTGCAACGACAACCGCGTCAGAATGAAGAACGCCACCACGCTGACCAGCGCCAGCCCGACTCCCATCATCGGCCCGCGCCGGCTCACCTGCATGCCGAGCGGCACGCCTAGCACGATCACGATCAGACATGTCAACGGCATCGCGTACCGGCCGTGCATTTCGACGAGGTAGGGCGCCTGTTGCGACGCGCGTCCCGTGTATCGCAGCGAACGTGCGAACCGTCGCAGTTCCGTCGAGGTCATCTCTTGGTAGTGCTTGCTCTCCATGATTAACCGTTTTGGCGTCTCCGTGATGAACGGGAAGTTCGTCGCAGCCACGTACACATCCGCCGCGGGCGGTTGTACAAGCCGCGCGTCCTCGAACCGCCACCGTTTCTCCGTCCACACCGCCCGGCGAGCGAACATATCCATCACCGGTTTGCCATCGGACGTGCGCACGTAGAACGCGACATCCTCCATCACATTCTGTTCCGGGTCGAACTCCCGCGCGTACCAGTCACGGCGGTCCTGCGAGTTGGAGAAAAAGAAATTCTGGCGCTTCAGCACGGCAGGCAGGCCGCGCATCTGGCGTTGCAACGATTCGGCGCGCTCTCGCGACTGCGGCACGAATTTCTCGCTGACACCGAACGCCGCTGCCGAAGCGATGGCGCCGACCACGAAGAATGGCAGTCCCAGCCGCCAGATGCTGACGCCACTGGCGCGCATGGCCAGCAGCTCGTTGTGCCGGCCGAGCATCGAGAGGCAGAATAGCACGCCGAGCAACACCGCCAGCGGCAGGATGAACACGATCGGCTCCGGCAACACGATCAGGTAGTAGCGCAAAATCATGCCGATCCGGGCGTGTTGGCGGAGGAATTCGCTGAGGTTCTCCAGCAGATCGTGCACGACAAACAGCAGCAGGAACGCGTCGAAGCTGTAGATCAGCGGCCACGCGAACTCCCGCAGTAGATATTTGTCCAGGATCCGCAATCGCACGCGCCCAGAGTAGGCAATCTTCGGCGTCTCACGCCAGCAAAAAGAATTGGGTGATAGCCTTTGGGCTTGCCTGTTCACCCTCAGGTCGGCAAAATTGTCGTCTCCCAAGCCTCGCTCGATGGCGGTCTGGTAAGGCTTCATCAGTGCCTGTGTCTGCGGCAACGGCGCCGTGCCAGCGGAGGCGAGCGCGAGGCGAAGATCTTTGCCCATGTGTTTCAGTAAGAACTGCGGCGTGTAGTCGCCGTCAGTGTGGAGCGACGCTTCTACCCGCGCAGCTTGCCGCCTGATGCTAAACTCTTGGCCCACGCCGTGAGAAGCCACGGGAAAATTGAGAACCAACTGCATTGAGTGTTAGGACGTGCAAATGGTCGAAGACCAATGACGGGTGCGCACCGGCAACACTGCGCAAAACCTCGCGCCCCTCCGTCTAATCGCGTTGAACCCACAGCGCCGCGACAAGCGATCAATCCTCAGCATTAAAAATAAACAACTAAAAGCAACCTGGTACCACGCCCGCCTCCAATCCCCACCCTTTAAAATGATGCATAAACCTTGTCCCGTTCACCTCGACAATCGCATTGCGCGATGCTACAATAGAACCATGTTGCCATGGACCTCACTTTCCTGATCAAAAGCTGCAAGCTGTTCAGCGATCTTGACGTGCGCGAACTCAATGCCATCCAGCAGATCGCCTTCCGCAAGGACTTCCGCAAAGGTCAGGGCCTCTTCGCTGAGGGCGACTCCTCGCGCGCCTTCTACGTCGTCGCCTCAGGTGACGTCAAAATCTTTCGCACCGCCCCCGATGGCCGCAAGCGCGTCATCCACATCGTCGGGGCCGGTGAGACCTTTGCCGAGGCCGCCTTGTTCATGCCGGCCTATCCTGCCTCGGCGGAGGCGTTGAGTGCGACCACGGTAGTCATCGTCGAGAAGAGCGGCTTCCGCGAGTTGCTTGCGCGCGACCCAAAACTCAGTTTCAAGCTCATGGGTACCTTTGTGCGTTGGCTTACCGTCCTGCGGAACGCCGTCACTGATCTCACGCTGAAGGAAGTCCCCGCCCGGTTTGCCGGCTACGTACTCGGCTTGTCACCGGAACAAGAACGGAACATCACCGTGTCCGTCAGTAAGACCACCGTCGCCCAGAAAATTGGCACCACCAAAGAAACCCTTTCCCGCCTCCTCGCGCGGCTTGCCCGCCGCCGCATCCTCACCTACCGTGGCCACCAGCTTTGCATTCTCAACCGCTTTCGCCTCGAAGCCATCGCTCGCGGCGACGAAAGAATCTAACGACATTGCTCGCCTTGCCGTCCCGGTGTAGAATATATTTCGTAATGAAAACGAGTCGTCGCATCCTTCTGGCCGCCGTCATCGGAATCCTCTCTGTCAGCGCCTGCCGTCCAAAAGCCCAGCAACAGGAGAATCCTCCCATGCCACAAAAAACATCCGCTCCCCAAGTCGTTCGTGAGGCCGCCGTCGCCGGCCTCTTCTATCCTGGCACCGCCAAGGAACTCGGCGGCATGATTGATCTCCTCCTCGCCAACGCCCGGCCTGACGCCGTCGGCGACCTCAAAGCCATCATCTGCCCCCACGCGGGCTACCAGTACTCCGGCCTCACCGCCGCATTCGGTTTCAAGCTTCTTGCCGGCCGCGACATCAAGACCGTCCTGCTCCTCTCGCCGAGCCACTACGCCGCGTTCCGCGGCGCCTACATCACCGAGGCAGACGTGTACCGCACGCCACTCGGCGACGTGAAAGTTTCACCAAAAGCCGCCAAGCTTGCCAAACTGCCGCCGTTCACCAGTACGATGGACGGCTTCGTCCGACGCCCGCAATGGTGGATGCAGTCGCCCGCCAAGGCGCCCGCCGAAGGCAAAGACCGGCCGGACACGTGGGAACACTCCGGCGAAGTCGAGATTCCGTTTCTCCAAACAGTGCTGAAGGATTTCGATCTCGTTCCCGTCGTCTTCGGTAATGTTGACCCGGCCGATGCCGCGAAAGTCCTCGTCGGCCAGCTCGACGAGCGGACCGTCATCGTCGCCAGCACCGACCTCAGCCACTATCACCCGTACGACGAAGCCCGCGCGCTCGATGCCACGTGCATCCAGAACATCCTTGATCTCAAGACTGACTTGAGTCCCGAGGCCGCCTGCGGCGCCGGGCCTGTCCTCGCCGTCGTCAACCTCGCCAGACAGAATGGCTGGAAACCAAAGCTCCTCGACTATCGCAACAGCGGCGACACTAGCGGCAACAAATCCGTCGGCGTTGTCGGCTACGCCGCCATCGCTTTCTTCGCGCCAGAAAAGGAAAACTTCACCCGCGACGAACGCCGTCAACTCATCAGTCTCGCCCGACGGACGCTCACCGAAGTCGTCGCTACCGGCGCTCTCCCGAAGGTGGACGAGGCGACGCTGCCGAAGAAGTTCCTCGGCAACTCCGGCTGCTTCGTCACCCTAACCAAACAAGGCCAGCTCCGAGGCTGCATCGGCCACATCATTGCCCAGGAACCGCTCTACAAAGCTGTCATGGACAATGCCCGTAGCGCCGCCATCCACGATAGTCGTTTCTCGCAAGTCACCGTCGGCGAACTCAAAGAGATCGAAATCGAAGTCAGCGTCCTCACCGCGCCGCAACCGCTCGCGTTCACCTCGCCCGACGACCTGCTCACCAAGCTCCAGCCACACAAGGACGGCGTCGTGCTGCAAATGCAAGGCAGCGGCGCGACGTACCTGCCGCAAGTCTGGTCCCAGTTGCCCGACAAGGTCATGTTCCTCAATACACTCGCCGAGAAAGCTGGTTGCGCTGCCGACGCCTGGCGACAGCCCGGCGTGCAAGTTTTCATCTACCACGTCGAAGCCTTCCACGAGGGCGAGCGCTAACCCGCGGCGCGCCGTGTTTTTCATCGCGGTGGGAACGTCATTACGGTATTGATGGACATCGCCATGGCGACGACCTCAAATCTCCGGGACACCGGCACACGGCGGCTTGTGTTGCTGTCCATCGCCTCACTTGGCGTTGGCGCGGTCGTCACGCAACTGGCGCTCCTGCGCGAGATGCTGTCGGTATTCGAAGGTAACGAGATGGTCCTCGGCATACTGCTTGGTAACTGGCTACTACTAACCGGCACTGGAGCGTGGATCGGGCGTATTGCGCGGCAGGCGCAGAACCCGTTGCGGCTTCTTGTCCCGTCGCAACTGCTCATTGCTGTGTTGCCGCTGTTGCAGGTCGTCGCGCTGCGCGTGTTGCGTAATGTCGCGTTTACCAGAGGCGCCATGGTCGGACCGTTCGAAACCGTATTTGCCAGCCTCATTATACTCGCTCCATTCTGCCTGACCTCCGGCTTTATGCTCACACTCGCCTGTTCCATCCTCGCCAGACGACGTGAGAACGATGACCTGATCTCTTCAGTTATGAGCGACAAGAAACCGCACCACGACGAGGCGCTGGAGATCGGCTGCATCTATATCGCCGACAGCCTCGGCTCTATCGCGGGCGGCCTACTATTCAGTTTCTGTCTGGTGTTGGTGCTCGATCATTTCGGAGCGCTCTGCGTGCCGGCGGCGCTGAACCTCGCGATGGCTGCCGTCATGGCGTGGCGCTGGCAAGCACAAAAATTCGCATTCGTTGCGCTCGTGCTGTTGGCCGGGCTGGCGTTCACGCGCCACATAGACGAGATGACCACGCAGCTTCAGCACGGCGCTGTTCCGGTTTTATTTCGGTCAAACTCGCCGTACGGTCGGCTTGTCGTCACCGAGTCGTCGCGCCAGTTCAACTTCAACGAAAACGGCGTGCCGCTGTTCTCGACGCACAACACCGAGCAGATCGAGGAGACTGTCCACTACGCAATGGCCCAGCGGCCCGACGCCCGGCGTGTCCTACTCATCGGCGGCGGCGCCAGCGGCACCGCGCGCGAAATCCTCAAGTACGACACCGTCGAACAGGTCACCTATATCGAGCTGGACCCGTTGATCATCATAGCGGCCCGTCGGTTCGCGCCCGAGTCGCTTGCCGACCCGCGCATCCGCACCAGCAACACTGACGGGCGCCTCTTCGTCCGCCAGACCACCGAGCAGTTCGACGTCGTGATCGTGGATGTGCCCGAACCCGCCACGATGCAACTGAATCGGTTCTACACCGCCGAGTTCTACTCGGAACTCAAACGTGTTCTTCGCAACGACGGCGTGGTCTCGTTCGCGCTCAGTCGCTACGAGAATTACGTGAGCCGCGAGCTAGCCCGGCTGCTCGGCTCGGCGCAACGAACGTTGCGTCAATCGTTCCGCCACACACTCCTGTTACCTGGCGGACGTGTTTTTGTACTCGCGTCCAACGGCGAGTTGACCACCGACATCGCGGCGCGGGTTGCCACGCGTGGCGTGAAGGTGCAGTTGATGACGCGTAACTACCTCGACGCGATGCTGACGACCGACCGTCTCAGCGCGCTTCAACTGGCTCCCGATAAGAAAAGCTCACCCAACGAAGATTTCAGCCCCGTCCTCTACTACTACCACCTCCGCTACTGGCTCAGCCGCAACCCCACCCGCACCGGCCTACTTATCGGGTTTATGCTGACCGTCTTGTTGGCGTGTCCGTTCCTGTTACGCGGCGGCGCCATCGTCGTGTTTGCCGGGGGATTCGCCGCGTCGGCGCTGGAGGTGACGCTGCTGCTGGCGTTCCAGATTTTGTGCGGCTCAGTCTATCATCAGGTAGGCATCGTCGTGACCGTGTTCATGGCGGGCTTGACTGCCGGCGCGTGGCTGGCCAATCGGCCAAAGAAACTTTCCCGGCGCGCCTCGCTCAGCGTGCTCGCGACGGCCATTGCTTTGTTTGCAGCAATGTTGCCGTTTGCGCTGGTGCAGCTCAGCGCGATGAGCTTCGACGCTGTCCGTGTCGTCGTGCCCGCATTGACGTTCGGCATCGCAGTGTTGGTCGGTATGGAATTCCCCGTCGCCAGCCAAGCCGAACGCACCGACCCGACGACCACTGCGGCGGTATTGTACGCGGCAGACTTCGCGGGCGCGGCGCTCGGTGCGTTGCTAGCAAGCACGCTGTTGATCCCGGTGCTCGGCGTGGCTGCGACATGCTGGTTGACCGGCGGCCTGAACCTCGCCGCCGCGGGATTGGTCTGGCTCCGCAGGAAGCGGCGATGAAACACTCGCGCAATTATATCTTCATCAAAGTGCTCCGCGTCGCCGGCTGGTGTCTATTGGCTATGCTGATCGGTTTCCTGCTCAGCGGCTACGTCATCATGGGCCGATTCCATCTCGGCCGCTTCATCAAGGCCGAGCAAGGCAAGAACCTCCATTTGTTCCTGCACATCCCGCTTATTGTGCTCGCGGTTGCGCACATCGTTACGGCGGCGTATTTTGCCTGGCTCCGATGGTTCAAGAAACGTCATCGCCGTTAACCGAAGCCCGCCTCACGCGCCGCGACGCGATCATCTGCAGTATCGCCGCTGCCGCTGTTCTCGCTGGCGCGGGTACGTTGTGGCGGAAATTTTTCTCTTCCAAGGGCGGCGACATCGGTTCCGTGTTTAAGGGCGATGCGCCGAAAGGCGAGTTGTGGGAACTATGGAAGAAACGCGGCTGGGCCAAAGAGGGCTACCACTACATGAAGCTCGGCTGCAACGTCCAGTGCACCATCTGCCCCAACAACTGCCTTCTCGAACCCGACGACCGCAGCCATTGCCGCAACAAAATCAACAAAGACGGCATCCTCTACACACTCGCCTACGCCAACCCATGCACACTCCACATTGATCCCGTTGAGAAAAAACCTCTCTACCATTTTTTCCCCGGCAGCCGCTCCTTCTCGCTCGCCACCGCCGGTTGCGTCCTCCGTTGCCTCAACTGCCAGAACTGGGAAATCTCCCAGAAGAAACCGGAAGAGACCAAAGACGCGTACGGCCCAGAACTACGCCTCCGACCACCTATCCCCTCCGGCCTGCGCCCTGAAGACATGGCTCGCAGCAGCCTGTTCCCTGATGATCTTGCCGCTGTTGCCAAAGCCACCGGCTGTCTTTCGATTTCGTACACGTACAGCGAACCGATCGCCTACTACGAATACACCTACGACTCCTGCAAAGCCGCCCGCGCCGCCGGCGTCAAGAACGTCCTCGTCACCGGCGCCTCCATCGAGGAACGCCCGCTCCGCGACCTCTCCCAGTATATCGATGCCGCCCACGTGGACCTCAAGGGATTCGACGACGCGCTCTACCATAAACTCAACTCAGGCAAACTCCAAACCGTCCTGAACACCATCAAGACACTCAAGAGCATGGGCGTCTGGATCGAGATCATCAACCTCGTCGTTCCCGCCTACACCGACGACCTCACCTCCATCCGACGTATGTGCGCCTGGCTCGTCAAGAACGTCGGTCCTGACACCCCACTGCACTTCTCACGGTTCCATCCCCAACACAAACTCAACCACTTATCGCCGACGCCCGTCGAGATTCTACTTCAGGCTCAGTCCGCCGCTCGCGACGCCGGAATGCGTTACGTCTATGTCGGCAACGTCGCCGGCCTGCGTGATTCTGGAACCACCTTTTGTCCCGGCTGCCGACGACCCGTCATCGAGCGCGACATCTTCGCCGTTACCGCCAACCGCCTCTCCGACGGTAAATGTCCCGCCTGCCAGACTTCCATTGCCGGCGTTTGGAGTTGATCATTCAGCCCTCTAAGTATCGCCGCATTATTAATGAGGCACATCGGAGGGAGTAGTCTAATGTTCTGGGCGGCCACTCTTGACCCAACTCCGACCGGCGGCTATCATTGCTGCCGATTTCCATGGCGGACACCGGTAAATTCATCACGTTTGAAGGCGGCGAAGGCTGCGGCAAATCCACACACATTGGCCGCATCGCAGCGCGCCTGCACGACAAGGGGCGTATGGTGCTGACCTTGCGCGAGCCGGGTGGCACGGACGTCGGCGAGCAAATCCGCCACGTCCTCCAGTACAGCAAGAAGTCCGCTGCAATGGTATCGGAGACGGAACTACTGTTGTTCTGTGCCAGTCGCGCCCAACTGGTTCGCGAGTTGGTCCGCCCCGCACTAGGTAAGGGTAAGATCGTGCTTGCCGACCGATTCTTTGATTCCACCACTGTCTATCAAGGCATCGGGCGCAAGATTGATGCCACCAAGGTTGCTGTGATTAACCGGTTCGCCATCGGCGATTGTCTGCCGGACCTGACAATCGTGATTGATCTCGATCCGCGTATCGGGCTGGAGCGCGCCAAGGGCCGCGAGCTGTTCGACCGCATGGAGAACCAAGCGCTCGATTTTCACCAGCGAGTTCGTCAAGGCTACCTCGACCTCACCAGGCAAGAACCGCAGCGCGTCAAGCTCGTGGACGGAAGCCAAAGTCTCGATACCGTCAGCGAGCAAATCTGGAGCTTGATCGAACATGTCCTTTAACGATTTCACCGGTAGCCGCGATGTTGCTGTGCGTCTCCAGCATAGTCTCCAACGCGAACGGCTGGCGCACGCGCACCTCTTTGCCGGGCCGCGTGGCAGCGGCAAGATCGCCATGGCAACGACGCTGGCACAGGCGTTGAACTGCCTCCAGAAGGAACACGACGCCTGCGGGCGTTGCGAGGCGTGCCGGCAGATCGCGGAGGAAACGCATCCGGATGTGCATTGGGTGCGCCCAGAATCGAAAAGCCGTCGGATCCAGATCGCGCAGATCCGGGAGTTTGAACGGGCTGTGTCGTTGAAGGCGGGCACGGGACGGATGAAAGTCGGCATCATCGTGGATGCCGATTGCATGACCGAACCAGCAAGTAACGCCTTCCTGAAAACGCTGGAGGAACCGCCCGACCGCACGATTATCCTGTTGCTGACCGCCGAACCACAACGGTTACTGCCGACGATCCTGTCGCGGTGCCTACGCATCTCCTTCGGCGCGACCCGCGCGGCGCGCACGCCAGAGCAGGAGCGCGCGCTGTCGTTGCTGGTTGAGTTCACCTCGGCCCAACCGCGCGGCATCGTCAATGTCTATCGCCTCCACACGGAGCTGACGAAACTGCTCGTGGAGATGAAAGGCAAGATCGAGGAGGAGGCCGACGAGGTGGACCCGCACAAGGAACTCGACCCGGAAGCGCGCGAAAAATTGGAAGCTGAACGGGCGGCGCAGATGGAAGGCGAATATCGTGGCGTGCGTGAATTGGTGTTGGAGGAGATCTACACGTGGTTTGCCGACGTGTTGTTGTGCGTGTCGGGCGCGGAGGCGCCGGCTTTAGCCCATACGGACCGATGGGCGGACCTCCAGCGCGCGGCGGCGGGACTGAGTCACGAACGTGCAGCGGCACATCTGGAAGCGGTCGAGAGAATCCGCGACGCGCTGGCGCGTAACATCATCGAGCCATTTGCGCTCGAAGTCGGACTGCTAAAACTGATCTAAATGAAACGCTGGCTCTTCGCATTGACGGGTATGCTGTTGTTCCTAGCGCCGCTGAAGTTCAGCGTGCCGGTCAATCTCCAGTCGCAGGCTGTCCCGCCGACCGCTTTCATCGAGTGGGTGTTCTGGTCATGGCCGAACCAGATCGGCGTGATGGCGACAGCGGTCCTCGTGTTCCTGTTGGCTCAGGAACGCTCGCCGGTGCCGCGGCGCGGCCTGCTCGGCGTGTTGCCGATGCTGTTTCTCGTCACACAGGTCATCGCAGTGCCGACCTCTATCTGCTGGCAGACGACGGTGGACACACTACTGCATTTTGGCGCGTGCGTGGTGATGTTTTATGCGGCGTCCCGATGTGCTCGCGAGGAACACTGGGAACCGTGGCTGCTGGGCGCGTTAGCGGCGGCAACGGCACTGGTGTGTGTCGCCGCGCTGGAACAACAGTTTGGCGGCCTCGACGCGACCCGCCGGTACGCAACGGCGTATGTGGATTCGTCGCGGATGACGGAGGAGCTGCAGGCGAAGTTGACGAGCAAGCGCGTGTTCGGGACGCTGCCGTATCCGAACGCTTTGGCGGGCTACCTCGTTGTGGTGTTCGCGCCGGCGCTGGCTTGGCTCTGGTCGAAGGCGGAAGGACTGGCGCCGAAGATCATCATGGTCGTCGCGGCAGGCAGTGTGATGGTGGCATGTCTGGCGTTGTCGGGATCGCGCGGCGGTTTCGTGGCGCTGGCGGCTGGTGTACTGGCGTGGTTGATGTTACGGAAATGTTCCGGCCGCCAGTGGTTGTGGAGCGGGGTGGTATTGGCGGTGGTGTTGGCCGTGTCGCTGAAAGGCGGAGTGGTGCGTTTTGGGCGGAGTAGTCTGGAGGCGCGGATGGATTACTGGGGCGGTGCAGTCCGGATCATACGGGATTACCCGTGGCTCGGCACTGGACCGGGTACGTTCGGCTCGATTTATCCCAAGTACAAGACGGCGGCGACAGAGGAAGCTCAACTCGTTCACAACAACTTTCTGGAGATGTGGTCGGATTCGGGCGTGGCGGCGTTTGTGGTGTTCGCGGCACTCTGGGCGGTCGGCCTGTGGGAGGCGGTGCGGCTGGCGCGCCAGCGTGGCGATATGGTGAGCGCGGCACTATTAGCCGCGGTGGCGGCGTGGACGGTCCATGGGCTTGTGGATTTCGACCTGTATGTGCCGGGAATTGCATGGTCAGCGTTTGCGTTGCTTGGTGTGGTGCACGGGCTTTCGCGTCCTTGCCAGCCCCAAACCAACAGCCGCCGCTGGCTGCAGGTGGGGGTGGGGGTGGGAGTGGGGGTGGTGTTGTGGTTCGAGGTGCGGATGTTCGCGGCGGCGGTGGCTTACGGCAAGGCGCAAATGTTGGTAGGCGAAGACCGTCTGCGTGCGGCGGTGGCGGCGACGTGGCGCGCGCCGCGCAATCCACATTACTGGGCGGCCGTGGGAGATGCGGCATTGCAGTTAAAGGGCAGCGAGTTGGCGGTGAAAAACTACAAAAATGCGGTAGATCTCGATCCCGAACGTTCGGCCCGCTACGCCCGCCTCGCGCGGGCCTATTGGGCGATGGGCAACCAGATGTTGGCAGTGGAGGCGTTGCGGTGGGCGGCGGCGTTGAACCCGACGGAACAAGTCTATCGCCAAGAGCTGAAAGCTGCTGAGGAAAGCGTTAGACAAAGACGGGAGCAGTCTGGTAAAGTTCCCCCCATCTTAAGGCGAGAAAAACTAAATTGACAGCCGTGGGTGAGCTGGCTACAACCTCGCCCCCTATTTCAAAGGACACAGTCATGGAACTCGAACAAATCAAGGCCATCATTGAGATGATGAAGGAAAACGACCTATCGGAATTCCAAATGGAATCCAATGGGCTAAAAATCCGTATTAGACGCGGCCCTGAAGGCATTCAGCAGGCAGTCGTTGCTCCAGCACCCGTGGCCGTCGTGGCGACCACTCCCGCTTCCGTTCCAACGCCTGCCACACCTACAGACGATGGTAAACATATCATCTCCCCGATGGTTGGTACGTTCTACCGCTCTCCATCGCCCGATTCGCCGCCATACGTCGAGGTCGGCGCCTCGGTGGACGAGGAGACGGTCGTTTGCATCATCGAAGCCATGAAGGTCATGAACGAGATCAAGGCTGAATGTAAGGGCGTCATCACCGAAATCATCGCTGAGAACGCCAAGCCCGTCGAGTTCGGCCAGAAACTTTTTGCTGTCCGTCCCAAATAACGGCCCATGTTTGACAAGATCCTGATCGCAAACCGCGGTGAGATTGCGGTGCGTATCATACGCGCCTGCAAGGAACTCGGCATCCGCACCATGGCCGTCTATTCGCAGGCCGACGCCAACAGCCTCCACGTCCAGCTTGCCGACGAGGCGGTCTGCATCGGTCCAGGCCCCAGTTCGGAGAGCTACCTAAAGATTGACCGCATCATCAGCGCCGCCGAGATCGGCGACGTCGAAGCCATCCATCCCGGCTACGGGTTCCTCGCCGAGAACGCCCACTTCGCCGAGGTCTGCGAGAACTGCAACATCAAGTTCATCGGGCCGCCTTCCAGCGCCATCCGCGCCATGGGTGACAAGATCGCCGCCCGCGAGACCATGAAAAAGGCAGGCGTCCCCCTCGTCCCCGGCAGCGACGGTCCCGTCGGCGACGAACAGGAAGCCCTCAAGATTGCCCGCAAAATCGGTTACCCCGTCATCGTCAAAGCCGCCGCCGGCGGCGGCGGACGCGGCATGCGCATCGCCCACAACGATCCCGCGCTCGTCAAAGGGTTCCACACCGCCCGTACCGAGGCCGAACGCGCGTTCAGCAATGCCACCGTTTACATCGAGAAGTACGTCGAGAACCCGCGCCACATCGAATTCCAGATTCTCGCCGACGCCAAGGGCCACGTCATCCACCTCGGCGAACGCGATTGCTCCATCCAGCGCCGCCACCAGAAACTTATCGAGGAATCGCCATCACCAGTCATGACCAGCGACTTGCGTAAAAAAATGGGTAAAGCCGCCATCAAGGCCGCCGAGGCCGTTAAATACGTCAACGCCGGTACTGTTGAGTTTATCTACAGCGAGGACAAAAAGGAATTCTACTTCATCGAGATGAACACCCGTATCCAGGTGGAACATCCCGTCACCGAGGAAGTCACTGGCATTGACATCGTCAAGGAACAGCTCCGCATCGCCGCTGGCGAAGAACTCGGCTACGACCAGAAAGACATCACCTTCGAGCGCGCCGCCATCGAGTGCCGCATCAACGCCGAAGACCCCTTCAATAATTTCCAGCCGTGCCCCGGTAAAATCGAATTCATGCACGTGCCCGGCGGTCTCGGCGTCCGCGTGGACAAACACGCCTACTCCGGCTACCAGATTCCGTCGCATTACGACTCGATGATCGCCAAGCTCATCTGCTACGGCAAGGACCGCCGCGAAGCCCTCGACCGCATGAACCGCGCCCTCGACGAGTTCATGATTCGTGGCGTTAAAACCACCATCCCGCTTCACCAGATCATCCTCAAGGATCCCAATTTTCGTCGAGGCCGTTACTCAACGGCGTTCATCGAACGCCTATTGACCAGCACCCAACCCCTCGTTTCCCCCAAGGAGAAGTAGTTCATGCTAGTTGAAAAGCTCGTCGGCAACATGCTCATCGCCCAAGGCGGCGGTCCCACCGTTGTTATCAATCAAAGTCTCGTCGGTGCCGTCCTCGAAGCGAAGAAGCACAAAGAGATGAAGAAGATTTTCGGCTCGCTCCACGGCATCAAAGGCATCCTCGAAGAGAACCTCTGTGACCTCGGCAAGGAGACCAAGGCCAACCTCGAACTCGTCGCCGGTACGCCGTCCTCCGCTCTCGGTTCTGTTCGTAAAAAACCGACGCCGGAAGATTGCGCGAAAGTTTTCCAAGTTCTGAAGAAGTACAACATCCGCTACTTCTTCTATATCGGCGGCAACGACAGCGCCGAGACCACCCACATCATCAACGAAGCCGCCCAGCAAGCCGGTTACCAGATGAAATGCTTCCACATTTGCAAGACCATCGACAACGACCTCCGCGAGAACGACCACACTCCCGGTTTCGGCAGCGCCGCCAAGTTCGTTGCGCAGGCGTTCATGGGCGACAACCTCGACAACCGCTCACTCCCCGGCGTCAAAATCAACGTCATCATGGGACGTCACGCCGGCTTCCTCACCGCCGCCGCCGCGCTCGCACGCCAATTCCACGACGACGGCCCGCATCTGATTTATCTGCCGGAGCGTCCGTTCAGCATGGACAAATTCGTCGTCGACGTGAAAGCTGTTTACGCAAAATACAAACGCTGCGTCGTCGCCGTCTCCGAAGGCATCTCCGACGAAGCCGGCATCGCCATCGCCGCCAAGTTCACCAAGGAAGTGGACAGCCACGGCAACGTCCAACTCAGCGGCAGCGGCGCCCTCGGCGACGTGCTCGCCAAGGAAATCAAAGAGAAAGCCGAGATCAGCCGCGTCCGCGCCGACACCTTCGGCTACCTCCAACGCTCCTTCGTCGGCGTCGTCAGTGCCGCCGACGCCAAAGAAGCCCGGCTCGCCGGAGCGAGCGCCGTCAAATTCGCCACCGGCGGCCAATTCGACAACGGCAGCACCGCCATCAAACGCAAGCCCGGCAAAAAATACGCCGTCACCATCGAGCGCACCGAGTTGAAGAACGTTGCCAAGGAAACCCGTCACATGCCCGACGAGTTCATCAACAAGTCCGGAAACGACGTGACCTCCGCGTTCATCGCCTACGCCAAGCCCATCGTCGGCGACCTGCCGAAGATTGGCCGGCTGAAAGTGATCAAGATCGCGAAAGCGTAATCGGTAATTCAGTCTCAACGAAAGGAGGCACACGAAAGTGTGCTTTTTTTCTTGTGGACGAACGTCAGCCTTCAACGTTTACGAACCCGCCAGTGGATGTGGGCAGTGGGTTGGTGCACAGCGTCGCCACGACGACCGCCTCGGTGCACGACAGCCAAGTGATGCAGGAGGTCTTGCACGGGGAAGAGAAAGTCATCCTGAGCGAAAAGGGTATGCCAACGACGCGGGCAAACGGGAAGCACGGTCGCGCGGGATCTGTTGGGGCGTCTTGGACAGAGCCAAACGAGGGCAACCCTTGTCGGGCAAACAGCAATCGCGCAACCGGCACTGGGCCAGCGTGCGGGCGAAGGTCGAACACCCCTTTCGAGTGATCAAGTGCCATGGGGCTATCGGAAAGTGCGCTATCGAGGGCTAAGCCAAGAAC
>CAIKAP010000069.1 GCA_903825435.1 uncultured Verrucomicrobiota bacterium
AGGTTGCTGAAGACGTCGTCCACGATGGTGAGCTTGATCTCGTCGGTGTTGGAGTCCTCGACCTTGACGACGCGCCAGGAGGAGGTTGCGGCGAGGCCGCCTGCGGGCGAGTTGCACGAGATCACATCACCGGCCTCGATGGGCGCGGCGGCGCGGCTGGCGGTGACGGTCTGGGGCAGGAGCGCGCGCCGGTAGAAGGCGAGTTTGCGCGCTCCGATCATGCGGGCCTGAGCCTCCTCGGTGCAACGCGTGAGGACGATGTCGATGACCTTGTCGTCGCGCACTGCCGAGCCGGCAGCGTACAGCGGGATGGTGTTGTCACGGTCGCGCCGTGTGCGGTCGAGGAATTTGATGTTGGCCTGAGTGGGCTGTTCCCACCACACGGACGGGCAACGCTCGACGCCGATGATGTCGTCGGCAGCCAGCGACACGTCCACGGCGCGGTCGCGAAGCAGGACCGGTTTAAACTGGCCGTTGGCGATGATTAAAGCGGCATCAATGTCCCCTAAAATGTCTTCCAAAGAGGTTTTAAGATCGCCCGTTGAGGTGACGCAATCGGAGAGGCCGGTCTCGACGATGCCGGCGGCGGCGGCGAACGCGGCGGCATCGAGCCACGCGGCGGGCATGGCGACGCCGCGGGCGGTATCGGTGAGCAGCTCGTAGGCGCGGTAGATCGGGTTCGCGCCGACGCCGATGGCTGTGCCGGCCGTGGCGCCGGGTGACGCGGACGGATACCGGCGCAGGAAGATCTCCAACGGCGGCAGACTGTCGGACGAGCCAAGCTGGAAATCATCGAACACGGCGTAGCAGAATCCGCGGAAGCTGGGAAACGTCGCGATGAAGGCCGCGACGACGGCGTCCTGGTTTTGCGTCTCGCCGCCCCAGTAGAGGCGGATGTTGCCGAGCGAGGTCGAGAGCACGGTGTAACCGTCCGCGTTGGCGGAGGCGCGTGTGACGTAGCCGGACCAGATCAACGAGGTGTTTTGGTAGATCGCGTTGATGGCGTCCACCGGGCCGATGCAGAGGCCAAGGGCGAACGTCCGGTAATAGGTCTGCGAACTGCCGGCGGAAGCGGAGCCGCCGAATCCCTTGCCGCCGCCACCGCCGCCGGATTCGACGACGCGCGAGCCGGTCCATGCGAGGATAGTGCCGCTGGTCTTGAACTCGCCGTAGAGATCGGGCCACGGCTGGCCGATGACATTGGAGGAGAGCGGCGCGGCGTTGAGCGCGATGCTGCGACTGTTGCCCCGGTTCCGGTTCATCGAGGAGAGAAGATAGGAGGCTGCGGTGAGCGCGCCGACGACGAGAATCGGAATCATGGCGCCACCTCCACGGGCCGGAATGCGGCGACGAATTTCGAGAGGAGATGTTTCTGGTCGAGCGGTTCCTCGACCCAGCCGCGCGCGCCGAGATGCGCGAACATCGCGGGCGGCATTCGCGTGACGATGCCGGCGTGGCCCGCGCCGTTACCTGTCCGGAATAACAGTATGTCGCCAGCATGGAAAGCGTCTTTCGATTCCTCAAAATATCCGCTCGCTGCAATCGCGGCCTGCAACTCGCTGATCTCTGGGCCGTGGATGGCGTCGAACTTCCGGTACTCGCGGAGCTGGTAATCGGCGGGGATGTGGCCGCACGCTTTGAGGATATGAACCCAGCAAAGACAATCGCCCGCAACGCCTGGCGCCGGCGTATTTGGCTGCGCGCCGCAGTGCATCCATCGAGTGCCGTTCCAGCGTGACACCTCGCTCGCGAGTTTCGCGAGCCGTTCCGGTGTATTAAAGAATGCGTTCATGGTTATTCAAACGCTGGATTCTTGACCGGCATGTCTGGCGCGCCGCCGAAGTTTTCGAGGTTGCCGAGCGGGCCGCTTCCCCAAAACACGTTGAACCGGAAATCCGTCATCGTGTTCGGGATCCCGATGATGGCCGTGTAGCCGTTGCCGGAAGATGGTTGCTGGCTGATCGCCACGCCGGCGCCGGCAACGTTCTCGACGCTCAATGTGTTGGCTGCAACCGGCAACGGCGGCGCGAGCGTGAATGGCACGTCGGACGGCACGTAAGTCGAGCCGTTGATCTCGACGTGGACGTCGGGACCCGGCGAGGACGGCGCTGTCGCTGACACGGTGATCGCGCCGCCGACGATGGTGATCGCGCCGCCATTCGGCATCACGACGACGAAATCAATCTCGCCCGCGTTCGGGTTGGCGTTGCCGCCACCGGCGGGCCGGTGTTTCGAGATGCAGGTTTCGCGCGAGCGGTCGCAGCCGCCGTAAGCGTTGACGGTGAGGCCGAGAATCGGCAGCGGCGGGCGCGGCGCGACGAGCAGATCGCCGTAGTCAACATAGTCGCTGGTGATCTTGCGCGAACTAAGGACATCGAGCGCGAATCCGAACGTGAGACCACTGACAGGATCAACGGCGCTGTACTCGATGAGGCCGTTGGCGAACCAGCCATCGGGCTTGGCCGCCCACGCGGTCGCGCGGACCAGATCGTTGTTGACCGCTGCGACCGTGCCGGCGACGAGCACGGAGGATTTGTCGGCGCCGCAGTTCAACACTGCCTTGCCGGTGGCGAACAATTTTTTCGTGCAATAGAGCGAGAACGTCGGCACCGGAACCTTGCGCGAAAACACGTCGTGGAAGGATGCCCACTCGGTGGTGAGTTTCTTGCCGTTCGTGTCCGCGACGAACTTGGTGGCCTTGAGGAACCCGACATAGCGGATCTGCGAGACGGGCACGCCGTCCACGAGCGCGATGGCATCGCCGTTGCGGTGGACCTTGTAGATGACGAGGCCGAACCGGAGCGGCCACTTGCCGTCGCAGTAATTGGCGAACGGATCGAGCGTGTCATCGATCATCAGGTTGATCGTGCGCACGTCGAGGCCGCCATCCTGGATGGCGGCGAGCGCATCGGATTCCGGCGGGATCGCCGCGGGCGTGTAGCTCCGGGACTGGACGCCGTCGCCGGCATAATCGCAGGCATCGGTGAAGTTGACCGCGCCCTGGAACCCGGACGAATAACACCAACTGCCCCAGCCGTTCGGCAGCGTGACCATGCCGTCGCGCAGCGCGAAGAAATGAAACAGCCAGCCGATCTGGCGCGCGCGAGAGATCTCGGCGGCCATCGCGTTGGCGCTGATCGTCCTCACGCGGAT
>CAIKAP010000070.1 GCA_903825435.1 uncultured Verrucomicrobiota bacterium
CTTCGAGTGTAGGGAAAGATGGCGTTGAAGATGGTGGAAGATCGCGGTCAGTTCATGCATAACTCTGAGACGCTTCCCCTTGCATCCCGTTCAAATCCATCGCCGAAAAAGCCCGCAAAAGCGAGTTTTGCAAGAACGTCAAAAGACAAAGAGTTTTTCTATGTCTCGCTGTTGCCGTCCGGTCACGACGCGTGGGTCTTCGTCGATTTCCAAGGGATGATGGACTAGGCCAAGACTCTCCGGCCACGGAAAACGTTAACCCAGCCAAGCATTCTCGACCACACGCTCGGCACTCCAGTTGAAAGCAGTGGAGCTCGTTGACGGCACCGGGAGCGGCGTGTACACTGGCGTCGTGAAAGTGGTTGGCAATAGAATCGCGGAAACACCGGCGGAGAATCTTGTTCAACTCCAACAGCAGCGACAAACCGCGAAGATGAACAGCCCGGTTTCACCTGTTCGTGGATTATTCAAGTTCCGGACTTAGGAAGAACACGAGAAATGGAAACGGGTACATCCAGAACGCATTTTGGTAAAATGACTGAACCGACATTGACCAGCCAAGAGAAACGGAAACTGAAATCGGAGGCGCAGCATTTGGAGCCGGTGGTGCGCGTCGGCAAGAACGGGCTGACCGCTGCGGTTGTGCATAGCATCTTGCAAGCCCTCGACTCGCACACGTTGATCAAGGTCCGGTTCGATCACGAACGTGATGAGCGGGATGTGTTGGCTGCTGAGGTCGCTGAGGCGACGGGCGCGGCGTTGATCATGCAGGTCGGCAAGGTCGCCGTGTACTACCGGAATCAAGTCAAAACGTCACCAGAGTAGCTACTTCGAACGGATTGTAGATTGTCGTGTGCCTGCTGGCCCTCTTCCTGACCTGCCTCACTGGCAGCATATGGTCACCGAGGGCTTTGTATTTGCATTCAGCCTTTGTCGTGGTTACTTTCCGACGTCTATTTAACCCAGGAGAATCACATGCCGACAGCTAAGAGTACGAACACTAAGGGCGGTTATAAAGTCCATGACCTTTCGCTTGCTGAATGGGGCCGTAAAACCATTCAGGTCTCCGAGCACGAGATGCCCGGCTTGATGGCCATTCGCGCCAAGTACGGCGTGCAGAAACCCCTCAAGGGCGTCCGCATTACCGGCTCGTTGCACATGACCATCGAGACGGCGATCCTCATCGAGACGCTCGTTGAACTAGGTGCATCCGTTCGCTGGGCAAGCTGCAACATCTTCTCGACCCAGGACCACGCCGCCGCCGCCATCGCCAAGGCTGGTATCCCCGTCTTCGCGTGGAAAGGCGAGACGCTGGAAGAATACTGGGACTGCACGCTCGACGCGCTCACGCACCCCGGCAACAAAGGCCCGCAACTCATCGTGGACGACGGCGGTGACGCCACCCTTCTCATCCACAAAGGCTACGAACTCGAAAACGGCAGCGACTGGATCAACACCAAAAGCGCCAGCCACGAAGAGCAAGTCATTAAAGACTTACTGAAACGCGTCCTAAAGCAGCGCCCCGGTTTCTGGCATACCGTCGTGAAAGATTGGAGAGGTGTCTCCGAAGAGACCACCACCGGCGTCCACCGTCTCTATCAGATGCTCGAAGCCGGCACACTCCTTGTCCCGGCGATCAACGTCAACGACTCCGTCACCAAATCGAAATTCGACAATCTCTACGGCTGCCGGGAATCACTCGCCGACGGCATCAAGCGCGCCACCGACGTCATGGTTGCCGGTAAGGTTGCCTGCGTGTGCGGTTACGGCGACGTCGGCAAAGGCAGTTCGCATTCGTTGCGCGGCTTTGGCGCCCGCGTCATCGTCACCGAAATCGACCCCATCAACGCGCTCCAAGCCGCGATGGAAGGATTTGAAGTCAAGACCGTCGAGGACACCCTCGGCGAAGCCGACATCTACGTCACCTGCACCGGCAACCGCGACATCATCACACTCGAACACATGGCCAAGATGAAAGACCAAGCCATCGTCTGCAACATCGGCCACTTCGACAACGAGATTCAGGTTGACCTCCTCAATAAGGCCAAAGGCGTCAAGAAACTCAACATCAAGCCGCAAGTGGACAAGTACACCTTCCCCGGCGGCAACAGCATCTACATGCTGGCCGAAGGCCGCCTCGTGAACCTCGGCTGCGCCACCGGTCATCCGAGCTTCGTCATGTCCAACAGCTTCACCAACCAATGCCTCGCCCAACTCGATTTGTGGGCGAACAAAGACACCGCGAAAGTCGGCGTCTACCGGTTGCCGAAGAAACTCGACGAAGAAGTCGCGCGCCTGCACTTGGAGAAGATTGGCGTCAAGCTCACCAAGCTGACAAAGAAGCAAGCCGACTACATCGGCGTCCCCGCCGAAGGCCCCTACAAGCCGGAACATTACCGGTACTGAACTATTGACTGAACTGATAGGAATTCGGTTTTGCGGAGTGGGTTAAAAGGGGGAACCATCTGACCGTCCTGATCCGCCCCTTCCGTAGCTTGGCATCCGACAAAGCCCGCCGACTCGTTCGGTCGGCTTCCAATTGCCTGCCGCCATCTTCCGGATTGCTCTCGTGTCACATTCCGTTCCTCATGACGGAAGTAATTCTAGCATTGCCGCGCTCGAAGTCGATACCGATTCTGATCCACCGATGGCCTTTGGCAAATCAGTCGGCGTCCCCGTCGAAGGTCCGTACAAGTCCGAGCATTACCGGCACTGAACACTGATAGGAATTCCGCCTTTTGGATCCAGGTAAACAGCACCCCAAAGTACTTCCCATGCGTGCTCTCATGTCATTTGGTTTTCTCGACATGAAACTTATCCAGCATAAGGCGTTTCCCCTTGGAGCGGGTTTCTGGAGAGAGTGCCATGAACTTTAAGATGTGTTCTCCGGACTGGAAATCGGCATCTGCAACGATCACGTCAAAAGGCGCAGGAAAAGACTCCGGGGTATAGGTGTTGACGAGTTCGGTTCCGACGTTTTCATCCACGCCGGCTTGGAATCTTCCGCCATTCTCATTGTGTGCCAAGCGAACGGTGATTTTGTAGCGGCCGGCTTTTTCAATTGTGAAAGGTAAAAGAAGCGTGTCGTTGGTTTTATTCGCATTCCACTCAAGAGCGTACTGGCCGCTAAAGGTATCACCCCAGAATCCCATTCCCGCCTCTTGCACGGTTCCGCCGCTGGCCTTGCAGTCGTCGGCGAAATCTTCACCCTCCCATCGACCACCACCGTGGTCGTGCGGATGGAGGTAGTTCGGAGTGCGGTCCTTGACGGAAGGCAGGGCAACGCGTGAAGACGGCTTTCCGGTTTGGTACCAATAAGCAACGCTCGAATACCAGTCGGAGCGCAGGTTGTTTTCGCTGGCCAGCATGATGGAACCATGCTCGATATTGACGCGAATGGATTTTTGGAAGGACACCGGATCGGGGATGTGGTAGCGATAAACATTCCACAGGTCGCCGGGTTGCCAAGCTTCCGGCCATTGCCATTGGGTAAGCTCTTTGCCTTTGAGATCGGACGTGCAATGCTCAAGGACTCCCTGTTTGTTGAAACGCGCACGCATGGGCGCTCCAAAATATGGATAGGCGAATTCATGACTGTAGCACCAAGCACCGCTGAAATCATCTTCCGAGCCGGTACCGGCTATCGATGGTTTTGCCTCGCCGTCCACGAACATACGAACATCTCCTTCACCCCACCAGCTTGCGTCCATTTGCTCGATCGAAAGATTGCATCCGGCAAAATGCCCTTGCCCACCGTCTGTTTTCAAAATCTCATAAGGCTCGCCCTTTCCTGGCGGATAGGCCTGCCGGTAAGCCGCAAAGAAGTGCAGCCTGTCGGGCATCGGTTTTTTGAGCGTGCGGTAATCGATTTGAAAGTAAAGCGCATTGCAGTCTTGCGCGCCTTCATTACTGACTACCAATTTTGCTCTACTTGAAAAAGGCATCGGCCAGTAACAGTTCAGTCCGCTGTAAGCACCTACCGCTAACGGCTGGCTCGCGTAAGCGTAAGTTTGCGAATTACCTAGCCCGAAGAAGTCGCCCAGCGGGGCTTCGACGCAGGGTTCGGCAATGTCATCAAAGTAAATCCGCAGCACCAGTTTGCGGAGCGCGTTGCGCGATGGGTAAAGATACGTAAACCAGACATGGGCGACCACACCCGGTCCTTGTAATTCGGCCAACGTGAGCGACTGTCCCGCATTGACGCGACGCATATCCATGTTGCCGCCGCTTGGATCTGCGCTTGAAGCACGGTGGGCCGTGTAGTCTTGGAGACGGAGCAGATCGTCAAGCGATTGCGCCTGACCCTTGGGCACCAAGGAAAGAAGCAGGGCGAATCCGATGGATGCAAACCATTGAGGAAACCGTCGATTCTCCCCATGCGGCTTTGAAAGGCGTGATATGCGATTAGTTTCGGAATAGAGAGAGTTCATATGGTATTTTTATCGGAAACAAAGAATTTGTTATTGAGATTTCATCTATTGCAGTCTTGCGCGGCACTCCTGCCGCTACGGACTATATTGTTTAGAACCGTTCTCGGTGCAGCACTTCCTTGAGCTCCCGTTTCGACGGCATCGAGGTCGCCGCGACCGCATAGCCGAGGGCAAACAACCCGACGAGTTTCTGGTCTGCGGGCGCACCCAACATCTGCGCGACGGCGGCGCAATACGGCTTCTTGTCACCAGCGACCCAGCAGGAACCGAGGCTGTGGGCGTGGGCGGCAAGCAACATGTTCTGGATCGCAGCGCTGCCGTCTTCGAGATAGTACTTCACGTCACGGCAGAACACGACGATACAGACGGGCGCGTCGGCGATGAAGCGGCCGGTGTCAATCAGCTCGGCAAGTTTGCGGCGCGTAGCGGGATCGGTGACAACAACAAATTCCCACGGCTGGATATTGCGGGCAGTGGCGGCGAGGCGGCCACAGTCCACGATGTCTGCGATGACGGCGTCGAGAACGGGATCGGGCCGGTAGGCGCGCACACTGCGACGGGTTTTGAGAGTGCGAATGGCGTCCATGTGGCTACACGGTGATGGCGTCAACTTCAATCTCGAACAGGAGGTCATCGCGGCAGACGTCGTTCTCGGTGGTGATAAACGGCATCTGAAGTTTGTTGCAAGCGCAATAGTCATGGAACGCGGAGGCGTAGTGGGCGTGTTTGATGTAGGCGACGCCGCGGGTGACATCGTGCCAGGTCATCTGACGGGACTTGAGGATGGCTTCGACGACGTCCATCGTGAGTTGGATCTGACCATTGATGTCGTCGAGGTGGACTGTCTTGCCGCCTGGTTCGATGCTAGCGGTACCGGAAACCCAAAGCGTACGATGGTCAGGCAGGTCCACTTCAACGGCGCGGCTGAAGGAGCTGCCGTATTCGATCGCGGGACATTGGAGCGGCGACGGGACTGCAAACACCTTGTCTTGAGGGTCGAGTAGTTCGATGGCGTAGGTATCGGCAATGATGGCAGTGCGGGAGGCATTGGCGCCGCCGATTCCGGTGCTGGCAGGGACGAGTTTGTCAAAGATGCCGCGCTCGCGGTAGAACAGGTTGCGGACTTTGTTTAGTTCGCCGTACCAGTCGAGGATATGGTCGAGGTAGAGCCAAGTGCGGACAACGTTGTCGAAGGTCATGCTGACCTCGCGGAGGGCGGCTTCCATCAGATCAAAAGTCTGGCGGGCTTGGACGCCGCGCGGAGTGGCGCTATCACCAACCCAGAGATCGCCGAGGTAACAATGCCGGGCATAGCCGTCGGTGAAGAGACTACCGACGATGCGGTCGGCAAGGCGAATGCGTTTCACTTGGGTTCCGCGGACGGCGTGGACTTGGACGCCACTCAGTGAGATGCCGTCACTGAGACCCTCATCGAGCCATGTGACGGGCCAGTCTACGCTATCCCAGACCTCGCGCATCGCTTGGAATCCGTTTTGTTCCTCAGACGGAATACCGAATACGTCGGCTGTCACGATTATAGCACCAGCGGTGGAGACCACGCGGTGAACGTCGACGAACATGCGCTGTAAGGTGCCACCATTCTGAGGGGTGGCAGTGATGAAGAGCTCCTCGATTGGCCCACGAGAGAGTGTGACAACCTGAAGTCCTGGCTCGACTTGGCGATGAATGCTGGAGGGCATTGAAATGGTGTTCGTTCTCAAAGCGACAAGAAATGCTTAATAGAGTAGTTGAGTTGCTGGTTGGTGAGGTTTGCGGTACTGCCGTTGCAGTCGGCCACGGTCAACAAAGACGACGAATTGGTGCCAGCCAAAACATGGCAACTTGCGAACAACAGGATAGCGCTGCACACTAAAGGAGTAAATTTTCTCATCGGTTTCGTGCTTATCAGACGATTGCAGCTTCGTATCATTCAGAGAGATTTTAGCCTGTCGTCATGTGCGGTTGGTCCAAGCAGCTATGCGAAGTCGTTGCAAGTAAGTCCGTCGCTACTTCACGGCGGCCCAAACACGGTGGACGTCGTCGTGGTCTTCAAGGGCTTGGAGGAACTCGCCAACTTCGGCGCCTTGTTCGTCGGTGAGTTGTAGATGCGTCTTGGCGATATAGCCGAGTTCGCTGGTGACAATGGTCCAGCCGTTTTGCGCCAGCCATTTGGAGACAGTGTGAACGGCGGTGGGGTCAGTGATAAAGCGCGCGCCGGTGGCGTCATGCGGAATGTCGTCATTCTGCTCGTAAGTGAGAGATTCGACTTCATTGGCACCGGCTTCGATGGCGGCGGTTTCTCGGTCAATCGCGGCGTCGGGATGATGAGCCTCGACAAGGCCGACGAAATCGAAGAGGAACCGGTTGCTGCCGGCGCCGCCAAGTTGCCCTTTGCGGAACAGGATGCGGATCTCGGGCGCGGTCCGGTTCGAATTGTCCGTGTACACCTCGACGATGACCGGCACCTTGTGCGGCGCGTAGCCTTCAAAAGTGACGTGTTCCATCACCACTTTCTCCTGCCCGATGCCGGCGCCCTTCTTGATGGCGCGTTCGATGGCTTCGCGGTTGACACTTTCCTTGCGCGCTTTCTCGACGGCGGCGTGGAGCCGCGCGTTCAAGGAGGGATCGGCGCCGCCCATCTTGGCGGCGACCATGATTTCTTTGACGATCTTTCCGGTCGCCTGCGACTTCTTCAGCGAGGCGACTTCCCGTTTGGCTTGCAACCATTGGCGTCCCATAGTGTCCTACTTGTCAATCTTGATGCCCGGCAGCGTGAGCACCGGGGTGAGGTCGAGGTTCTCCGCGCAGCCGGCGACGCCGAGAAACCGCAACGGGCAATCCTTCAGTGGCTTCAGGCTGCGGATGTTCTTGCAGCGGTTCAACCACAGCTCCTTTAGCGGCGCACCACGCAACGGTCTAAGGTCCTCAACGAGCGTGTCATCGAGATTGAGGCTCTCCAGCGGCATGCCTTCCAGTGGCGAAATATCGGCAACACGGACGCAGCCGGCCAAGCTTAGTTGTTTGACCGGCAAGCCGGCCAGTGCGGAGAGGTTTGTCAGGTTTCGGCTCGCTTGCAGGGTCAAGTTGATACCCCCGTCTTCCAGCAACGCCTTACAGTAGAGTTGGCCATCGGAATTGTCAGCCTTGAGCTTGTCAAGCGCCTTGTCAAAGGTGTTCTCGTCCACCTTGATGGTCTTCGGCGCTTTGCTGCCAATTTCGGTCAATGCGCTCAGGACATCCATGTGGGACTTGGCCCAGTCACTCTTACCGTGCTGGGTCCAGTATGTCTGGAGCACAGACTGTACTTTCGAGCGCAGACGACTACTGACCTTGGTGCGGTGAATCAGACCGGGTAATATTTCAGGATCCTGTCCTGCAAAATCCGGTGCCGCGAGACGGAGCAACGCGTTGTAGGCTGTCTGTGCGCTCGTCTCAATTATCGCTTTCTCGCGCTGCGCGGCTGCGGCTTGCAAATCTCCGAGATGGGCATCTAGCAATCTGCCCAACGGATGCAGCGTCTGCTGGAACATCTCCCGCGCCTTGTCAATACTCCTGTTCTGGTAGGTTAACAGCCCTCGCATCAGTTGCTGCTCAGCGCTGTTCTCCGAGAGCCGCAGCAGCCACTCGTCCACCGTCAGGTCCACCAGACGGTATTTTTCCTCCACAAAACCGGCGGCATGGCCGTCAATCACGATCGGTTTCTTCAACTGGATCGCGTCACCGCTGACACCGGCGATCTCGCCCGTATCGGCGCCCTTGCGCGTGGCGAGGGTCACCGTCTTACCGATCTCGCGCTTAAATGACTCCATCACCGCTTCCTGCATCCCCGCGACCTTCAACGCCATCTCGCGGACCGGCTGGCACTCAACCGATGCCGACAACACCGCATCCATCTCCGCAGCGGTGAGCTTTCGTTTCAGTTCCACAAAATCCATCCGCAACAACTCATCGGCGACACCGGCAAGGAACAGCTTGACCTTCTCCAACACACCCTCCCTATCCAATTGCTCTTGAAGCTTGTCGGCCTGCGCCGTGCGTTCCACCTTGGTCGCATACTGGAACCGTCCATTGTAGTTCCGCAACAGCGCGATCGCCTCCACCAGTTTCCCATCCGCCACAAGCCGGTCCACCTGCGACTGCAAGTGCTTGTACACCTCGTCCAGAGCGAGCTGGCGGGTCGCCTCCCACCGCTGGATCTCGATGGCAGCCCGGTCCGCCCACACCGTAGCACCGCCATCTTCCTGAATCTCTTTGTACTGTTTTATGATCGTCAGGAAGTCCAACGGATGCTCCTTCTCATAACGCTGCGCCGCAAGAAATTGCTTCTGCAACGCCGTGTCACGTTCGTTCGTCACGCGCGACGGCGGCGTCTTCAAGTCGGTTTCCGACGGCGCGTTCGTGTCCGGCGTCATCTCTGCCGGCGGCGGTTTCGGTCCCTCGATCAATTTCATCAACTGATCACGGAACATGTAGCCTCCCAGGCCAACCGCTGCTACCATCAATAGCGTGACCACGAGTCCCACCCATGAGTGTTTCCGCGGCTCTGGCTTCATCGGCGTAGACGGTTGCGGCCCGCGTTTCAGTGGTAACACTCCCGTCGCTGGTCCCGTCGTGCGGCCCAGCACCGACTCACCCGGCGGCATCGCGGCCTGCGCCGGCTTGCCGCCCTTACGGACACGGCTGCAGTCCTTTAAAAATACGGCCCAGTCCGGATAGCGCGATAGCGGTTTCCGACCCAGCATCCGCTCCAGCAATACCACACAGCTTGGTGAGATCCCCGTCACAATCGAGCGCGGGTCCAGCAGCGTCTCCGTGTCCAGCTTGTGCAACGTCTCCGCCGGCGTCGGCGCATCGAACGGCAACCGGCCCGTCAGCATGTGGTACAACGTCATGCCGAGCGAGAACATGTCCGATCGGAAATCCAAATGCGGCTCGTTCATCGATTGCTCGGGACTGACGTAGTTCGGCGTCCCGAACGCCTCCGCCGCCGTCGCCGTCGTCGCCGACTCCGTCAACAACTTCGACAGTCCCATGTCCATCAAGTGCGGCTTCCCGTTGCGGTCCACCATGATATTGCCCGGCTTCACATCGCAGTGGATCAACCGGTGCGATTGCCACGCCGCCGACAACGCCCCCGCCAGTTCGTACGTGATCTCCAGCGCCTGCGCCTCCGAAAGCGCTCCCTTTTTCTCCAACCGCTCGTCAAGCGTTTCCCCGTCAATGTAACCCATCGCCAGGAAATAAATTCCGTTGTCCTGGCCCGCCTCGTACACCGTCACCAAGTTCGGGTGCGACAGCTTCGCCGCCGTCCGCACCTCCGCCAAAAATCGTTGCACCGTCTCCGGATCCGACTTGAAATGCTGAGGCAGAATCTTCAACGCCACGTCACGCCCCAGCGAGAGTTGTTCCGCCAGATAGACCTCACCCATCCCGCCGCGCGCGATCAGCTTCTTGATCCGAAACCCGCCGATCGTCACCCCCGGCCCCGGCCGCACCGTTGGCACCTTCAGCGCCGTTCCGCAACGCGGACACGCCACCGTATGCCCCGTTGACTGAGCATCAGCCTCGAGGACGGTCGCGCAACTTCCACATGCAAATGATATCCGCATCTCTGACAACTTTTGTAACTGCGTAGCAACTCTCAGGTCAAGACTGTTCCACCCATTTCACTGTGCCGGTTCACACACAAGCCGCGCTGTTTTCGGTGCAAAAGGAGCTATATCAATGCGATTCACCCCGGATTTCAGACGCTTTGTCACATCGAGACGGAACGGTTTACCGATGAAACCTCCGACGTACTCGCCATTGACCATCACGCGGGCGGCAGCTTCAGGCACGAGATCATCGAGTTCGAGGATGGCGCGAGCCGGTTGCGACGCCAGATTGCAGCGACCGTGGAAATCGTTCGACGGCACCGGGCTGCGCGTGACCTGGCCCGGCTTCGAGGGAATTTCCGGATCCTTATCCACCGGCACCGACGCATCCATGACAACAGGCACGATTGTTTTCCCGGTCGCACCGCGGACCGGTAAGTCGCGCTTCTGCGGTTGGAACACCAGCAGCACGCTTTCGTTCGGTTCTAGGGTCAAATCCAACTCCACCGTTTTTCCGGTACGCCGGTGGACGATGGCGCTGATCTCGTTGCGCATCGGGTCCCAGCATTCCGGTAAACCTTCGGCGGGGATGCGGAAGCGGAATTTACGCGCATCGCCGAGATGGTTCTGGTTCGTGATGAAGAAGACATCGCGGTCGTTTTTAACGCGGTGTAGCACGTGGAGCCAGCCACCGTTATCACCTTCGAGCACTTCCACGACGGACGGAATGCCGGCAGCCTTGATGTCGGCAACGGTCGGCACTTCGGGAAGCAACTTCCATGAAATACCGGCGTTGATTTTGGCAATATCGGCAGCCGTTTTGCCGACCGTCCCGGATTTCGTCGGCGTGAAACCGTGGCCAATCACGATTCCGCCCCGGTCGGCAAACTCTTTCACCTTCGCCAGCGTCGCGTACGGAATGACTTCCGTTCCCGGTACGATCAACACCTGATAGCGCTCTTGGTAGAGTCGAACTTCCTTACCGGAAAGTTTCGCCTGTTTTTCAAACACGTCGAATGGCAGCCAATCGCAATCAGACGCCGCATCCTGCAACGCCTCCGACACCGGTTCGGGCGGGAGCACCTTGCCGACTTGGCGGATGTTGCCGTTAAACAACAGCGCGACCGGGCAGACGTGCCGGCCACCGCTGAGCATCAGGCTCAAGCGACTGGTGTAATCGGCATAGACGCGGTAGAGCGGCCAGCGCGGCTCGAAGCCGCCGTTGTAGAAGTACGGCGGACAATCGCGGTCGTAGGGTGCCCGCGGGTTGAACGAGTGGGGAATGTGGAAATTGACGCCCGAGACGTGCATGTGGTCGGTCCACCATTTCATTTCAGGGTACGAAATGTCCTGGCCGCGTGCACCGAAGATTTCCACCATTGTCAGGTCGTCGCGTTTACCGAACACATGGGAGATCGAACTGGCCAGCTTCGGCGTGGACCAGACCGGATTGGACCATTGCGATACGCGTTGACCCCAGACAAATTGCCTCCCCACGGCATCAAGCGCACCCATATCGCTGTAGCGTTGTAGCCTCATCATGTCGCCCGCGCAAAACTCCGGGTGCACGTATAAGTTCTTATGCTCCATAAAATGTCCCATCGATAATACGCCGTGCCGGTGACACCACTCCGTCAATCCGCCGTACATCGTCCGTCCCCACGTCTCGGCAAACGCGTCAAGATATTGAAACCGCGCTGCCGTCTGTTCCTCACCGGCCAACTCGAATTTGTAGGCAACGTACGCCTTCTTCCAATCCACGCCCCAAGCGGCAAGCGTGCGGTTAAGTTCCGTGCCCCAGTCGCCACGCGTTTCCGGCTCATCGTAAAAGAAGCCGGGAATCGTCTTACCGAAGTCAGCTTTGAAATGATCATAATGTGACTGGTAAACGGTTTTGATGAACCAATCCACGCAATCCTTGCTTGCACCGTCCACACTGATCTGCTTGCCACCGCCCTGCCCCAACCCCGCTGCCTGCTTGTGCGTAAACGTCATGACCTTCCACTTCCCGTCTGGCGCGTTCCACCGCAGTTTACCGGCGCGGATAAACCGTTTCAGATCGAGCAACGCGGCACCGTCGATTTTGCCGTCCGCCGTCACGCGTCCCGCGACCGTTGCGATGTAACGGTCGCCACTGTGATCGTCCGCCGCGAACTCGCGCGGCCCCTCGACCTCCACCGCGACCGCCTCCAGCTTCTTCGCCGCGTACTGCGGCGGGACTTTGCCGCCGATGCCCTGGCTCGGCCACCATTTCTCGTCGAAGATCCACATCTTGAGGTCGAGTTTCTTCGCCGTGGCGAGGCAGATGCCGAGATCGCGGAACCAATTCGACCCGAGCCAGTCGTTGTGCGGCCGCGATTCAGCCGTGAAACAGCCATTGCCGCCCTCGGCGACCTTCTGCAATTCGCCTTCGAGTTGTGCTGGCGTCTCGTCACCGTGCAACCAAAACAACGGCCCCGTCAATCGCCGCGTCTCCATCGGCAGTTCGCGGAACTCGCGCTCGACGACATCGAACGACGGCTCGCCCGCCAGCAATCCGCCAACACCGGCAGTCCACACAAGAATACCGATAGTGATTTGTCGCATCATTCCTCCATCAACAATTTCACCGGACCGAACAACCCCGACACCTGTGGCTTCGCATCCGTCTTCAGACGAATATTCGTCTTCGTGTGTTCGTGTTTCGGGTCGCCGACCAGTTGGTTCCACCAACCGTTGACGACGGTGATTTCCAACTCGTTGTTGGCTTGTACCACGTCGGTAATGTCCACGCGCCACGGCGGACACCAGACCACGCCGAGATCTTTTCCGTTCAGCCGGACCTCAGCCAACATCGAAAGACTTCCCAGTTCCAGAAACAAACGACCGCTCGACTTCGGTGCCTCGAACTTCTTCCGATATTCCGCCGCGCCGCTGAAGAACCGCACCTCGGGTCGCGTTCCCCAATCCGCTAACTTCTCAAACGTCAGCGTTTTCTTTCCGAACGAAACCTGCCAAGGCCCGTCGAGTTCCATCGCCGGCTTCAGCTTCAGTGGCTCCTGCGCACCCGTTTTGCCAAACACGATGAAGGCCGAACCGTATGCCGGTAACTCCAACAAAATCGTCGTGTGTTGGGTATCCTGCGCAACCACCGGAACATTTTCCAGTCTTCCGGACACCGGATCCCAAAGTTCCGGTTTTATTCCCGCCACGCGGAACACGCATTTGCCGCTGAACGGCACCGGTTTCTGGTTGCTGACGAAGTAAAAATCCACCGCGCCCGCGCGGCGATGAATCCAATCTGGGATCCCTTCGACATCCGGCAGGACGCCGCGCTGCCGGAATATTTCCTTCGTTTGTTCCGTCTGACAAATCACGCCGCCGGACTGTTGAATCTCCTGGACTTTTTGAGCGGCCGCTTTCGACAGTGCCGGCTTCGGCAGGACAAGGACGGCGTAGTTCATCCCGCTCGGCAGCGTGACCCGGCCGTTTTTGACGCTGGCTTGCAGCAACACTTCTTCGTTGACGACGTCATAGTCGTATTCCGGTAGAACTTTCGCCGGGTCGTCTTGTTTGAGGCGCGCGATGTTCGGGACGTGGTTGCCGTAGTAGTAGAGCGCGTCGGCGACGAACTGGCCTTGCTGGAGCAGGAACTGGCACCGGTTCAAGTAGCTGACAAATGCGTGCGCTTGGTTTGACCACGTGATCTGCGGATTGAAATGCGTCCCGGCAAAATACTCCTGGCCCGGTAATCCCATTTCCTTCGGTGAGCAGGTGAACGCATGCCAGAAAACGAGATTCAGCCCGGCGCAAGCCTCGTGGTCGAAGCTCGGCTTCTGCGATGACCAGAGGATGTCGTTCCATTGCGGCCCGATCGAGGTGAACCCTTCGGCGCACGTGACCGGCTTGCCGTAAATGTGTGCTGCGCTCGACGCCTGTTTGACGAAGAACCGCGCGCGGTCGGTCGGACGGTGCGGCGATGGCACCCAGAATTCGCTCATCGGCCAGTCGCTGCGCCCGTAACACATCAGCCCATCCAGCGACGCCGTGTGCGGCCCGGCGGATTCAGGTTGGATACCGAGACCGTGCGCATGCGCCAGCGCGGCCATCGTGCCGTAGTGGTTGTCGGCGACGCAATCGGCGATGGTTCGGCGAAAATCGGCGAGGAACCGGTTGCTCGCCTCGCGGTTCTCGATGATCCGGCCCGCGATGACCGGCAACCACGGACGAATGTCGTAGCCACGGCGTTTCTGGAATTCGTCGGCAAATTTTGCCGTCCAGTTGACGCCGCCCAGCTCCCAACTGTCGGTCTGGACCATTTTCCACGATTTGCCGCAGAGCGGCCCGGCGTCGGCGATGATAGGATCAATGACTTTATGCCAGTACCAGCGTAACGCGTCGGCATCGAGGTAATCGAGCACTAGCCCGGTCCATTTGCCGCTGGAGGTCGAGACGTGTGCTCCGTTATTGGTGTAGCCGAATCGCAGGATCACCCAGTCGCCGTCGGGCGCGTTCCAGCGGAGCGTGCCGTCGCGGTTGAGTTTGTCAGTGAGGTCGAGCACGTCCTTGGCGAGCGCGTCTTCCTCGCCTGGTGTGGCCGGGTCGGCTTCGAGCAACGGCGAGCAATCGGTGGCGCTCATACCGAGTTCGTGGAACGCTGCCTTCTGCGCGAGCTGGCGGATCGGCCGGTGTTTTGTTCCAGTTTTGTTCCGGCAGGCCAGCACGAAGGTGTCACGGTAAAAATCCTCTCGCGCTTTCGGTTTCGGCAGCGCGACGGCGAGGTTGGTCGGGCCGGTGACGGTCAGTTCGGACCATGTGATAAGTTTGGCGGATTTGTCGGGTGTGACGATGGGGCCACCGAGGTTCCAGCCGCTCTGGAGGTTCATGCCGATTTCAAGCCCGAGACGATCGGCCTCACGCAATGCGTGCACGAAAAGTTCGCGCCACGGCTTCGAGCCGAACAACGGTCCCGCCGGCACCGGTGCGTGTCCGCCCTGGGTCGCACCGCCGGCGTCGAAGACGAGGCCGCCGCCCATGCCGATGTGTTTCATCCATTCGAGATCCCTAGTGATGGCTTCCTCTGTAACGTTACCGTTGAGCCACAACCAATAGGCACGGAGACGGGCCTGTATCGGCGGATTGTTCCAACCGTCAATCAGCGGATCTTGGGCATGCGCGGCGGTAGCCAGGAGGGCGGCGGCAGCGAGAAGAACAGGGAGCCTGCGGTTGATGTTCATACTGATAATCTCATACTGTCACACCCTGCGAGAGTCGAGCGATAAACCACCGACGGCGGCGGTTGTTGGGAGGCGATTCTGTTTCATCTTGGGACAGGCACATGGTATTAATGTGCGCCATCCGATGGACATCCGCGCCCAGATCCTGAAGCGGCTCGGCGCGACGGACTATCATCCGTTGCGGCGGGCCGACTTGGCCGTAGCGCTGCGCCTGAATGGGGCGCAACGGCGCGAGTTCCGACGTGTGCTGGATGAGATGGTCGAGCGGGGCGAAGTCGCCCGCGTGCGCAAGGACCGGTTTGTTTTGTCGCAGGAGGCCGACCTTGTCGCCGGGCGGATTGTGTTCAGTGAAAAGGGATTTGCGTTTCTCATTCCCGAAACTGCAGACGCGTGCGACATCTACATCGCGGAAGAGGACACCGGCGTGGCGTTTCATGGCGACAAAGTGCTGGCACGCCTTCAGCGCGAGCGTCGCCCCGCGCCGGACGCGAAACCGGCGGGGCGTGTCATCCGCATCCTCGAACGCGCGCACGACACCGTGGTCGGCACGCTTCAGAAGACGCGCCACTTCCATTACGTCATCCCCGATGATCCGCGGTTCCTGCACGACGTGTACACCAAGCCGGCGCACGGCGCACAGGTCGGCGACAAAGTCGTGGTGAAACTCGCCGAGTGGACGTCGCGCCACGTCAACCCGGAAGGCAACATCGTCGAAGTGCTCGGCAAGGCAGACGCACCGGGGGTGGACATCCTAGCCATCATCCGCAAGTACCGGTTGCCGACGAAGTTTTCCGAGCAGACGCTGGCGGAGGTGGACCGGATCCCGGAAACGATCCCCGTGGCGGACCGGATGGATTTGCGTGGGAAGTTTATCGTCACGATTGATCCCGACGACGCGAAAGATTTCGACGATGCCGTCAACGTGGATGAACTCGACGACGGCGGGTGGCGGCTCGGCGTACACATCGCGGACGTGTCGCATTACGTCACGCCAGGCAGCGCCCTGGACCGCGAGGCGCGCTCGCGCGGCAACAGCGTCTATCTGGTGGACCGGGTCGTACCGATGTTGCCGGAGAAGCTTTCCAACGGTTTATGCAGCCTTCGCCCGCGCGAGGACCGTCTGACGCAGAGCGTATTCGTCGAGTTTACGCCTAAGCTGGCGGTGCGCAAGGTGGAGTTCGCGACGAGCGTGATCCACTCGCGTCACCGGCTGACGTACAAGGAGGCGTTCGCGCACCTCCAGTCACACGACGGGCACGACGAGTTGACACGCGAGCTGAAGAAGATGTGGAGGCTGGCGGCGAAACTGCGGGCGCAACGGTTCTCCCACGGCGCGTTGAATCTGGATTTCCCCGAGATCAAGGTGCGGCTCGACAAGCACGGTAAACCGTCGCGGATCGAGAAAGTCGTAAACGACATTTCGCACCAACTAATCGAAGAGTTCATGCTCATAGCCAACGAGGCGGTCGCGCGCCACCTCTGCCACGCACAAGTGCCGTGCGTCTATCGCATCCACGAGGAACCGGACCTCGACAAGCTGCGGGAATTCCGCGAGTACGCACAGAGTTACGGCTACAAGGTCGGTGACGTGGCGCACCGCTCGGAGCTGCAGAAGCTGCTGACGGCAGTGGAAGGCAAGACGGAAGAGTACGCCATCCACCTAGCGCTGCTGCGCTCGTTGAAACAGGCCCGGTACGCGCCGAAGCCGGTCGGGCATTACGGGCTGTCGAAGAAGTTCTACACCCATTTCACCTCACCGATTCGACGGTACGCGGACCTGCTGGTACATCGAACGCTGGCCCGGCGCCACGTCCTACCGCTGGCCGAACTGGACAAGGTCTGCGAGCAGATCTCGCGCATCGAACGGACAGCGGACGAGGCGGAGAAAGATTCCGTGGAGTTGAAGCGGCTGGAGTATTTCCAGCAGCAACTATCCGGCGGCAAGCTCGCCGTGATGAACGCTGTGGTGACGCGTATCCGCAACTTCGGCTTTTTCGTCGAGTTGACGGAGAGTTTGGCGTCGGGGCTGGTGCACGTCTCGACGTTGCAGGACGATTTCTATAACTTCGACAGCGTCCGCGACCACCTCACAGGCAAGCGCTCGCGCCGCGTGATCAAGACCGGTGACCGTGTCCGCGTGAAGGTCGAGCGCGTGGACGTGTTCAAGCGCCAGATTGATTTCCGACTGGCGGACTGACGCGGCTACTTTTTCGGCTCGGGCGCTTTTCCTGGCTCCTCGCCGTTGGCCCTGATGGTGGCGATGGCCTTGTCGGGGTCAGCTTTAATCTTGCCGAGGCAGCCCTTGCAACAGGCGTAGATGCGGTAGCCTTTCGCGTCCACGAACACCTTCTTGTTGATCTCTTCTCCCTGAATTGGGCATTTCGTCTGCGGTTTGTCCGCCGCCATCGCAACGGTGGCCAGCATCACAGCGGCCAGTAATCCAAGCATTGATTTCATATTCATTTCCTTCTGCCGGCAGCTTAGTCCAAGAAAGAACTATTGCAACCGCCATCGCTGTGCTAAAGTTGCATTGCTTATGAAGCGCTTTCTCCTGCTTGCCGCCGCGTGCCTCGCCGCGCACACCGCCTCGGCCGACCGTGCGCGCGTGTTGCGTCTGCAAACTCCCGACGACGTAGGCATCGCCGCAGCTTACTATCCCGCCAACGCCACCACCGCCGCGCCGGCAGTCGTGTTACTGCACTCGCTCGGCGGGAGCCGCGACGAGTGGGGATCGTTCCCGCTCCTGCTCCAGCACAACGGCATCGCCGTGTTGAGCTTCGACTTCCGCGGCCACGGCGAGAGCACGCGCCGCATCACCGCCCGCGGGCCGCAACTCGTGGACTACCAGAGCTTCACGCAACGCGATTTCCAGAACCTGCTATTGGACATCAACACAGCGGTGGACTGGCTGGAGGGACAACCGGACATAGACAAGAAACGCATCGTGCTGGTCGGCGCCAGCCTCGGCGCGAACCTCGCCGTCCGTTACGCCAAGGAACACGAGGATCTGGCCGGGCTGCTCCTCCTCAGCCCCGGACTCGCCTACAAGGACGTTCGCATTGACGAAGTGTTTCCGCAATTGCGACGCATGCCGGTGCGGGTGGTCGCGTCGATCCGCGACACATTTGCGTACGAATCGTCGCGGCGACTGCTGGACGCACGGCGCCAGAGCGGCCATGCCCGCGACTTCAAGGAGATGATCGCCTGCAGCGGCGAACAGCACGGCGCCGAACAACTCCGCGCCGTGAAGGAATTATCGGGCGTATTGATCCGCTGGCTGCGCCAAGTGTTGTTCAATGAGGTCCCGGACGAACCCACGCCGCCAGCACCAACACTTGCGCCGACCAACGCACCTACGGCAAAGACGCAACCCGCCCGCCGCCCGAATCGTCCGTTACCCTAAGTCGGCGACTTCTCGTTCCGTCACGCCGTTTCGTCCCTTGTTCAGGATGCGCCACCAGTGGCGCACGGAGTCCACAATGATGATGACGGTCAGCACGAGCATCAACACGGACATGCCACAGGTCAACTTTAACATGAGTGCCTTCGCGCCGGTCTCGCGGACGGCTTCGAACCACCAGACGGTGGCGCTCTGGATGCCGGCGGTAAAGACGGTGATGACCACGAACACCAGTGGGACGAGGGTGCAGAGCGCGTAGCTACGCTTGGCCGCCGTGTTCAACAGACAGGAAGTGCCGACCGCCAGTGCGATCGTGGCCAGCAACTGGTTGGCGATGCCGAGCATCCGCCACAGCGTGCCAAGTTCGCTGTGGAACAGCAGGAACCCCCACGCGAAACAGGTCAGGGCACTCATCCCAATGTTCATCATCCAGTGCGGCTTCCCAACCGGCCCTTCGCGCGCGCTGAAGTGCGACACCGTCTCCTGAAAGACAAACCTCCCCACCCGCGTTCCCGTCTCCAGCAACGTCAGGATGAATAACGCCTCGAACATGATCACAAAATGGTACCAGTACGACATCAGCTTCTTCAGTCCCGGTACGTCCGCAAATATCTTCGCCATGCCGACAGCCAGCGTCACCGCACCGCCGATGCGCCCGGCCAGTTTCTCCTCCGTCCCCTTCTCCAGCATCGCCAGTTCCTTCGGTGCGATGTCCCATTGCTGTTGGGCCGCAGCCTGTACCACAGACGGATATTTCTCATGGGTCACGTTGATCGCAAAGTAGTCACCCGGCTCCAGCGCGCATGCAGCCACCAATGCCGTCACCGCCACGAACCCCTCGATCATCATCGCCCCATAGCCGATGGGCCGGATGTCGCTCTCGCGGTTGATCATCTTCGGCGTCGTGCCCGACGCCACTAGCGCATGGAACCCGGACAACGCGCCACACATGATCACGATGCACACGAACGGCCAGAGTTTACCCGGCACCACCGGGCCGCCGCCGTTCACAAACATCGTCGTCGCCGGCATCTTCAATATCGGGTGCGCAGCAAAAATGCCGACGGCCAGCACGCCCATGACGCCGATCTTCATGTACGAGCTGAGATAATCGCGCGGACACATCAACACCCACACTGGCAACACCGACGCGATGAACGCGTAGCACGGAAGTGCGAGCGAAAGCGTTTTCTTGTCGAACAGCAGCCAGTGCCCCATCCCCGACCCCGCAAACGGACGGCCGAGCAACACACCCGCCAGCACAATGGTCACGCCGATGGCAGAGGCCTCGCCGATCTTGCCGGGGCGCACCTTGTACATCCACAACCCCGTGATCAACGCCGCCGGAACCGTCACAATGATCGTAAACATGCCCCACGAGCTTTCGGCCAGCGCGTTAACTACCACGATGGCCACGCTTGCCAAAATCGCCACGACAATGAATAGCGTCGCCACCGACGTCGCCAATCCGGCCATCGGGCCGACATGTTCACGGGCAATCTTCGAGAGAGAAAGGCCATCCTCACGCGTGCTGGCCCAAAGCACCACCATATCATGTACCGCACCCGCCAGACAGGAGCCGATCACGATCCAGATGAACCCGGGAGCGAATCCCCACTGCGCCGCCAGCACTGGCCCCACCAATGGCCCCGGCCCTGCAATCGCTGCAAAATGATGACCGAACAACACCAACCGGTTGGTCGGATGATAATCTACTCCGTCCTTCAAGCGATGCGCGGGAGTTTTGTGGTTGTCATCCAATACCAGCACTTTCGCCGCAAGGAATACCGAGTAGTAACGATACGCGACTGCAAATGCTGCCAGCGAACCGATGATCAGCCACAACGAATTCATAACTTCCTTTTTCTACACATCGCGGCCCCGGCGATGCCAAGTTCCAAGGCGATGAAAACCGCTACATACGGCGTGCCGCCGGTGCCGAAGCCGTAAGCGTGAAGTCCCTTGCCGAGAATGAAGTTCACGCCGTACCACGCCATCAACACCGTCAGGAAACAGATCACGCTCGCCACGCTCAAGCCGAATCCGTGCAGCCAGCCGACCAGCCGACCATGCAACGGAATGACGTAGCTCAACAGCGAAATCAACGCCCACGTCTCCTTCGGGTCCCATCCCCAGAACCGGCCCCAAGCGTAGTGCGCCCAGATGCCCCCGAGGATCGTGCCCGCCGCCAGCAGCAGCACGCCCACCTGCATTGCACGGTAAATGAAATGCTCCAGCCGATGAATCGTCTCATGCGCCTCCGGCTTGAACACGTAGTACGCCAGCGCGACGTGTCCGAGCGCCATCGCCACCGCAAACGCCGAGTAGCCCAGCGTCACCGCAGGCACGTGGACGGTCAGCCAGAAATTATCCCGCAGCACCGGCACCAGCGGCCCGATGTTCGGGTCCATCACGGCGGGGAACATGTCGGCCAGCACCAGCATCACCGTAGCAATCGGCGCGACGGCAGCGAGATAGACGCGCGGACGGTAGATCGCCTCCAACACGATTGCGAACAGAGCCGCGCCAAAACTGACCCAGATAACCGACTCGTACATGTTAGTGATCGGCGGCCGCCCCGAGATCAGAATGCGCAGGTAGAACCCATATCCATGCACCGCCACGCCGGCAGCGAACACGGCCACGGCGACCCAGTAACCAGCGCGACTGCGCATCGGCCACGTCGCTAACAGCAGCACGAACGCCAGGCCGTACAAGTACTCCGCTTTGCGGAACGGATGGAAACTGTTGTAGTGAACTTCGCGCGCAAGCTTCTCGCGGCCCGGGTAGACCTTCGGACCGAGCACGCGCAACGCCGCCTCCAGTTCGCGCGATGCCGTAAGCAACGCGGCCGGGTCGCGCTGCACGAACGCGGCACGCAAGGCGTCCACGCGTTCCTTGATCGGGCCGCTCTTGGGGACCGGCTCCCACTGCCCTTTCTCGTCGCTCGAATGCGGCACGATGGCGAGCGACTCCAACCCAAGAACGTCGCCGAGAAAACGCATCCGCTCGGCGACGGCGCTGGCCTCGCGTTCGTCGCGGGTCAGTTGCGGTTTCTGCTGGCCATCGGATTTTTTGGCGACGCGCTGGAGGATCGCGTCCAGCGCCGGCGCACGAAGTTGTTCATAGGAGAAATATTTCTGCTCGACCGGTAATCCCAGTTGCACCTTCAACGGCTGGTGCCCGACGTAGATGACTGGCGCCTTCAACCAGTCGCGCGTCTGCATCCACATGCTCAGCAACAACTCAATCGCCTCCAGCTTGCGACCCGTGTCGGGGTCCTTCACGAAGACCTTGCCCGTGATGCGCTGGATGGTTTCGTTGGCAACGGTGTCCAGCGGCTTCTTGCGTCCGTCCTTCTGGACCGCTAGCGTCTTCAACAGTGAGAAATCCAGTTCCTGGCCGGAGACAAACGCCGCCGACGCGAGAAAAAACAGCAACAGCAACATTCGTTTCATAATCGTCATACCCACCGTCGTCCATAGAACATCAGGCCGATGCCAAGAATCGTCAAACCGGAACCGCCCCATGTTAACACGATCACCCAGAGCGGGTCCTTCTTAACCTGGAGGACCGTGTACTTCAAGTCCTGTGGGTTCCACGAGGCTTGCGAAAACTTATAGCTCTTGAACACGGCTGGATGATTCATCCAGACGTCCGCGCGTTTCTCCTCGCCGGTCGCGGCATCGGTGAACCGCACCTTACTGGTCCAGCCGGCGATGCTCTGGCTGCCTTCGTCGCGCTCGACGACGAAGTCCTCCAGCGCCACAGTGAACGGCAACCGCATCGAATCCCACGCGAACGCCAGGTGCATCGGCTTGCCGCCGGAGTGCAACAGGATCGGCTTGCCGAACAGCAACCACTCGCCGCGCGGCGCGCCGTCGCCATGCACGGTCACGCGCAGAGCGGACTGGCTTTGTTCCGCGTCCTCCGGCAAACGCACCACCTGTTCGGCCATCACTGCGTTGGTCAAGAAACGCTCGACAGTCAACTGCGCGTCCATCCAACCAGTCTCCATCGTCTGCCCTATGGCCAGCGGCCCGGACTTTAATCCGTCTTTGGTCTGCGCCGTGAAATACAAACCGGCCGAACCGAGCCGCGCCACCAGCGTCAGTTGCGAACGACCGAGCGGCACCAGCAGTTGCATCTGCACCTCGATCGGCGTCCCCTTTCGCTCACGCAACATCGGCTGCATCTCCGGGTTGCCGAACACGAACCAGCGTTCCGCGCTCTCGCCGCGTTTCAGCAACACCAGTGCAACCGGATTGTTCGGCTCCTCGGAGGCGCTGACAATCTCGTGTTTGTCGTTCATCCGGAAATCCGGCCAGTAATTCTGGATGCGCGCCGTAATCTCCGTGCCCGGCACCGCGAGGTACTTGTCCACATTGCCCACCACCGGCACATCGAGCCGATCCTTTTTCAGCACCACGACCAACCGCACCTCTTTCACCGCACCGGCGGGAGGCGCGTTGGTGATCTGCGCCAGTTGCGCGGCGTCGCTGGCGACGACGAAGGCGACGTTGACGATTTGGGGTGACTCGGCGGACAGCCATTGATGCAGATCCTGTTCCGTCGTCTTGCTCTGCCAGCAGACTTGAACAGCGGGATTCCATTCCGCGCCGCCTTCGCGCACGACCGTCTCGGTCGCAACATTCGGACAGAACTCATCCAGCGTCACCCGCAGCCCGCCCGGCAAGGCCATCGTTTTTGGATGCACCCCACAACGATCCACGCGAAGCGTCTCTTTGAAAGTCTGTCCTCCCTCCGGGGTCATGGCGATGAGGGCTCGATCCTCGAGTTGAACAACGTTGCTGGGCGGTTCGCCGACGCGCAGCCCGATCATTCCTTCGGTGCCAAAATGAAACGCTGCGCTGCAACCGCCGAGGATCAGAATCAGCCCGCCGTGTGTGACGACGAACCCAATCTGGTGATGTTTCCACGGCCAGCGCAACGCCGCCGCCAACGCCAAGTTCAGACCAAGCACACCAAGTAGGACGTTGAACCACCAGCTTCGATAGACCTGCATGGTCACCGCCTGCGTCGAGGTGCGCGATTCGTAAAAGGTCGCCACGGTCAGCACCGCTGCCACGATAGTCAGCAGTGCGACCGCCAAGCTTAAGGAGCCAAGAAACTTGCCTGTTCGTCGGAAGGTAGTCACCGTTGGTTCGGCACCGTGCCACAACCGTGCCACAGGGTCAAATGAAAGAAGACGGCTTGCCAAGCGCCGCCGGTTAGAGTACTGGAACAGTAACATGTAACATCGGTTTTTCGGGAAAACGGGTTGGCGCGTGAGCTTGGTAGGGCTGGGTTGCTGGCAGTTCGGCGGGGCGATCACCATCGACGGTAAACCTGACGGCTGGACCGGCATCAGCGACGCCGAATCAGTTACCACCATCAAGCGCGCTGTGGATCTCGGAATCAATTTCTTCGACACTGCCGACATGTACGGCTGGGGACACAGCGAGGAGGTCCTCGGCAAGGCGCTCAAAGAACTCGCCTGCCGCGAGCGCGTTTATGTCGCTACCAAGGTCGGGTTCTGGCACGACACCGAGGGTCGCCGCACCATCAACGAATCTCGCGACTACATCTTGCGGGCCTGCGACACGAGCCTCCAGCGTCTGCAGACCAGCTACATTGACCTCTACCAATGCCACCTATGGCGCACCACCCGCTGGCAGGAAATCCTGGACGCCTTCGAGTGGCTTCAGCGCCAGGGTAAGATCCGTTTCTTCGGCATTTCCACCAACGACCTCGAAATGGTCGAGAACTTCGACTCACACCGCAACCTCGCCGTCGTCCAAGCCAACTACAACCTTCTCGACCGCCGGGTCGAACAGACACTCCTCCCCTACTGCCGCGCCCGCGGCATCGCCTTCGTCGCGCGCGGCCCGCTGGCTCGCGGCCTGTTGTCGGGCAAGTACGACAAACAAGCCCGCTTCGACGTCAACGACATCCGTAATAACTGGCTCACTCCTGCCAACCGTACCGAGTTCGATCGCAACGTGGAGATTGTCCAGCGCCTCAAGTCCATTGCCCAGCGTCACGGCTTTCATCTCTCCCAACTCGCCATCAAGTTCGTTCTTCATCACGTCGGTGTCTCCGTCGCCCTCGCAGGCGCAAAGAACTCCACCCAGTTGGAAGAAAACGCCACTGCCACCTTCCTTGCACCGATCACCCGCGAAGAACGCGCTGAGATCGAAACAGCAATCGTCCTTCCCGTAGACGAAGTTGCCTCGCCCCAAATCTGACCCCGGTTGTTTTGGTTGAAACACACGGGGCATTGAAGTAGATATGCCAACGTCCATGAGCGCCGAAAGCACAACCAAACCCACTCGCGTCAACCTCCGCCGCCCGGACATCATGGAAGCGGTGCGCGAACAGGTCGAGCAACATTACCGAAGCCAGATCGTCGAGAAACTCCGCCAACGCGGCAGCATGCTCGAAGCAGCCGGTCTCACCGTCCGACTCGCCAAGGAATTCGGCTTCTGCTACGGCGTCGAACGCGCTATAGACCTCGCTTACGCCGCCCGAAAAGTTTTCCTCGACCGCGACATCTACATCCTTGGCGAAATCATTCACAACCCCGAAGTCAACGACCAGCTCCTCGCCATGGGCATCAAGTTCCTCTCCGGCCCACACAAAAGCGCCGACATTGACCAGCTCACCGACGACGACGTCGTCATCATCCCCGCCTTCGGCGCGCAGGTCGAGATCATGAACATCCTCAAGACCAAAGGCTGCCAACTCGTTGACACCACCTGCGGCGACGTGATGAGCGTCTGGAAACGCGTCACCCAAAACGCCAAAGAAACTTTCACCTCCATCATCCACGGCAAATCCAAACACGAGGAGACCCTCGCCACCAGTTCCCGCACCATCGCCATCGAAGGCGGCCACTACCTCGTCATCCTCAACGTCTCCGAGACCGACTACCTCTGTGACTACATCCGCCACGGCGGCGACAAACAGAAATTCCTCTGCCGTTTCCAAGGCGCACACTCCCCCGGCTTCGATCCTGACAGTGACCTCGTCTCCATCGGCGTCGCCAACCAGACCACCATGCTCCGCAGCGAGACCGAGGAAATCCAGTGCAAGCTGCGCCAAGCCATGCTCGACCGCTACGGAGCCGCCGTGCTCGACCAACACTTCCGCATGTTCGACACCATCTGCGGCGCCACTCAGGAACGCCAAGACGCCCTCATCCACCTCCTCAAAGAACCCCTCGACATGATGATTGTCGTCGGCGGCTACAACTCCTCCAACACCTCTCACCTCGCCGAACTTAGCGAAGCCTGCGTCCCCACCTTCTTCATCAAGAACGCCCGCGAAATCCTCTCCACCAAAGCCATCCGCCATTTCAACCTCCACAAACAACAGGAAGTCCTCACCGAGAACTGGCTCCCCGACGGCTCCGTCTCCATCGGCATCACCGCCGGCGCCTCCTGCCCCAACAACCTCATTGACGACGCCGTCCGCCGCCTCTTCCAACTCCGCGGCGTCAACGTGGACGAGATCATCGCCAACCACTAATTACGACATGCACAAACTTTCCTACCACTTCAACTCCATCCAACTCGCCGACATCGAACTGCCCAAGGAAGTCTCCCGCCTCCGTGAACTCGCCTACAACCTCTGGTGGACATGGACTCCGCACGCCCGCCGCATGTTCAGCCACATCCAGCCCGGCTTATGGGCAATGTACCGCAACCCCGTCGAACTCCTCATCAACATTGAACCGCACCACTGGGAGGAACTCCTCGAGGACGAAATCTTCCTCACGATGTACCACAGCGTCCTCCGCGAATTCGACGCCTACATGAAACCCACCGCCTCCACGTGGTTCAACCAGAACTACCCCAACTACGAAGGCGGCCCATTCGTCTATTTCTCCACTGAGTTCGGCTGGCACGAATCCCTCCACACCTACTCCGGCGGCCTCGGCATCCTCTCAGGCGACCACTGCAAATCCGCTAGCGACCTTGGCCTCCCCTTCATCGCCATCGGACCACTCTACAAACACGGATACTTCGAACAGGAAATCGAACCCGACGGACGCCAACAACATTTCTACCCTGCCTACGACTTCTTCCGCCTCCCCCTCATGCCCCTGCTCGGCGACGACGGACACCAACTCACCATTAGTGTCCCATTCCCCGGCCGCGACGTCCACGTCCGCGTCTGGCTCTCCCAAGTCGGCCGTGTCCCCACCCTCCTTCTCGACAGCGACCTCCCCAAAAACGAACCCGCCGACCGCCCCATCACCGGCCAACTCTACGTCAGCGGCCGCGAAATGCGCATCTGCCAGGAAATCCTCGTCAGCATGGGCGGCGTCCGCGTCCTCCAAGCCCTCAACATCGAACCATCCTGCTGGCACATGAACGAAGGTCACTGCGCCTTCCTCGGCTTCGAACGCATCCGTGCCCTCGTCAAACAAGGCATCAGCTTCCCCGTCGCCTGCAAAGAAATCGCTAAGAACTCCGTCTTCACCACCCACACACCCGTCCCCGCCGGCAACGAAGCCTTCGACACCGGACTCATCCGCAAATACTTCAAGAAATGCTGCGACGAAGCCGGCGCCGACATTGACAAACTCATCGAACTCGGCCAATCCCACCCCGGCCGCCCCAACGAACCCTTCAGCCTCACCGTCCTCGCCATCCACCTCTCCAGCTATTGCAACGGAGTCAGCCAACTCCACGGCAAAGTCTCCAGCAACATGTGGCGCCACATCTTCCCCACCGCCAAACCCGACGACCAGCCCGTCAAAGCCATCACCAACGGCGTCCACACCCAGACCTGGCTCGGTTGGCAAATGGCCGACCTCTACGACCGCTACCTCACCCCCGCCTGGCGACAAAACCTCATGGACGACATCTTCTGGAAACGCGGCGTCGCCAACATCCCCGACGCCGAACTCTGGGAAGTCCACTGCCTCCAAAAAGAAAACCTCGTCGGATTCACACGACGTCGCGTCCGTACCCAACTTGCCCGCCACGGCTGCTCCCCCGACGAACTCCGCGAAATAGACTCCCTCCTTAACCCCGACTCACTCACCATCGGATTCGCCCGCCGCTTCGCCACCTACAAACGTGCCGACCTCCTCTTCCGCAACTTCGACCGCCTCCGCGCCATCCTCAAGAATTCCCACCGCCCCATCCAGATCCTCTTCGCCGGCAAAGCACACCCCGCCGACAAACCCGGCCAGGAACTCATCCGCCGCATCTTCGATATCTCCCGCCACAGCGACCTCCGCGGCCACATCGTCTTCCTCGAAAACTACAACATGCGCGTCGCCCGCATGCTCGTCCAAGGCGTTGACATCTGGCTCAACAACCCACGCCGCCCACACGAAGCCAGCGGCACCAGCGGCATGAAAGCCCCCGTCAACGGCGGCATCAACTTCTCCATCGCCGACGGCTGGTGGTGCGAAGTCCAAAACCCCGACGCCGGCTGGACCATCGGCAACCACCACGAAAATCCAAACGAAGACCAGCAAGATCATGACGACAGCCAATCCCTCTACGACATCCTCGAAAACAAAATTGCCCCCCTATACTACCAGCGCGATGCCGACGGCATCCCAACCGAATGGATCAAGCACATGAAAGCATCCATCGCCGCCGTCCTCCCCCGATTCTCCACCGCCCGCATGGTCCGCGACTACGCCGAAGAAGCCTACCTCCCCGCCGCCCGCCGCGGCGGTGCCACCACCAACGGCACCTCAGAAGCTGAATGGTGACACATATGACGTTCTTGCAAAACTTCTTTTAGTGGATGGCGATTGGAGTGGAGATGGCGAGCCGAAGGTGTGAAAACAGTTTTTCCAGAGGCCCTTCGGCTTACTTTTACGATGGGCGACCATGCTCCGCCCTTGGCGTCGGCC
>CAIKAP010000071.1 GCA_903825435.1 uncultured Verrucomicrobiota bacterium
GCATCCGCGAAGACCTCAACCGCCGCGCCCTCCGCCGCCTCGCCGTCCTGCGCCCCCTCAAAGTTGTCATCACCAACCTCCCCGAAAACCACCACGAAGAACTCGACGCCATCAACAACCCCGAAGACCCAGCCACCGGCACCCGCAAACTCCCATTCAGTCGCGAACTCTGGATCGAACAAGACGACTTCGCCGAAGTCCCGCCCCCGAAATTCTTCCGCCTAAAACCCGGTGGCGAAGTCCGCCTGAAATACGCCTTCATCATCAAGTGCGACGAAGTCATCAAAGACCCCACCGGCAAGGTGGTGGAACTCCGCTGCACCGCCGACCTCGACAGCAAGACCGGCGGCACGACATCTTCCCGGAAAATTAAAGGCACAATTCACTGGGTCAGCGCCGCGCACGCCATTGACGCCGAATGCCGCCTCTACGACCGCCTCTTCACCGCCGCCGAACCCGACGCCGACGGCGACTTCAAGAAGAACATCAACCCCCATTCGCTGGAAGTTGTAACTTGCAAAGCCGAACCAAGCGTGAAGTTGGCGACACCAGATGCACGCTATCAGTTTGAACGATTGGGATACTTCTCGCTCGACTCAGACACCACGCCAGCCAAGCTCATATTCAATCGAACGATCACCATGAAAGACGCATGGGCGAAGGAAGTGAAGAAACAAGCTTGAGCGCGGAAACGATGCGGCGTAAAGTACAACCGTGAGCGTAGCCGAGATAATCAAAGAACTGCCGAAGCTGCGGCCTGACGAACGCACCGCGGTGGCGACCTGCCTTCGCGACATCGAGGAGCAGGAATGCATCGAAGTCTGCAACGCCGCCGCCGTCGAGAGTGCACAGTTGCTGGATACGATGGAGCAGGAAGATGCCAAACGCCCAACGCGGTGAAGTCTGGCAAATTGACTTCGGTCTCGCCGCCAAAGTCCGGCCTGCATTGGTTCTGACACCTGCTCCCGCTGATAACGAACTCGCCTTGGTAACCGTCGTTCTCCATACTACGGCGTTGTGCGGTAATCAGTGGGAGATCGCCATTCCCAAGCCGTTTCTCCAGAAGGGCGCGTTTCACCTCCAACAAATCCAATCGGTTTCAGCAGCGAAGTTGATGCGCTGTTGCGGCACATTGACCGCCTCCGAAATGACGCTGATCGAAACTGCTTTGCGCCAACGTTTGAAACTATGAAGACGCACACGGCAACTACTGAAACTTATCAATACTAAGGACCCCTTTATGTTAGGACGATTTTTGGATGTTTTCTCTTCTGAGGAGCAAAAATTGAAACGACTTGCAGAAGGGCGGCGACGGCAAGCGGAGAAGCGAAAGATAAACGAAAAGGTGGAGTTTCTTGCAAAAGAGGGCGTCCGTGATACGTCCACATTAGTAATACGACGGGAATACGAAACTAGGCAAAGTGACGGCATGATGAGACGTCATAGTTTGACAGTTCGCAGTCAGAATAAAGTGGTGTATTCTTTTTGGGAGTCGATAGATCCTGAAGATGGGTGTTGGCTGAAGGGTATATCAACATACATTCCCGGTGAGTGGGAGAGAGAACTTGATGAATTGTATGAGAAAGTTTCTTTAGCAAAGCCTGAGAAAGACAAGGAAGCCAGAATCCGTCGTCTCAAGGATAACTTCGGGTTATAAAGTTTTCTTTAACAATAATAAGGGTAAAGGGGTCATAAAGGGGTCAGTCCATAGTATATAAAGAGGTCAGTCCATAGTATTGACAACTCCCTGCCCGTGGTAGCAGGGGTCAACTCGCGACACTGCACAAACCGGCGGGTGACTACGGCGTGCCCAGCTCGGCGAGCATCGCGGCGACGTGGGGTTTCAAATCTGGTAGGTCGCTTTCAACGATTTCCCAAACGCGATTCAGGTTGATGCCGAGGTAATCATGCACGAGCACGTTGCGGAACCCGGCAATGGCGGCCCATTCGACTTCGGGATGACGCGCCTTCAACGGCGCGGAGAGGCGTTGGGTGGACTCGGCCATGGTGTGGAGATTGCGGAGCACGGCGTCTTGCGTCTTAGTGTCGGCGGCGAATGCCTCGTGGCCTGCCGCCGTGTACTGTTCAATGCGAGTGATGCATTGCTGGACGTGATCGAGATAGACGCGGTCGTCTTTCACAATGGCTGGGCTTCCTTGAGCACCTGCTCGCGGATCAATGGGTGCAAACCTTCCGGTTCGACAATATCCACACGTCTTCCCAGTAGAGTCTCCAAATCACTGACCAAACCGCCCGGGAAGAATCGTGAGTGACGTGGCGCGGCCTCGACGAGAAAATCCACGTCGCTGCGGTCGGTCGCTTCTCCGCGCGCAACTGAACCGAACACGCGAACATTCAGCGCACCATGCTTGGCAGCGAGGCGCAGAATCTCAGCGCGGTATTGTCGCAACAGTTGCTCCATGCTCATGACGCCTGACTCTACCGCAACCATTCGACATTGCCAAGCACATCGTCGGCAATCCGGTACGGGTGGACAATCGGTATATCCCCTCAGACCACCGGCGTAGAAGGTATCAGTTGCCACACCAACGACGGTGTGGCGTCTCGCTCCGCTCGGCTTGCTGGTCCGGTGTGTTCGACGGTGCGGGTTGATTGATTGGAAAATCTGCATCACCGGTGCGAGCAGTTCAGCGTCGGACATTCAGCAACCTTGGATTGACGAACGGCGCAACCTGAAAACACGAGCACTCGGGAACAGCGGTCGGCGCGTGTCGGCGCTCGGCTTGGACTGCCTAGGCCTGAGCTTGTCCTCCAGCCCCACCCAAAAATCAGCCGGAAATGACCGCCCTGCTACTTCATGACGTCGTTCAGGGATTGCCGGAGCATAAAACCTCGCAAATCCCTATAATTTAGGGCCTTAAATGCTTTGGCATCGGTCGATTTTCGACCGACGTTGACCGATTTTGGGTCGATATTGACTGTTTTTGGGTCGACGACGACCGTTTTTCGGTGGACGACGACTGATTTTCAGTCCCCGTCGACCGATTTCCAGTCCCCTCGACCGATTTTCAATCGACGTCGACTGTTTTTCGGTCGGCATCGACCGTTTTTCGGTCGGCATCGACCGTTTTTGGGTCAACGACTACTGTTTTTGGGTCGATGACCACTGATTTTCGGCAGACGTCGACCGATTTTGGGTAGTCGTCGATTGATTTTCAATGGTCGACTATCGAATTTTGGTGGTGGACTACCGATTTTCAGTGGTCGACTACTGATTTTTGGTAGTCAGCTACCATTTTTCAGTGGTGGACTACCGTTTGGAGGTAGATGACCACCGATTTTGGGTAGTTGACCACTGAATTTCAGTAGTTCACTACCGTTTTTCGGTGGATGACTACCGTTTTTCAGTGGTCGACTATGTGTAGCCGGTGGTCAACCATGTGTGGCTGGTAGTCGGCTATATGCAGATTGTAGTCCACAACCGATGGAGGGTGGTGCACTACCGGTGGAACATCGTTGACTACCTTCTGGGTATAATCGACCACCGCCGGCAGGTAGTCGGCGACCATTGAGGGGTGGTCAGTTACCGGTTGGGGGTAGTCCGCTAGCGACCAGACATAGTCGGCCACCCTCGGGCATCAAGCGGCCAGTGTCCGCTGAAGGTTCTCGATCCGTTCCGCGAATGGCGGGTGCGATGCGAAGAACTGTGCCAGTCCGCTGGGTTGACGACTCAGGTCCTGCAAGCGACGCAACAGGGTGATGCCAGACTGCGGGTTGAATTGCGCGGCCCGGGTCAGGAGCACGGCGTACTTGTCGGCCTCCAATTCCTGGCTGCGCGAATAACCTTCCGCAACCAGCTTGGCGGCGATGCGTGTCATCACCGAGCTATTGGCCATAACAAGACGTGCGGCGAAGTTGGTCACGGTCAACGCGAAGACGCGGTCGGCAGCGTGCCGGTGAATCACGTGCGCCATTTCATGGCCGACAACAAACGCGATTTCGTCCGGATCGAACCGGCAAAGTTCAAGCAGCGGGCGCGAGACATAAACGAAGCCGCCGGGCAAGGCGAATGCGTTGGTATCGGCCGCCAGCACACAGCGGACAGCGAACCGGCGTTCTGGTATCCGCATGCACGGCACCATGCGGCGTTCCAGCGTATCGAGCAACTGCCGGACTGCGGGGTCGCCATCGAGCCGGACCGCTCCCTGAAAGCTGGCGGCTAATTGACATCCCATCTGGTACTCGGCGCGTATCACGTCGGTCGCATCGCCCACCGCGCTCTGGTAAAGCCACTGGGTCTTGAGGACAGCCGGCGCCATCCGCTTGCCGAGTTTGAAAAAGAAACTGCTCATTGTTGCCGCACATTATATCACTTCAGTTGGCAGTGGCGCCGCCGAACTGGTCAGGCTTGTTCTTGAAGAGCAGGTTGAAGGTGGTCAGCGAACCGTAGCTGCGGGTGATGTACTGCTGCATCTCGACTTTGTCGGCGTCGGTCAGCTTCTCGTGGCCGTTGATCTTCTGTTCGAGCACCCGGAGGTTGTTGCGGAGCATGACGATCTTGTGGAAGAACACTTCCAGCGGCACTTCCTTGGGCGTCAGGCTGGGATCAGCGGGATGGAGCACCAGTTTGCCGGTGTGCCAACGGGCGCCAAGGAGGTCGGTAGATTCGTCGGGCTTCTCGATGCCGAGTTCGTCCACAATCGCCGCCGCGGTCTGCGCGACGAATTGCCCGAGCGGGATGGTCAGACCGGTGACGGCGACCTGGGCGTCGGCGGGCTGGAGATCGGATTGATCGGGCGCGATGGTTTTTAGCCCGTCGTCAAAATGAATGTCCGCGCTGTGTTCGCCGATGGTCTTGACGGTACCGAGTCCGTATTGCGGGTGCCGGACCTTCATGCCGATGTGGAGAGATTCAATCTTCATGCGGTCAATCTTTCACAACTCGCAGGCGCTGTAAATTGGTTTCATTGCATCATCATGTTCCGGCTTTGTTCCGGAGGCGCTTGCAATGCGGTGGGGTTTGGCCTATCACCTCGTCCGTAAAGGAGATGACAGTTTCATTCCAATTATTCCGGCGGCGCGAGTGCCGGGTGCCGACGTGGCGCGGCTGGCTGCTGCTGGCGTTGCTGGCGGCGGGGCTGGCATGGGGCGCGGTGAAGACGGTGTATCCGTTCCTCGCGCCGGTCGAGCCGCTCGCGGGCGGGTCGCTCGTCGTGGAAGGCTGGGTCAACGATGACATCGCGCGCTCGGCTGTCGCGGAAATCCGCAGCCATCATTACCAACGCTGTTTCGTCACAGGCGGGCCGATTGACAAGGGCGCGCCGCTGTCGGAGTACCGGACATTTGCCGAGGCGGGCGCAGCCACGTTGTTGCGGCTCGGCCTAGGCACGAACGAGGTCGTCGCGGTACCGGCTCCGAAGGTGATGCGCGACCGCACGTACACGTCGGCGTCGGCGTTGCGGGACTGGCTCGATAGTCATGGTGACACGGAAACGAATCTGACGGTGATGACATCTGGGCCGCACGCACGGCGGACGCGGTTGCTGTTCATGCGGGTGGTGGAACCGCGCTGTCGTGTCGGCGTGATCGCAATACGGCCGCGCAGTTACGACCCGGTGCATTGGTGGCGCAGCAGCGAAGGGTTCCGCACGATGACAAGTGAGGCGATCGCCTATGTCTACGCGCGTCTGTGGTCATGACCGCTGTATTGACGTGATCGGTTGCTAGAGTGCCTCGGCAGTCGCGGTCGAACGGCGGGTTCACTTCAAAAAATCATTAGACGATGAGGGCTTTGCCGAAGTCGAAGCGAATCCTGCGCTTGGCAGCGTGCCGGAGATGTGGGAGAAATTGAGACTGGATGACAGCCATGAACAACACTATCGAATCGCTTACCTCCGAAATCCGCGCCTTCCGGGATGCGCGCGACTGGATGCAGTTCCACGCACCCAAAGAGCTGGCCGTCGCCATCGCTGCCGAGTCGGGTGAACTCCTTCAACATTTTGTCTGGCAAAGCACGGAGCAGTCGGAACAGCGAGCGCGGGAACGCCGCGACGAAGTCGGCAGCGAAATCGCGGACGTGGCGCTATTGCTGTTCGAGTTAGCAGACAACCTCGACATCAACCTCGCCGACGCTATGCGGGCGAAGCTGGCGAAGAACGAACTCCGGTACCCGGTAGCCAAAGCCCGCGGCTCGAACAAAAAGTACAACGAGTTATGACCGACTCCCCCACCCCGGCCACACCACATCGTCGCCGCCCCCGGTATTCGGGGAAAAATCCGCGCCGGTTCGAGGACAAGTACAAGGAGCGTAATCCAGAACTCTATCCTGAAACGATTGCAAAGGTTGTGGCTTCTGGCAAGACACCTGCCGGCACGCACCGGCCGATCATGGTGGCGGAGATTCTCAACGTGCTCAAACCGCAGCCGGGCGAGATCGCGGTTGACTGCACCCTCGGCTACGGCGGGCACGCTCGTGAAATCCTCGCCAGAATCCAGCCGGGCGGACGTCTCATCGGACTGGACGTTGATCCGATTGAATTACTCAAGACTGAGGCGCGACTTGCCGGACCGGGTTTTGTCGCGCACCGCAGCAACTTTGCCGGGCTGCCAAAGATTCTGGCGACTGAGCAGCTTGCCGGTATGGATATGATTCTGGCTGATCTTGGCGTTTCCTCGATGCAGATTGATGATCCGTCGCGCGGTTTCTCGGTAAAGTTCGCCGGGCCGCTCGACATGCGGATGAACCCGCAACGCGGCCAACCGGCGTCGGTGCTGCTGGAGCGCACCGCTGCCGGTAAGTTAGTGGAGTTGCTGGTGGAAAATACGGACGAGCCGCGCGCAGAGCTGCTGGGGGCGGCGCTTGCCGGAAAGCAGTTTGCCACGACGCGGGCATTGGCGGAGGCAATCCGCCATGCGTTGCCGGGAGGAGTTCTCGACGAGGAACGCGAGGATTCCATACGACGCGTGTTCCAGGCATTGCGGATTGCGGTCAATGAAGAGTTCACGGCGCTCGGTACATTTCTGCGGAACCTGCCGGCATGTCTCAATGCCGGTGGCCGGGTCGCGATTCTGACGTTTCACTCCGGTGAGGATCGGAGGGTGAAGAAAGCCTTCGAGGCTGGGCTGCGCGATGGCGTTTACGAAGACATCGCCCGCGAAGTCATCCGTCCATCACCGGCAGAACGGCATGACAATCCCCGCTCCAGTTCGGCAAAGTTGCGGTGGGCGATCAAGTCGGCGAGGGCGATTTAGGAAAGCCGATAGACTATGCGGGCTTTGCTGACGTCGTAGGGAGTCATTTCCATTTTGACGCGGTCACCGACGTTGATGCGGATCCAGCGCTTGCGCATCTTACCGGAAATATGAGCCAAGACTTGATGTTTCCCTTCACCCATCTCGACGTGAAACATCGTGCCGGGCAGCACTTTGGTGACAGTCCCTTCGACATTGACGATCTGGTCCATTTGACGATCCTTTCGGCTACATTCCTGCCGATGTTAACACAGGAGTCAAAGGACAGGCTTTGAACCCGGACAAGAAGCGCGGACCTCTTGGTTGCCGTAGAGCGGGCTGCATTGTGACAGGTTTGCCGTAAAATGCAAGGAATCCCGCGCCAAGAAACTCAAGTTGAGCTATAGTGACGGCATGTTTTTGCCGACTACGCGGGAGGAAATGGAACGCCGGGGCTGGGCTGGGCTCGATGTCATCCTGGTCAGCGGCGATAGCTACATTGACAGTCCGTATATCGGCGTGGCAGTGATCGGGAAGCTGCTGACGAACGCCGGGTTTCGCGTGGGCGTGATCGCGCAGCCGGGTGAGGCAGACATTGGGCGGTTGGGGGAACCGCGGTTGTTTTGGGGCGTAACGGCCGGGTGCATCGATTCGATGGTGGCGAATTACACGGCGTTGAAGAAACGCCGGAAGAGCGACGATTACACGCCGGGCGGTGTGAACAATCGGCGGCCGGACCGGGCGAGCATTGTTTACACGAACCTGATCCGGCGCTTCTCGAAGCCGGCGCGGCCGATTGTGCTTGGCGGGATTGAGGCGAGTCTGCGCCGGGTACCGCATTACGATTACTGGTCGAACTCGGTGCGCCGGTCGTTGCTGTTTGATGCGAAGGCGGATTTCATTTTGTACGGGATGGCGGAGAAATCGGCGCTGGAGTTTGCCAAGGCGTTGCGCGACGGGACCGATCCGCGGGCGGTGCGCGGGTTGTGTTACATCGCGAAGGAGAAACGCGACGGGTACCTGGAGTTGCCGAGTTACGAGACGGTGGCGCAGGACAAGGCGGCGTTCATCGAGATGTTTCACACGTTTTACCGGAACAACGACCCGGTCAGCGCACAGGGATTGTGTCAGCAGCACGGCGACCGGTGGCTGGTGCAGAATCCGCCTGCACCGGGCGAGACGCAGGCGGAGTTTGACGCGATTTATGCGCTCGATTACGAACGGGCGCAACATCCGTTTTACGAGCGGCAGGGACCGGTCAAGGCGCTGGAGACGATCCGGTTTTCCATCGCGACGCACCGGGGCTGTTACGGCGAGTGCAACTTCTGCGCGATCGGCGTGCACGAAGGGCGCACGATCCGTTCGCGCAGCGCGGCGTCCATCGTGCGCGAGGCGGAACAACTCACGCGACATCCGCAGTTCAAGGGCAACATCCACGATCTCGGCGGGCCGACGGCCAACATGTACGGGTTCGAGTGCGACCACAAGCTCCAGCACGGCGCCTGTCCGAAGAAACGGTGCATTTTCCCGAATGTCTGTCCGCAGATGCCGGTCAATCACCGGCCGATTGTGGATGTCTTGCGGCAGGTGCGCCAGTTGCCAGGGGTGAAGAAGGTGTTTGTCGCGTCGGGGATCCGGTACGACATGGTGTTGAGCGACCGGCAGCATGGCGACGAGTATTTGCGTGAGTTGGTGACGCATCATGTCTCCGGGCAGTTGAAGGTGGCGCCGGAACACACGGAAGATTTTGTGTTGAGCAAGATGGGCAAGCCGGGCACGGCGGATTTGCTTCGGTTCAAGAAAAAGTTCGACGAGTTGTCGCGCGCGGCTGGGAAGCCGCAGTTTTTGACGTATTACATGATCGCGGCGCATCCCGACTGCACGGAGCAGCAGATGATGGAGTTGAAGCGGTTCACCAGCGAGCAATTGCAAATCAATCCGGAACAGGTGCAAATCTTCACGCCGACGCCGTCCACGTACTCGACGTTGATGTACTACACCGAGATGGATCCGTTCACGCGCGAGCCGATCCACGTTGAGAAGGATCTCTGTCGCAAGGAGCGTCAAAAGGATATCGTCACGCAGAAACACTCGAAGTAAAACACGAGCGCTATAGCCACTTCTTCGCCCGCGATTATGCATGCAGCACCAACACGCCTTCGGGTACCTCTATAATGTCCGCAGTTTTGAGTTGGTACCCGCCTCTAATATTCGTATTGAAGGCATCGAGCGGACGCTAGCGACATCCCAACAACTTCAATTCGCGACAGGTCCGCAGTGCCAAGCTTCGCTTGCTCTGTAAGCAAGAGGTGATTATCGCAAATCGTAAACGGAGCCGAACCACGCGACGCGCGCGGGTTCTCGAACCCCATCACTGCAGTGCCCACCGTGTCGGTGGCGACTGGGTCAAAGCCGGCGATAATCACGCCGGGCGTTGTCACGCGCAACGGGCGATTGGCCCATGGCCCCTCTGCACCGCTCATGGCCGTTATACCGTCTATGATCCCAAGGTGTATTGGGCGTGCAGCACACACGTCAGTGATAATACTGGGCACACGGTGTCCGGGATCGTCTGAGTCGAAGAACCTATCCGTCGCGCCAGGCGGATCGAACGGCCCCGGGTTCTGACGGGGCGGCAGCAAGTCGTCAAAGGGGTTGTGAAGACGCGATCGCCCTCCGAGGGCATTCTCATCTGGCGACTCGTCGGCGTAGAGCGCGTTGGGGGTAATGCCGAAGAGGTTCTTCAGGGTCATCGTCACCCCGGCGGCACCGTGCTGTTTCAACTTACAGAGTGATATAAATACGTCCGTGTCGTGGTAAGAGTGGTTGAGTTCAAACAAGGAGAATAAGTGACCGCCGCCCGGCACTTTCAGCGTGGCGTATTCTTTGCCGATACCGAGATTGCGCGTATCCTCCAACTCGACGCGGCCGAGTGCAAGCAACGCCGGCACGTCCCAGCCCCCTGCCGCCAACGTCGCCTCAAGCGGTTGACGCCGGTTAGTGGATTCCACAAACCGCACCCGGCGTGCTCCTGCGGCGAACAGCGCGCTGGCCAACGCCATCGTGGTTGCGGGATGCGTCATATAGGTTTCGCCGACGGGCCGGTCGAGTACCCGCCGCTTGAAGCTACAGCCGGTGAGGTTGATCTTAACGGTGACTGTTTTGTCTTTCACCAGCCGTCCGATGCCGCCGAGCAGTTCGAAGCTCTTATCCAACGCCGTCCGCATCTCCGGACCGTAGTCGCGGCAACGCGTGATCGCCACAGTGGCGTCAGGAGTGGGCAACGGTGACAAATGTGCCGCAACCATTGCGGCGCCGCCCAGGCGGATGAAATCACGACGACTATAGCAAGTAGGTTTCATAGTATATTATAGCATAGCTGGCGATCCAACGACCTGTATTGGATGGCTTCGCTGATGTGATCGGACTGGATCCGATCGCTGCCAGCAAGGTCGGCGATAGTATTGGCGACTTTCAGAATGCGGTCGAACAACGGGCCGCTAATCCGGTTACAGTATCGCTCAACCATCATAGGAGAGCACCGGCATTCGCGCTTCGGATCTCCGTAGAACCCGCACGGACACCTTTGCGTTGCCTTTTTGTGAAATTCACATCGTGGTTCCACGACCATCATATCCATATAAGTGGAAGTGTACGCAAGTCATTCCCCCAGAACCAAGAACTATAGGTGATCGCCTGAAAAAGCGCCATCTTGAACTTCACATCTTCCAATCCGACTTGGCGAAGCAGTTTGGCGTAACAGTCGATTCGATTCGTAATTGGGAACACAACACCCACCCACCCGCCAAACGTTATATGTCGCTTATTCTCAAGTGGATTACCACAATCTCCACTTCCCCTCAAGGCGAAGATTTGCACGATAAGCCGCCCTCTTAATCAAACCAGTAGCCATTGATAACGTACGCCCACCTTGCTCTACAGCAATGAATCCCTAAAAATAGGGATTCGGTGCCTTGTCGGAGTCTCGTTTCCGACTACCCTGACAGGGTTTTCTGGTCAAAATGCCCCACTTCACCAACATCAACATCCATAGTTGCAGGTAAAGGGAACGGTAGCCGTTCTCGCCGAAGATACCAGTGGAACCCTCTCGCACTGGAGAAAGTGGGGCAGATGCTACGTCCTGGATTCCACACACCGGGACTCCGCTTGCGCCCTGTGACCCGTACCGCTCCGTCCCGCACAATTCCATCCAAGCCGATCAACTGCGCGGCTTGTGACTTCAAGTCGGATGGCTAACATGTGAGCATGTTTAGCATTGCTATACATGTATAGCAAGTGCTTCCACCATCCGGAAGATCACCTGCCGCACATGGCGCACTACCTTCGCTCCGATCTTGATCAGTTTATCCCGCAACGTCGTCAGCGTCCAGTAACGTACCGCTCGGGGCAGCACTGCCTGCTGCAGAAAGTTATCCAGATTGTACGCCAACACAAATAGCTGCAACCTCACTTGGCTGTCCACAAAATCGTGACAGGACGGGCGCGTCCATTTGACGTCGTTTTTGCCTTCTTTGATCCACTGCTCTGCCATACCCAGCTGGTTGTAGAACCGCACCACCCGTTTGCCTAACCGGCTCAGGTTGGTGACAATGAATCCGACGCGGGGGGGATAACTCTCCCTTGTGCCACTCCACCTTGGCGATTACGCGGCGGGCGCAACCCAACTTTGTGACTGATACAAAAAATCAGCATACCAGACCACCGTCGCATTTGAGGGACGCCCCACCGTACATGTCAACAGCGGCTCGACTTCGGCAGAAGCTTGTGCAAACGGGCAGTCGTTTCATCCCGATCCAGCACACTGGCGGCAACGGCCAAAGTCAGTTCCTCCCATTCCGTGGCATCCGGCTTCGGTTCGATTCCATTTAGGCGCAGGAAGACAATGCAGGCACCCAGTGCAGTAGGCTTGTTGCCGTCAATAAACGGGTGGTTCCGACAAAAGTAAAACAGGTAAGCCGCGGCTATCTCGGCGATGTTAGCGTATACCGATTGACCCCTGTAACTGGCCTGCGGCGCGGCTACCGCCGACTCCAGCAGCGCCATGTTCCGCACACCATCTGATCCCCCAAACTTGGCAATGGCTTCCACGTGAATCTCGCGAACAATAGCCACTGTCAGATGAAAGCAGTTCTCGGGCGTAACGCTCATGCGAGTTTCTTCATTGCCCGCGCGTAATCTTTCATGGTCGCCTTGATGATCTGCGACACTTCCTGCTTGGACGGGCGCGGGCGAATCGGTGTGAGCGTGATAGTACCGCCCTCGTGGACTTCGACATTCACATCGTCGCCCGGTTTCAGGTGTGCCAACTCCATCAACGCCGTGTCGAAGATAATGCCCTGTGAGTTCCCAACTTTGGCAATGGTCTTTGTCATAACGTAAGACGTTCTTGCAAAACTTCTTTTAGTGGATGGCGATTGGAGTGGAGATGGCGAGCCGAAGGTGTGAAAACAGTTTTTCCAGAGGCCCTTCGGCTTACTTTTACGATGGGCGACCATGCTCCGCCCTTGGCGTCGGC
>CAIKAP010000072.1 GCA_903825435.1 uncultured Verrucomicrobiota bacterium
ACCATCTGCAACTTGGAATAATCGTACGGTTTGTAACGCGGCATGAGTTCCTCCTTGGAACGCCGCGTAGCCTAGGTCAGTGATACTGCACGAAATAATCTCAAACCACGCCAGAAAACCACTTTTTCGACAGTCTCAACGCTTGAGGTCAGCCACTGCGAGCCGCGCCAGCGTTAACTTTTGTCATTGTTGGCCGGCGATCGGAGTTGTTCTCTCCACATCCCCGACGTGGTACGTGGCGGATATCCGTTTCTGGTTGGCGATTCTTTCACACCCATTACGGATTTCCAATCTTTCTTTAATGGCATACAAAAAAGGACTTTCATGGTAGAATCCCACACACATGGCAAACACATTTCACAGACCTACGGGGCCAAGAGCGGAATATCAAGAGAAGCAAAGGCAGCGGGTTCTAAAGTCAACCAGCCTTGAAAACGAATTTCCACGGTTGAAGTCTCTCACCGTTAAACTCGAATACCACGACTCTGAGAATCGAGAGAAACGCAACCGACTCAAGTACATGGTTAATCTCACCAACGCCAAGTCCGTGTTTCGGTTCAAGTGTCCCAATAGTGAATGCATTCGCGGTGATTTCGATTTGACCAAGGAAGTTGCCGAGGCGGTTAGAAAGCATCGGACCACCGTTACAGGAAAAATGGGTTGCAGAGGAACCACGATCAAGAAGGGTCGTTGCGCCAATACTCTGCACTACACCCTACTACTGGGGTATTGATGACTCCAAGGCAGTAACGCTGTGCTATACAAACACCTGTCATTGCGGACAAGTAACTCGCCGTAGTTGATCCGGCTGGTGGCACACTTGTGGTCAATCGAAGAAATATGTTTCGTCTTTCATATTGTTAGGCGACCTAAGGTCGTAGAAAAAGGCGACTGACAGTCGTCTAATTCGGCTGGCCATCGGTCACACATTCACTCGCCTTTGTTCAACGTAACGTACTTCTCGGTCAGGTCGCAGGTGTAAATCGTGCAGCGCCCACGGCCAAGATGCAGGTCAATGTCCACGCTAAACGCCGGTGCCACGACAATCTTCCGTAGGCGCGCGTGCGGTGTGTGGGCGGCGATGCCGTTGCGGACGGCGGGGACACCGTTGAATGCGATATCCACCGAGTCCTCTTCCACCTTCGCCTTCGAATAGCCGAGCGCATCCATAATCCGTCCCCAGTTCGGATCACCACCGCACCAGCAACATTTCACCAAGGTCGAGTTCGCCACGCTGCGTGCCGCGATCTCGGCGTCGGCGTCGCTGGCGGCACCGGTGATGTTGACGGTGACGAATTTGCTGACGCCTTCGCCGTCGAGCACCATCATCTTCGCCAACTCGACGCAGACGTAATTGAGAGCCTCCTGAAACGGCGCCAGCGGAAATTCGCCGGCAAGGCCGTTGGCGAGGCAGATGACGGTGTCATTGGTGCTAGTGTCGCCATCAACGGTGACGCGATTGAAGCTCTGGTTGACGGCGGTCCGCAACGCTTTCTGGAGCGCGGCGCGCGGGATGGCGGCATCGGTCGTGATGAAGCACAGCATAGTCGCCATGTTCGGCTCGATCATCCCGGCACCCTTGGCGATGGCGCCGATACGAATGACTTTGCGGCCAGCCTTAACGCGAATAGCGATCTGCTTCGGGAACGTGTCAGTCGTCATGATGCCCTTCGCGGCGGACGGGCCACCGTTTGGCGAAAGGCTGCCGAGAAGCTTCTTGATACCGGCTTCGATCTTGACGATGGGCATGAGGACGCCAATGCGGCCGGTGGAGCAGACGAGGACGTTGGTCTCGCGGCATCCGATGCGGCGGGCAACGGCGGCGGCCATAGCCTCGGCGTGGATGAGACCGATGGTGCCGGTGCAGGCATTGGCGTTGCCGCTGTTAACGACGATGGCACAAGCTTTGCCACGCTTGATGTGTTGCATGCTGACTTTGACGGGCGCTGCCTTGACCTCGTTGGTCGTAAAGGTTCCGGCAGCTGTGGCGGGCACGTCGGAAACAATCATGGCCATGTCAAGTTTGCCGCTCCGCTTGATGCCGGCAGCAATGGCAGCCGCACGGAATCCGCGCGGGGCGGTAACGGCGCCTTCGATCTTGGTGAAAACTGTCTTCATGGTTGTTCCTCTTCTTTTGCATATCATGCGAAGCTACGCCTCGCCTTGCAAGCAATTTGCGACAAAGGGAAAGCAACACGCACAACCGGGTGGTAGCGCAAGCGTCCCGCTTGCCATCTGCCGAACCCGCAACGAATCCAAGGCAACCGCCCTACAACGCTCGTTGCCGCCTTCCGCCCAAGAAATGGCGCGATCTCATCCGCAAAATCTAAAAAGTGGACCCACTCTTTTGCCCGAAATGCGGCAGCGAGATGAAAGCCGAGTCCGCGAGACGCTATCTCTGATGGCAATTGTGGCGTTCATTGACGAAGCTGATGTGATCGAGAGAATCCTGCGTCACCTCGGCCTGTGGGAAGGCACGTCACCCGACACCCGCGCCCCGACACCAACGGTCAAACGCAAGATCACCTACGAGCCGTTTTACGACGACTTCCCGACTGGCTCCCGCGACTGGTACGCGGACTGACCTTCACTGTAGTTACCCCGCTCTCCGCCACAGCGGCCAAGTGTCCGGGTGTCGTCCGTATATGCTACCGGAACAATCGCCTTGCGACACGATGGGGAAATCGCGTACAAACGCCATCGAAATGAGAAGTGGAATACGGTGCGGAGACAGATTCGGAGGAAGCGTGAGGGCAGCCGACGTAGAGAATGCCACTCACGACCGAATCGACACAGGAATCGTCAGTTCGGACGCTCAGATGGTTCCCCTTTTTAACCCCCTCCGCAAAACCGAATTCCTATCAGTAACGGCGCTGCCCGCTGGGCACAGCGTACAGCGGTTGGATGTGAACGAGGTCAACCGGTGAAGTTTGGTATCGTCATCTTCTTGGCAGCAGCCGCTGCGTTTGCTGAGCCGCTGCCAAAGATCCGTGTCGCGGCGGATGGGCGGACGTTCGTGACGGAAACTGGCAAGCCGTTCGTGCCGTTTGGCGTGAACTACTACCGGCCGGACACCGGTTGGGCGCCGCAAATCTGGAAGAAGTTTGATGCCGACGTGACGCGCAAAGATTTTGCGACGATGAAATCGCTCGGCGTGAATTGTGTCCGCATTTTTCTGACATTCGGCTCGTTTTTCACGGAAACGAACGCACTCGACACCGCCGGATTGGCAAAATTCGATCAATTTCTCGCGCTGGCCGAGGAAGCCGGCATTTATGTGCATTCGACGGGACCGGATCATTGGGAAGGCGTGCCGGAATGGGCGCGTGGTGACCGGTTTTCCGATCCAAAATTTCTGGCGGCTGTTCGCGCAACGCTACCGGGGCCGCAATGTGATCTTCGCGTACGATTTGCTGAACGAGCCAGAAATTCGCTGGAATCCGCCGAAGGACGCCGATGTGCTCGCGTGTCAGCGGTCGCGCGAAGACATTGCCGATGAGTGGACGCGTCGCCAGGTCGCGGCGATCAAGGCGGTGGACCCGGCGGCGTTGGTGACGATCGGACTGATTCAGTGGTCGGTGCCGGCATTGTTGCCGGGAGTGAAACATTATTCCGGTTTCCGTCCGGCACGACAGGCGAAGTTTCTCGATTTCATGGAAATCCATTTTTATCCGCTCGATCACAAGCCGGGAGATTTCGAGGCGCGCAACTGGGCGTACCTCGAAAGCGTCGTGCGCGAAGTGGCGGCGCCGGGCAAGCCGGTGGTGGTGGCGGAGTTCGGCTGGAACCGTGCGGGTGACGAGGAGCAGCAGGCGCGGTGGTGCGGGCGCGCGGTGGAACGCACGGCGGGGCCGGCGTGCGGGTGGTTGAACTGGGGGTTGTACGATGTCGCCCAAGCGCGCGACGGGAGTCAATTCTGCGGGCTGCTGACGACGAACGGGACGGCGAAGGCGTGGGCGCACGAATTTCAGCGGTTGGCCGGTACGTTGAAGATTCCACCGGTTCAACGCCGGGAATTGCCGGTACTCGACTGGGACCGGTGTATCGTGGACACCAAGGCGGGCGACGCGTTTCGTGAGGCGTTGACGCCGACACTAGAACACGTTCAACTACGTGATCGGCACGCAGACATTCGGCCCGGCGTATCAGTTCACGAACGAGTCAAAACTAATCGAGACGGCGCGGGCAATCTTGGCGATGGGGTCAAACACGATCAAGTTTCGGGTGCGGAGTATCGGCGATGACGAGCGGCGGGTGTTTGAGATGCCGTTTGCACATTATGTGCTCTGGGCTGAGACCGAGGAGCTGTCTGAGCTTGTGCGCTACTTGCTGAAAACCTACAGCGGTACCGGCAAGACGTTTTATCTTGGCCACTGGGAAGGCGATTGGATGTTGCGCGTTAGCGGCAACACGAAGGATGAAGACAATGTTACACCGGCTAAAATCCAGAAAATGATCGATTGGCTCAACACCCGTCAGCGGGCCGTGGATGACGCGAAGCGCGTCACGCCGCATTCCGTCGTCGAGGTGTATCATTACACGGATTAACCCCCTCCGCAAAACCAAACCCCCACCAGTTCAGTTCAGCAGTCCTTCCGTTTCATCGAACCCGAACACAAGGTTCATACATTGCACCGCCTGCCCGGCGGCTCCTTTGGTGAGGTTGTCTTCGGCGCTGACGACGACCAGCTTGTTGGTTCGCGTATCCACGCGTGCCGAGATGTCGATGAAGTTGGTTTCTTGGACGTTCTTGGTATCGGGCAACGCTTTCGAGACGCGCACGAACCGCTCGCCTTTGTAGAAGTTTTTATAGACGGCGAGTATGTCGTCGGTCGTCGCGGGTGCAGCGAGGTCGAGACAGATGGTGCTGACGATGCCACGGTTCAATGGGATCAGGTGCGGATTGAAGCTGATCTTCAACTCCGCACCGGCGAGCAGCGACAGTTCCTGTTCGATCTCGGAGAGGTGCCGGTGTTTTGGGATGCCGTAGGCGCGGGCGGATTCGTTGCACTCGGGGAAGATGTATTCCTCGGACACTTTCCGTCCAGCGCCGCTGACGCCGCTGAGGCTGTTGGCGACGATGCCGTGCGGTTTGGCGAGGCCGCGTTTCAGCGCGGGGGCGCAACCGAGGATGATGCTGGTCGGGTAACAGCCGGGACAGGCGATGAGGTCGGCTTTCCGAATGGCGCCGCGACGGAGTTCAGGGAGACCGTACACAGCCCGGGCCAGTAGCGCGGGCGCGGGATGTTCGTGTTCGTAGAAGTCCTTGTAGACGGCGGCGGATTTGAGGCGGAAGTCGGCGCTGAGGTCGAGGACCTTGATCCCCTTCTCCAGTAGCGGGACGGCGTACTCGGCGGCGACACCGTACGGGAGCGCGAGGAACACGGCTTGCGCGCCGCTGGCGGCGATGTCGGGAATCTTCGGCTCGACGAACGTGGCGTCAACCTGGCTGCGGAACTTCGGAAAGATGTCCGCGACCGGTTTGCCCGCGTACTGGCGCGAGGTGAAACAGGCAATGGCGACGTGCGGGTGCCGCAGGAGCAGGCGCACCAACTCCTGTCCCGAGTAACCACTGGCTCCAACGATGGCGACTTTTGTCTTCTGCATTCGGGTGTTGTCCTTATAAAGCCAACAAGCCCCAGAGTATTAAACTCGGAGCTTGTGATGGCAAGACTTGATTTGACGCGATTAACGTTTCGAGAACTGGAAGCGCTTGCGTGCCCCGGGCTGGCCGTACTTCTTGCGCTCCTTGGCGCGGGCGTCGCGCGTCAAGAGACCCTTGCCGCGGAGGATGGGCTTGAGGTCCGCTGCCGCGATCAGCAGCGCGCGGGCGATGCCGTGGCGGATAGCGCCAGCTTGGCCGGTGATCCCGCCGCCTTCGACGGTGACGGTCACGTCGTACTTGGTGGCGGTCTGCGTGAGGGTCAACGGCGCGACGGCGTGCATCCGCAAGGTCGGGACGGTGATGTACTCGTCCAACCCGCGATCGTTGATGGTGAGTTTGCCCGTGCCGGGCACGAGGCTGACGCGGGCGATGCTGGTTTTGCGGCGTCCGACGGTCATGATGGTTTTAGTTGCGGCGGTGGCCATAAAATGTTCCGGCTAGATTTTGACGGGTTCAGGTTTCTGCGCGACGTGCGGATGTTCCGCGCCGGCATAGACCTTGAGTTTGGTGATGATCTGGCGTCCGAGGCGGTTTTTCGGGATCATGCCCTTGACGGCGTGCTCGATGAGATGCTCGGGCCGGTAAGCGCGCACGGCGGCGACGGTCTGGCGTTTCTCTTTGCCGGGATACTGCGAGTAGGTCATGTAGACCTTCGCGGTTTCCTTTCTACCGGTGAGGACAACGCCCTTGGCGTTGACGACGATGACGAAATCGCCGGCATCCACGTGGGGGGTGAAAGTGGGTTTTACTTTGCCGCGAAGGATGTTGGCGGCGCGTTCGGCGACTTTGCCGAGCACCTTGCCGTTGGCGTCAATGACGTACCAACGCGGCGACTGTTCTTCCTTTTTTGCCATGAACGTACTCATATGTCCTTGAAAGCTGAGGGCGCGTAAAGTAGCGGCCAACTCCCACGATGTCAACAGCGATTTCGCGCTCATGTTACGCGCCCCCAGCATCGCCATCCCTTAAGTTTGCCGTCGAGGCGGTGCGGCACGACCTGTGACCGGCTCGCGCGACTGGTGCGCTGACTGATGCATGGACGATCCAATCGGCGCTTGACGTGACACGTCACGTCACTACAGTCATCCACGAAATACGGAACGAAAGGCAGAACATGGACCAAACTAATAGAGAGCCTGAAGCGATTGTGATCCAGCCAGAACAGTCGGTCGCCAGAGTTGAGCGCACGAAGACGAAAAGAGTGGTTCATCCATCCCTTCGAACAACCGAATTCCTGTCAGCCATATTGGGGCAATGGAAATGGCTTCCCATCCTTCTAAGTAGGCGCGAGCTTCACGTCCGCACAGATAACACACTCAACCGCCCGCGTGATCCGTTGTACTGACGGGACTAGACTTGCTGCCGGGCCTGACGAATGTGGCCCCCGGGCAGATTATCGCGTTCCGTTACGTAGGTGGCTGGCAGCAAGTGCCGGTGCAAATTGACGAGCGCAAGTGGGTGGACTTTGGTCGCGTGTACAACTCGAGCAACACCGGCTTGGGCACGCTCGCCTACGCAGACACGAACACATTCTCCGGCGGGGACACTGATCCGATGTTTGTTGCGGCCGACAAACTCGTGTTCATGGCGAAGGATGCTGGCAACCGAGTTCCACCGGCCACTTACTTACCGTCGGGTGTGCTAACCAACAACCCGATTGAACTCACTGTGACCGACCCACTCAACGGAGGCACCGGCTATATTTATCTGTTTCGCACCGGCGGTGGGCTCTCACCGGGCGCGGGTACGAACTATGTCAACTACACCTTCAATTTGCTCGCCGGTAATTATCTCACCAACTACGGCACGATCAACGGCCCAAATCCCGAAGACAGCGCGGCGGTCACGCCGTACTACCGCGAGCATTTCAGTGACCGCTGGATTCACGACGAGACGAAAGTGTTTACGGCGGGTTCCGACGGTATTGACATCCTCTACCGGCACCAAAACCTGTTTGCACCGGGCAACTGCCTTCGCTCAGAAAACACCTTCAGCGCCGGCGAGGGCGCGTTTTTTGCCAACAAGAGCGGACCGGTGCGCGCCATTCGCTCCTACATTGGCGCAAACAGCGGCGTGCAAGACACTCTAACCGTCGGCCCGATCTCATGGGAAATGGTGACCGGCTCGCACGGCACGCTGATATTCTCGCACACCATCGACACCGACATCAGCAACCTCAATTACCGGTCGTATTACTCCGACACGCTTACGCCGTCGCCGTTGCCGTGCACGGGCGATTCGTTCCAGTTCGGCTGTAGTGGCTTGTGGATTACCAACAACATTCCCAACACCGACCCGAGCCTCGGCTCGTACAACGCGCTCAACGTGACGCGCGTCATCTAATTTGAACCGCCGAATCAATCCACGACGGACGCCGTGCTCCGAAACCAACAAGCTCAGACGCCATTGCAAGTAACAACCGCGACTTTCCTCGGCGACACCGACAGCGATGGCTTACCGGACGCGTGGGAACAAAATGTGTTCGGCAACCTCAGTCATGACGGCAACACCGATAGCGATGGCGACGGCTTATCGAATCTCGCCAAGTATATTGCCGGCACGAACCCAAACTCGGCGGCGAGCCACTTTCGCCTCGATATAAGCCAAACAGCGATTTCGTTCACGACAGTGAAGGCCGAAGGCGCCGGCTATGAAGGTTGCTCCCGTCACTACGGATTGGAGACTTGTCCTGACCTTGTCGCCGGTAAGTGGTCCGCCGTGCCCGGCTATGAGGATATCGTCGGCACGAACCAAGTCGTCACCTACACCATTTCGACCGCGTCTCCGCAACAGTTCTACCGGGCCCGCGTGCGGTTGCAGCAACCGTAGACGGGCCGTGACAACACGCGATGTGATATTCCCCCTTGTCGCTTGGCTCCGGCGACTTTAAGCCGAAACATCATCAACATGCCTCGAGACGGAAAACGCGACGTGGCGAAGGCGCTTCGGAAGGCGTCGGCACTGCCAATAACGTTCCGTGGCAGCAGCAGTTCCGTCAGCGGCGGCGGTCTCAGCCTCGGCCTTCGTCTTGAAAAGCTCGCTTGTGCGCTTACAATGGAGTTGATACCGCACTTGCCAACGGGGCTCTCCGTTGGTATAGGTCAGGGCGTGCTCTGGCAGCCAGAGCTTCTTGGTGTTGTTGCTGGTCTTTGTCATTGGAATCTCCCTTCGTCGGGGTTCGGAATGGCAAGAAGTGGCCATAATGTCAAACTGGTGAAAGTAAATAATCGCCAGTAAAAACAGTATCGTGGAGAGGTGCCAGAGTGGTTGAACGGGCCGGTCTCGAAAACCGGTATGGGCCTATGGTCCATCGAGGGTTCGAATCCCTCCCTCTCCGCCATCTCAATTTTCCTAACAAAAACAAAGGTTTTGGAGTTTTCACCCATCGAGTGCTAACGTCTGGTGCTAACGGTTGTCCCCGTGTGTGGTGATGGCTGGGCATCGAGCGGGATGCTACGGGCTGGCAGATGACGGTGAGCCTACTGGGGACGCCAGATCGGGAAGGGCAGACTGTGAATATAGCAACTATCGTCGCTTGGAATCCCGCAGCTTAGCTTCTAGTGCTGCTTCCTTAAAGTCGCTTTGGAGGCTCACGTAGCGTCTCCACGGTGATAGGCTAGAGGTTGTGCTGTGTCTCGTTGAACTTCGATAGCTAGTACTTTGTGACTTATTCGCTTCCAACTGGTCTAGTTGTGCCTGCAGTGCGTCAATTTGGGATTGTGTGTCAGCAGCTTTCTTCTTCAGTTGCAGTCGCGTGAAATCTGCACCCGCTATGTGAACCTGCTCCTGTTTACGCTCGAAAGCCCACAACTCATATTTTGCGCTGCTTTGCTGGCTCTTGAGATTCCTAATCGCTCTGTTGATTTCGCTACACTGGTGCTGCCATGTTGCCCTGTTTTTCTGTTCTTCAGAAACGGTGTCAGTCTCCGCCCCGTTCTCTACTTCACCCTGCTCAGTGCTAGAGGTTTCCCACCTCACCAAAATAGAGTCCAACGCTTGGGAGGCACGAATGATTGTCGGGGTTGGCAATTCGGAACACAAGGGAAGGATGTCGCGGAGCTTTTCTGCTGCGTCTTGGTGTCTTCTGGCCTGCTTTAGTGCCTCTGCCTCTTTTATAATACTCACTGCTTCGGCATCTCTTGCGGCCAAAATCTGTGCCGTAGCAACAGCATCACTCATCTGCCTGCTCCCATCCGCTTTTTGTGCGCTTGCTATGGGCACGCTCTGTGTGAGGGTAAACAACACTACGAAACACAACCTAATAAGATTTTTCATATTTTTCCTATTTCTTGAACACTTCAAGTTTGTTGAGGCCGTCTAACGTCGCATAGACTTTGGAGCCAGTATCTCGTTGGACAAGCCCAGTATCATAGGTGAGGGTTGATGGCACAGCGTCCCTGTAAATGGCGAAGGCAATACCACCACTGGTGGCTCGCCCAAGGTGAATCGTGCCATGAATATAGTCAGGAGTCAGTTCGGCAGCGTAAGTATTATTGCTACTGTCTATCAAACTAAAGCCATAGTGAGAAATGCTCATTTCTTCGGGAAATGTCTTGTTGGTGATATGCACTTCGAAATAAATGATTGTTTTCCCTTGTTGCCGTAAATCGAGAAGTTGATTTTCGTAGTACTTTCCTGCTGTAACTGCCTCCCTGCCCACAAGTATGTTCGTGATCTGAACCTCCACAAGCTTATTCGAGTCCGAAAATATGAGCGGGCTGCTCAACTGAGCACGAGGCCTATCATCAAACTGCCGCCGACGGGCTTCTTGTTGACGCCTCTCTTGTTGGATGGCGTCTAGCTCGGCTCGAAGTCTTTTTGTTTCTTGTTGTGCCGATTCTATTTGAGTACGCAGTCTCTCGTTTTCGCGTGTCAATTCCTGTTTATCTCTCAACCCATTAGCATTGGGAGGCGGGGAACAACCTGAGGGAATAATTAAGCACAACCCCGACGTTCTTGCAAAACTCGCTTTTGCGGGCTTTTTCGGCGATGGATTTGAACGGGATGCAAGGGGAAGCGTCTCAGAGTTATGCATGAACTGACCGCGATCTTCCACCATCTTCAACGCCATCTTTTCCCTACACTCGA
>CAIKAP010000073.1 GCA_903825435.1 uncultured Verrucomicrobiota bacterium
CTTCGCGCCAGTTTTGAATTGAATCAGGATGGTCACCGTTGGGTGAACGCCTCCGCCAGAGGCGACAGGATGGTTTCTCATAACAAAACCCATCCCATCTCAAACGGTGGCTTTCTACGCTACTGCATAGTTCCGGCTAAGGTTTAGGACGGACACCGGCGCGTTGAAGGGCGCGCGTCAGCGCTTCGCCGAAGCGGTTGAGTTGGTCGGCCGTGTGCAGGGCCGAGACAGCGCAGCGGATCATGTCCTTGCCGACCGGCACGCCGGGCGCGATGGACATCACGGTGAAGAATCCGTCGTCCCAGAGCGAACGCCAGATGCGGTAGCATTTCTCCTTGTCGCCGATGACAATCGGCAACGCCGGCGTGGGACTGTTCCAGGAATCCACGCCGATCTGGTCGAGGATGGCGCGCAGGTGGCGGTAGTTGGCCCAAAGCCGGTCGTGGTGTTCAGGTTCGGACTGCATCACCTCCAGCGCGGCGCGTGCGGCGGCAGCTTGTGACGGACTGAGCGCAGCACTAAAAATGATTTGGCGGGAGCTACTGCGCAGGTACTCGATCAACGCACGGTCGCCGGCGACGAAACCGCCGGTACTGGCCAGCGACTTGGAGAAACTGCCGGCGATCAATTCAACGCGGTCGGTCACGCCACAATGGTCGCAGACGCCGCGCCCGTTACGCCCAAGCACACCGAGACCGTGGGCGTCGTCCACGACGACCACAGCTTGATGTTTGTCGGCAAGGTCAGCCAGTTGTGGCAATCCAGCGATGTGGCCTTCCATCGAATAGACGCCGTCTACGGCGATGACCTTGGCTTGGCGCGGGTCGAGTTGTTCCAGCAACCGAGCGAGCGCTGCCATGTCGTTGTGGTCAAAACGTTCGATCTTCGCGCCACTCAGGAGTGCGCCGTCCCAGAGCGATGAATGGATGCTCGGATCCACGATCAACACGTCGCCGCGGCAGATCAAGGAGCTGAGACTGGCCATGCACGCAAGATAACCGGCGGCGAATACATGGCAAGCTTCCTTGCCGAGGAACGCTGCTAGTGCCTCTTCCAGTTCAATGTGGTAGGCACGGGTGCCGTTAGCCAGGCGCGATCCACATGCGCTGGTGCCCCATTTATCGAGCGCTAACTTGGCAGCGGCAACCACGCGCGGGTGACGGATCAAGCCGAGGTACTCGTTGCTGGACATCATCACCATCGGCCGGCCGTCCACGGTCAGGTTCACCCCGTCGGCAGCATCCACCACGCGGTAGAACGGCGCGTACTTCAGGCGAAGCCGTGTGTTCGTATCAGCCTGGCAACGTTTATAGATCGGTTTCCTATTTCCTGAGAACATCATGCTGCGGACAGTAGCGGAGCGGATGCGTGCCGTCAATCAACTGAAAAAGGCTGGCAGCAACGGCAGTCGTTGGCTAGGATGCGCGGCACTTTGACGGCACGACCAATACATCTATGCTGTTTTGCCTTGCTTGGCGTCGTTTTCGCCTGTGGCGCAGAACCCACAACAACGAATTCGCCGCCATGCTACACGTTGGCGGATTGCCTGCAACGAGCGATGACCAGGAACGCCGATGTCGCGGTCGCCCGCAAGCGCCTCGAAGAAACGGCGGGAGCCATTGTCGAAGCGCGCGCGGGCTACCTGCCGAATCTGACCAGTTCGGCGAGTTACCAGCTATTGGAAGCCAATTATGCGAATCTGGATGGCACTGCAAGCCGTCGCCCCGAAATGTGGAGCATTGCCATCCGCCTTACGGAGAACATCTACTCCGCGGGCGCCACGGCAGGACGGATGGAGATGGCACGGTTGAACCGTTCCACCCGGTTGCTCGATTACGAGGTTGCTGTGGATCGCGCGGTCATGGAGACACATATTGCGTTTTACGATATCCTCCAGAACCGGGCGCACGTTGTTGTCCGCCAGGAAGCGGTTACATTCCTTGAAAACGAACTGGCCAACCAGCGCAACCGTCTTCAACTCGGCACCGGTGACCGGTTCCAAGTATTGCGTGCCGAGGTCAGTCTCGCGCTGGAACGCACCGGACTGGTGGAAGCGCAGACCAAGCTGAGCAACGTGCACCTTCACCTTGGCGAATTACTTGCCATTCCTGCCGTCAGCACGAACGCGGCGCCGTTCACCATTGCCGGCGAACTCACCTGCGCGCCGCAACCCCTTGATCTCGGCACCTGCCTGAACCGGGCGCTGGAACTGCGACCGGAGTTGCGCGAACGAGCCAATGAAGTCTCCGCCCAGCGCCAGCAATTGATCGTGGACCGCAGCGCCATGCGCCCACGCGTCGATCTGTTTGTCGGATACGACGTCGTCAACGAACCCGACCGCCTGGCTTCTCACACCTATTACAACGGCGCGCTGGGTGGTGTTGCCGTCACATGGCCGTGGTTTGACGGGTTCGCCACCAAAGGACGGATCCAGTCCACACGAGCCCGCATTGAAGCCGGCGAAGAGGCAATGACTGCAGCGTATCGGGCCGTCGAAGCGGAGGTGGTCCGTGCGTTTCATGACCTGGAGCAGGCGGAACAGACCATCACTGCCCAGCGTAAGAACGTCGCGCTCGCTGAGGAATCGCTTCAGTTGGCCCGGACCAATGTTGGACTGGGCAGCGCCACGCAACTGGAATTGCTTCAAGCCCGCCTCGACCTGACCCGAGCACAGACAGCCGAACTGTCGGCCCGATTTGGCTACAACGCCGCGCTGGCCCGCCTGCAGCGGGCTGTCTCCAGCAAGTTCACCATCCTGACAGGGCCGACACCGTGACTGCATTCCGCACAGTCCTCTGCTGCCTCCTGCTGGCTGTCGCGGCGTGCGCGGAGACATCTTATCCGGTAACGCTAACCGAGTGTTACCAACGAACGGTGGCGCACAATCCGGAGATCCAACAGGCCAGGCTCAACCTGGAACGGGCCGCCGGCGCGCAACTGGTGTTTGCCGCACGGGCTTTTCCCCGTGCCAGGACGCAGTTTCAGGCCGGCGCCATGCAAGGCTCCCTCTACAGTGAAAAGCCCGCGCCGTTTGCCGTTGTCGGCTCTGACGCCGCGCAACCGTTGTTTGACGCCGGTATTCCCGCTTCGCGGCGCCGCGGCGCGCTGGAAGTGATCCTCGCACAACAACAACTCTACCGCGTTACAAGCGAACAGCTGTACGCCATGCGGGTGGCATTCTGGCAAACGGCGCTGGCGCGGGAGCTGGCGCGCATCCAGCGCGAAATCGCTGGATACGCGGCGGCAAATGAAAAACGGGAACAGGAACGCCTGGCTATCGGGCAGATCGGGAAACAGCCGGTGTGGCAGGCGAAAATCCAGTCACTGAACTTGCAGGTGGACCAGGCGCACGTTGAGAGGGAGCAACGCGCCGCCGCGACAGACCTGGCATTGTTACTGGGTGAATCCGTGGCAACCGGTGCCGTCGTGCGTTTGCCGGTTCCGGAAGGCAAGTTGGAATACAACCCGCTGACGGTGGATAGTGCTGTCGAGAGCCGGCGCGCCTTGGCACAGCGACCGGACTTGCGGTGGTTGCGAGAGATGGTGCGGGCAACACGCGAGGATCAGCGCATGATCGAAGCAGACCTCTTTCCCTTCGTGACGCTGGCGGCGTCAGGCCAGTACGTGCCCAAGTCGGGTCTCTACACGCGCGCCCCGCAAATCGTGACGGGGCGTGACCCGCGCACGACCGAGGCGCTCGGCGGGGGAACATGGACATGGCGCATGGGCGACAACGGCGCGATCATCGGCGCAAGTCGTCGCGTGGCAGCGAGACGCGAGGCGATGGAAGTGACGTTGCGCCGGTTGGAGGAAAATGTGCCGCGCGAATTAGCTGCTTTATCCGGTGCGGCAGAAACAGCCGCTGCGAAGATGGCGGCATTGCGCGCCTCGTTGCAGCAGGCAAAGGAACTCCTGCAACTGGCGGAGCAGCGTGTGGCGCTCGGCGAAGCGACGCAACTAGATTATCGCAACGCACAGGCAAACCTGTTGTCCACGCAAACCGGCTTGGCACAAGCGGCTTTCGAAAGCGAATTAGTGCGGGCCGATCTGGACCGTATCACGGGACGTTACCTCGATGTCAATTTGAAAGTGAAACCATGAAGAAGACCATCTTGGTAATTGCGATCTGTACCGTGCTGGGAGCGGCGGCTTGGCCGTTGTACCGTCTGTTGACGCGGCCGGTGGCGGAGGTCTGCGTGGTGCAACGCGGCACCGCCGTTTCCGCGGTGTACGGCACGGTGCGCGTGACGCCAAAGGTGCGACTAATCGTGCGCGCCCGAACGGGCGGCACCATGCAGCTTGCGCAGAATGCGGACGGCGCGGAGTTGGCGCCGGGCATGCCGGTGAAAGAAGGCCAATTACTCGGTTCCATCAGCAGTCCGGAACTGGAACGGGAGTTGACGAAGGCTGAGTCGGACCTGAAAGCCGCCGAGGAACGCCAGCGCCTCGGGGCTCCGTCGCTGCAATTATTGAAGACGGGGGAGGCAAACCTGGTGCGACTGGAGAAACTGGCAGCGCAACAAAATGCCCCTGCCAGCGAACTGGAACGGGCGCGCAACGAGGTCCAAGGGTTGCGCGAACGCGTCAAGAACGAGCAGGTTGAACTGGAGCGGATGCTGACGCTGGCACAGCAGCAGGCGGGGGCCTTGCGCGACAGCAAGGTGCGGTGCGAGGTGCGCGCCCCGCTGGCCGGCGTCCTGACAGCGGTGGCGGTTGTCACGGGCGACTTGATCCCGGAAAACGCCGCGCCGTTCATCGTGGAAAGCAAATCCACATATCTCGAAGGCCAGGTCAACGAAGAGGACGTCGGCAAGTTGGCGCCCCAACAGAAGACGGTCGTGCGGCTCACCGCGTACCCGCGACAGGAGTTCACCGCAACATTGACGCACATCTTGCCGGGCGGCGACAACCAGCGGTATGTGGTGCGCCTCGAGTTTGACGCGCCGCCATCCAACCTGCTCAGCGGGATGACCGGCGAGATGAACATCGTACTCGGCAAACGTGAACAGGCGCTGATCATCCCCAGCCGTGCATTGTTGGGTAATCAGGTCTGGGTAGTGAAAAACGACGCCATTCAGACGCGCACGGTTCAGACCGGACTGCGCAGCATGGAGCGCACCGAAATCGTCTCCGGGCTGCACGAAGGCGAACACGTGTTGGTGGCCGACCATGATCAGTTCCGGATCGATCAACTCGTCCGCTCATTGGTGGTGAACCACTGACGCCATGTCGCCGCCACTTTTTATCGCGCTGCGTTTCATCAGCCACCGCAAAAAGGCGATCCTACTGAGTCTGACCGGTGTGGTGCTCGGCGTGGCATTTTTCATCTGCGTGCAGGCACAGACGCAGGGGTTCGAGCAGTTCTTCATCAAGACGGTACTCGGCAGTTCGGGTGCGATCATCATTCAGGACCGGTTCCAAACGCTCTACACCGGCGTGCTCGAACCGGCGACCGACAATGTGGTCAGCGTCACCGGCCAGAAACCGCGCCGCTACACCGAGGGCATCATTGACCCGGAAACGATGATCCGCACAGTGGAGGAGTTTTCCAACGTCGCTGCGACTTCACCCGTGTTGGAGGGGAATGCAGCGGTGCGCGCCGATTTCCGCCAGGAGGTGTTCCGCGTGCAGGGCATTGATCTCGAGCGGCACTTGCGGGCAACGGCGCTGCGCGAGCACATCGTCGCCGGTGACCTCGCCGAGTTTCGCCTAAAACCAAACGGCGTAATCCTCGGTTACAATCTTGCCCGCAATGTCGGCGCGAATGTCGGCCAGAAAGTGCTGCTGGTCGGGACGGACGGCGGCACGCTGCCGTTCCTCGTCTGCGCGATCTTCCAGACGGGCAACATCTCGATTGATGAGAAGCGTGGATTGATTCATCTCGGCGCGGCGCGGCGGCTGTTGCGCAAACCGTTCGGCGTCTCGCTGCTCATGGTCAAGCTGCGCGACCCGGCGCGCGCGCCGCAACTGGCGGCGCACTTGGAGCGGCTCTTGCAACACCGCGTCCGCAGTTGGCAGGAACGGGAGCGCGGCAACCTGCAAATCTTCCGGCTCATCCGCATCTCCGGCATGATCACCGTGTCCACCATCATACTCCTGGCCGGTTTCAGCATCTTTAACATCCTGACTCTGATGGTGCTGGACAAGGTACGCGAGATTGCCGTGCTACGATCAATGGGCTATCGGCGGGCCGACATCAGCGCCATATTTCTGTGGCAGGGGTTTCTAGTTGCCGTCATTGGCTCGGCATTTGGGTGCGCGCTAGGGGCGCTGTTGACATACGGCGTCTCGAAAATCCCGGCCAACATCCGCGGCCTGTTGACCACGTCGCATTTTCTCGTGCACTGGAGCCTCAGCCATTATGTCGTTGCCAGCCTGATTGCGTTCGTGGCGATTTTCCTCGCCAGCTATTTTCCCGCCCGGCGCGCATCACGGCTGGCACCCGTCGCGATCCTCCGGGGAGGCGGACAATGACAGCCCCGTTGCGGTGCGCCGCAATCGAGCGATACCTCGGTGAGGAGGAGGCGCGTGTGCACGTGCTGCGCGGCGTCTCGCTGGAAATGCAGGCGGGCACGGTGCACGCCGTGGTCGGGCCGTCGGGGTGCGGCAAGAGCACCTTGCTGTACGTGCTCGGCCTGCTGGACCGGCCCGATGCCGGCCAGATCTGGCTCGACGGCGCCGACGTGGCCGGGCTGAATGACAATGAGCTGACGCAACGACGCAACGAGCAGATCGGGTTCGTGTTCCAGTTTCATTTCCTGATGCACGAGTTCACGGCGGAAGAGAACGTGATGATGCCGATGCGCCGGCTCGGCCGTCTCAGCCGGCGGGCGATGAGGGAACGCGCTGGACACCTGCTGGAGCTGGTAGGACTGGCCGACAAACGGCAACGCCCCAGCCAGCATCTGTCCGGCGGTGAACAGCAGAGGGTCGCCATCGCGCGGGCGCTGGCAAACGACCCAGTGGTGCTGCTAGCTGACGAGCCAACGGGCAATCTCGACACGGCCAACGCAGAACGGGTGTTCGAGTTATTGACCACGCTGGTACAGCGAGAACAGAAGGCGCTGTTGTTGGTAACTCACAATCCGGCCATCGCCGCAGCGAGCAACTGCGTGCACGACATGAAGGACGGCGTGATCACGCGCAGCCACGCGCCGTGACCGTCACATCACGTCTGCGAAGGCGCGTTTGGTGCGCATGAAGAAGGCGTAACCGCTGACTGCGACGAGGAAGCTAGCCACCCACAACAGCGCGAGCCGTCCCCACGACGGGGAGATACCCCAGAGCAGGATGTTGCGCGCTTCGTGCACGACGAGTGCAATTGGGTTGAAGAGAAACAGCGTTTGAAACTGGGGCGGGACGCGGTTCAGCGAGTAGAAGATGGCGCTGGCGAACATCAGGATCGTCAGGGCAACGGGTACGATGGCGTTGATGTCACGAATGAACACGCCAAGGCTGGACAGGAACCAACTCAAGCCGAGCGCCAACAGGATCAGCGGCAGCACAACCAGCGGTAGGTAGAGAGCGGTCAGAGGAATCGTACCGTGCGCCGCCAGCAGCGCGGCCAGAAGCGGGATGAAACTGATGAGCATCTGAATCAGCGCCGCACCGACTGCGGAGACGGAGAGGATTTCGAGCGGAAAGACAACCTTGGTGACGTAGTTCGGGTTGGCCAGCACAAGCATCGGCGCGCGGCTGAGGGATTCGCCGAGGAAATCGAACAGGACAAGGCCGCAGAACAAGGCTAGGGTAAAGTCGAGTTTGCTTTCGTTGGCGCCTTGGCCGAGCCGTGACTGAAAGATGAAGCCGAAGACGACGGCATAGACTGTCAGCATCCCCAAGGGACGGAGCAGCGACCAAAACGCGCCGAGGAAGGAACCGCGGTACCGGGCGAGGATGTCGCGCTTGGTGAGTTGCTGGATCAGGGAACCGTGGCCGCGCAGGTGGCGCACGATTCGCCAGGGACAAAGCAGGTCGACGCAAGGAATTTCCTTGCGCGCGACCGGAAGTTCTGGTGACGTGAGCACGAACGGATTTTACGAGGAACCTTGCAAGACACAAGCTGTGAATTCTGAACCCGTCATCCAAGTTGCCGGTTTGTCGAAGGCCTACACGATCTGGTCCAGCCCATCGGCGAGGCTGCACGGACCGTTGCTGGGACAACTGGGGCAAATGCCATTCCTGCCGGCACGAATGCGCCGGGTCTGTAGTCGGCTCTCGCACAAGTCATTTCACAACTTCTACGCGCTGCGCGACGTGTCGTTCGAGGTGCAACGCGGCGAGAGCGTCGGCATCATCGGCTTGAACGGCTCCGGCAAAAGCACGCTCCTGCAAATCGTGGCCGGTACACTCCAACCAACCGAAGGCAGCGTGAGGGTGAACGGGCGCGTGGCGGCGTTGCTGGAGCTAGGTAGTGGATTCAACCACGAATTCACAGGTCGCGAAAACGTGTATTTGTACGCAGCGATCCTCGGATGGCGACCGCAGGAAGTTGAAGAGCGATTTCAGCAGGTGGTGGAGTTTGCGGAGATCGGTGAATTCATGGACCAGCCGGTGAAGACATACTCCAGCGGCATGCAGGTGCGGCTGGCGTACAGCGTGGCCACGGCGGCGGTGCCCGACATCCTGATTGTGGACGAGGCATTGTCGGTCGGTGACGTATACTTCCAGCACAAATGTTTCGCCCAGATCCGCCGATTTCGTGAGCAGGGCACGACGCTGCTGTTCGTGTCTCACGATCCGGGCGCGGTGAAGACGCTGTGCGACCGGGCGTTATTGCTCGATGCCGGCGCGGTAATCCGCGACGGCTCACCGGACGCGGTGCTCGATTACTACAATGCCATCATCGCGCGGAACGCCGCCGACCAAGAAGTGCGACAAGGTGAGACTGCGGATGGCCGCCGCGTGACTCGTTCGGGCAACGACCGAGCAACGATAAAGACGGTGGAGTTACTGCAACATGACCACAGTGTCCGGGCCGTCAACGTCGGCGCATCGGCAACACTGCGAGTACAAGCCGTGACACGAGAACAGTTGCCACATCTCAGTGTCGGCTTTGTGATTCGCGACCGTCTGGGCAATGATATCTTTGGGATAAATACATGTCAGTTGCGACAGTCGTTGTCGCCCGAGCCTGAACGCCCCTTCAATGTGGACTTTTATCTGCCGAGTATCGGCTTGGGTCCGGGACATTACAGCGTGACGGTGGCGCTGCACACACGGGAGACACACATCGAAGACAACTTCGATTGGTGGGACCAGGCGCTAGTTTTCCAAATCGTTCCCGGCAAGCATGCGCCGTTCAACGGCGTATGTCAGCTGGCAGTGGAGGTGCAGTCCGACGCATTGGTGAAATTGACTGGTCAAACGTCACGACCTATCGAATAATTGCACCGTGATTGAAACTAGCAACGCGCAGATTGACACCACCGCCTTGCTCCAACAGGTGCGCGATGTCGTGCGTCGACAGCAGACAGAACCGCCTGGGTTCTTGGAGGCGGGATCGCAAGTTGGCAGCCGCGTAGCGTCTGGACGAAAATACAACAGGATACCGTCATGGCTGCCGGGTTTTCTGCAACCGTTCTTTCGTAATCAGGGTGCTATTAACCGTCAATTACTGCACGCGGTCGAGCAGCAACAACTCCAGTTGCAGTCGCTTTGGCATGCAGTAAAATGCCAGAATGTCAGGATGTCGGAACTGCTAGCCGAGGTGGCCGCGATGGAAGCGCAACAACGACAACTGGCGACGCGGTTGTTGGAGAAACTGGAAACGGCAGGTACAGCTCGCGCGGTGCTGGCCGAGGCGGCGGTGGAACTCCACGCACACAGCCTCGATGCATTTTATGTGGCGTTTGAAAACCAGTTCCGCGGTACGCGCGCGGAAATCAAGGAGCGGCAGCGCGTGTACCTGCCCTATGTGGTTGGGCGATCAGTTTTGGATCTTGGGTGCGGACGCGGCGAGTGGCTGGAATTGTTACGCGAAGCGGGGCAGACGGCCAGCGGCGTGGATGCGAGCGGAGTGATGGTCGCCGTCTGCCGTGAACTCGGTCTCGATGTTCAACAAGCCGACGCCATCGTACACTTGAAGTCGTTGCCAGACGCAAGCGTCGGTGTGGTGACCGGTTTTCACATCGTCGAGCATCTGCCATTCGACGTTCAGTTGGAATTGTTCGTCGAAACCCGCCGCGTGTTGCAGCCCGGCGGCCTGGCGGTTTTTGAATCGCCGAACTGCCAGAACATCATCGTCGGTGCCTGCAATTTCTATTCCGATCCCACCCATGTCCGTCCGTTGTTTCCCGGTACGGCCAAGTTCCTGTTGGAACGCGTCGGGTTGGTTTCCGTGGAGATACTCTACCTGTCGCCGGCGCAGGGCAGCCCATTCAATCTGTCGTCGCCGGATTCCGCGCAGTTGCACAACTGGTTTTTTGGGCCGCGTGATTTCGCGGTCATCGGCGCCAAACCCGCCGTTGCGACATGAAGCCTCTGGCGATCGTAATTCCGTGGTTCGGTCGAGACCTCAAAGGCGGTGCGGAAACGCAGGCCTGGCAGATTGCCTCACGTCTGGCACAACGCAGCCATGAAGTCGAGGTGCTGACGACCTGTTGCCGGTCGCACAACGACGACTGCGGCACCAACCACCTGCCAGCCGGGGTGACGCGGGAGGTAGAGGGCTTTTCGATTCGTCGGTTCCCGGTGCGCCGGCGGCGGCGCCGGGCATTTTGCCGCGTCTGCGAGCACCTGCACGGTCTACCGAGCGGGGCGCTCAAGGCAGGCGTCTCCCCATTGAACGCGGCAGATGCCGCCACGTTTAGTCACGAATTTATCAAATCCACGGCACTGCTCGATTACCTGCGTGACAACATGGGTGCCTATCACGCATTTATTTTTATGCCGTATCTCTACGGGCCGGTGCTAAACGGGTTGCCGCTTGTGGCCGCCAAGGCTTGGCTTCAACCGTGTCTGCACGACGAGACGTGTGCCTACCTGCCACAGGTCACCGCCATCTTTCATCAAGCTAAGGGCATCCTTTTCAACAGCGATGGCGAATTCGAGTTGGCCGTTCGCCTATACGGTCCGGCGATTATTCCAAAGTCAGTTGTGGTGGGTGAAGGAGTAGAGGTTCTCGAAAGAACAGCAGGTGAGACAGCCGCGCGGGCGGTGTTCCCATTTGGCGATGATCCATTCATCCTTTGCCTTGGGCGCAAGGAATGCGGCAAGAATTCGCACATGTTGCTGGAGGCGTTTCGCGCCTTCCGAAAATCCAATCCAGTCAGTCGTCTAAAACTGGTGTTTGCCGGGACAGGCTCGATCCCGATGGACGGCCTGTACGAACAGGCGTTTGATCTCGGCACGGTGCCGGAACAGGCCAAGTTGGCGTTGCTGGATGGTTGTCGCGCGTTGTTTCAGCCGAGCGAGAAAGAGAGTTTTTCCCGCGTTATGATGGAAGCGTGGCGACGCGGTCGTCCGGTCGCGGCGCACCGGAATTGTCTAGCCACCGCGACAGCGGTGCGGCGCTGCGGCGGCGGATGGCTTGCCGGCGATGAGACGGAGTGGCGCGCGCTATTCGCCTCCGTGGAGCGTGCCTCAGATGGCGATCTGGATGCTACTGGCGCGGCAGGTTTAACTTATGCGCGAGACGTTGCCGACTGGCATAAGGTAATGGACCGCTACGAGAGTGCGCTATTCGGCGCAATGAATTCTCGTGTGCATGTCGTGGTTGAACCAAAACAGGCCTTGCATCAGGTGTTGCCTAGCCTAGCGTATGGCGACGCGATTTCCAACTTCGTCCGATGGATTCGTCGGACCATGCAAGCTCAGGGCATCGTCTCTGAGATTTTCGTCCTCCACATTGACGCACGGGTCGCCGCGGAGTGTCGTCTGTTCACGCCAGGATGTATCGACGACAGTGATGCAATTCTGTATCATCACGCTATCGGCAGCGAGCTCACACAGCACGTCATCGCTCATCCTGGAAAGAAGTGCCTCGTCTATCACAACATCACGCCGGCTGAGTTCTACGAACAATCTCATCCGTTGATCGCCGAGACGTGTCGGCAAGGTCGTCAGGAACTCCGCTTACTGGCACCCCACTTCCAAGTGGCAATTGGCGTTTCGGCATACAATGTTGAGGAATTGCGAGAGACTGGCTTTGCCACCGCATCCGTACTACCATTGTGCATAGATCCAGACCAGTGGGCCATGCCGCTGGATCCCCACTTGGCCGACCGACTTCAAGCAGGCCAGACTAATATTTTGTTTGTAGGGCGTGCTGTTCCTCACAAAAAACTTGATGATCTGATCCGTCTTTTTCGGCGCTATCTCGATTTTGATCCGAACGCCACTCTACACCTTATAGGCAAAACAGACCCTGACGACCTGTATTGGCGATATCTACTACACCTGGCGGCGACATTAAACATCCACGATAAGATCAATTTTGCTGGCAGCGTTACACCTGCGCAGCTGGCAACATATTATCGGTTTGCACATTTGTTTTGGTCTATGTCAGAGCATGAAGGATTCTGCGTACCACTGATTGAGGCAATGTGGTACGATGTGCCAGTGCTTGCCTACAAGAGTTCTGCCATCCCTGAAACGTTGGGTGAGGCGGGTATGATGTTCACAACCAAGGAGGACGAAGATCATCTCGCTGCGCTTGCGTGGTTGCTTGTCCATGATTCCGACTTACGACGGAAGTTGATTGCCGTCCAACGACAACGACGAACCCACTTCACGGCTTCCGTGGTAGCGCCACAACTTCTGGCTTTAGTCAACAGTATGATTGGTCCAACCGTTTCGACGTCACAGGCCGGCACATCACCTTTGGTTGCATAAAGCCCAAAAGCTCTTTGGTACCTCCTGAAACTCCATTTTTTGAAACCAAATAGGACCAATAAAATCATGCTTGTTCTTTATGGAGTTGGAGTTTTCGAAAGTGCCCATTTATGAAATATAAAGATATGACTCCTGTCTGTGGAGTCCGCGTCCACGCTGGGAACTCGTCTCGCCACCGCTTCCGCCAGGGATTCGCCGTTACACTAGCACTCGCGATATTGGCCGTCGTCGCCGCAGTTCCTCCGTATCTGACCGACCTCGCCGCCAACATGAATTCCGACCAACTCACATTGCCTGACCTTTATGAAAGCCTAGTCCGTCGGAACGAAGCCTGGTCATCCTGGTGCCTGGGCGGGGCACCTTTTTTCTTTCCAGACATCGCTTTGTTTTTCCCTGTTGCCGCCGTGGTCGGCGACACTTATCTGGCGCATCTGCTCCAAACAGGACTCTACGTCTTGACCCTGATGGCCGGCTTTTGGGCTCTGGGCCGGGCCAGAGCCGGCCGGTATGCGGACTGGGCGACCAGCTGGGCGCTGGTGCTTTTTTTACTGATCACCCATCCTAGGGTTTGGCCTCAAGCAGCAGACTTGTGGAAAGTGATTTACCATCCATTTGCGCATGGAGGCGCGGCTTTGCTGGCAGTCGCAGGCATGCTTCTGGTGTTTTCTCATCTCAAACGCGGTCGCCGATGGGCGCTCTTCTTCTTGGCTGTAGTGTGCGTTGGCGGCGGCGCCTCGGATTTACTTTTTTGCCTCTATTTTTCGATTCCTTCCCTACTTTCCCTTACCGTTCTGGCCGTGCTCCATCGCTTCCGCCGACAGCGTGTTTCAGCACTATTCCTGACAATCCTGCTCGCCACACTGCTAGGCCGGATGTTGATACCCTGGATCAGGCCCGGACAACAAGCCGAGCATCTCTATCTTTCCCGAACCGGAATCGGCACCGCATGCAACACGGTTCTTTTTATGGTACGCGATTTGGTGTTCCAACACCACTGGATGTTCCTCTTCTCGGCAGTGGTGTCGCTGACAGTGGCCACTTGGCTTGGCATTCGCTTGGTTAGAATGTTGTTGCGGAAAACCCCGTTCTCTTGGCGTGTCTGCTACCTTGACCAGTGTGTGGTTTGGAGCTTGGCTGGTGGTTGGGCCGCCCTGTTGGCCACGGGTAATTATGTGGATACCGGCAGTTGGCGTTATCTGGTTTTTCCCTCAGCTCTGGCTATCGTTATGGCGGTCTGGGCCGCTGCCCTGCGCATGCCACGGTGGATGGGCGGGTTGGGAGTTGCCGTTTTCCTCATGATCTGTCTAGGACACGGCTTTTCCAAACCCAACCTCCAACGACCCTATCCTGAACTCGCCCGTTTCCTCGACGCCTACGGCCAGGACAAGCCACCCTTAGTTCTAGGCGACTATTGGACCGCCCGGCAAACGACCTTTCTTTCCCGTAACGGCGTCCGGGTGGAACAAATTTGCGCTAACGGGCGGATTTACCATTGGGCGAATTCCTTAGATACCTATCGCCGTATCCGGGAGGAACCCGGTCGGCATGGAATTATCATCATGGACCGCTTGGATCCCGCGCAAATCAGGGCCGCTTTTGGCGACCCCACGGAGGAAAGATACGTGGGGAAAAATCTGGTTTACTTTTATCTTCCGCCCCGGAGCGTGCAATTGGTTCGCTTCCTCCAAGGTGGCCTGCCTTAGTCTTTAGGCGTGGTGCTGGCATAACCGTTGATCGACACTTTACAAGCAATCAGTTCACCCGGTAACTGCGTCGAAAACGCAAGGCTACCGATCTGCTAAACGACCAGACGATTCCGCAACGCGCATGCGTACTCAGCCCATGACCGGAAGGGCCGCCGCTCGGCTTCACCAGCCAGACGTTCGTACAGTGCAGGGTCGGTCAGTAACTGGCGCATCGCCGTTGCCAGCGACGCCGTGTTCGTCTGGTCGCACGTCAGACAACCGCCTCCTGCAGATACTTCGCCCAACGCGCCGTTGGTGCCGCAAACACACGGACGGCCAAACCAGAGGCTTTCCTGAATCGGCAGCCCGAACCCCTCGATCAGCGACGGATACACCGTGAAACTGCATTGCCGGTAGGCAGCCACCAACGTCTCATCCGACACGTGCTGCAACCAATGTAACGGACGTCCACGTTGTTGTAGCTCCGCGATTGCCTCCAAAATCGACTGGCTGTGCCGACGGACGCGAAGACGGCGGCCGATCAGAGTAAGTTCAAAACTCATCCCATCACTCCAGAGTCGCTCGGCGGCGGCAAATAATCCCATGTGGTTCTTGCGCGCATCTAGGCTGGACACGTATAGCACCCGTCGCTCAGCAAATCGCCCCACGTCAGCACTGCCGCGTGGCCCGAACTCCATTGGCCACGGCTCAACCTCTATTGGCGCTGGCTGGCATCCGAATTGTCGCCACGCCGACAGCAGCGACTGGCGCGATTCGGCGGAAACAGTAATCACCACGTCGAACGCACCCAGACAGCGCACATAGTCGACGAAGTCCGTTTGGCGAAATGACGGCGTCAGGTCCGGCCGCAGAAATGGGATGGCATCGTGAAACAACGCCACCAGCCGCAATCGTTTCGCCGTCGCCGCCTTCTCCAACCATGTCGCACGCTCCGCCTCAACAATATCCGGCATCAAAAGCGTATGGCCTCGCTCATCGGTTTCATCGCCACGGAGCACAACCGGCCCCGGACATAATAATCGCTCCATGCTGGACCGCAAACGCCGCCCCACTGCGCTCGGGTCTGCCGATGGCCGGTCATGATGCGCGAATGGTTGTTCGAGAAAGTGCTGTTCGTGTGCTGTCAGGGCGCAATACGCCTTACGCCGGTGCGACCACGTAACCGGCGTGATCGGCCCGAGTTGCTGCAGCGCCTCATGCAACCGTCGCACCGTCCGCGGAATTCCGCACGTGGTGGGCGAGCGCGCAGCGGCTGTTGTATCCAAGTAAAGCATGACGGAAGATTATCACCCAGACTGTGCGCCGCCAGCCAGAAACCACAGCCATTGCGACGCCGTGCGCGCCGCCGTAAAACGTTCCTTCACCAAGCCGTGACCACGCCGGGCAAGCTCATCAAGGCGGTTGGGATCCAGCCAGAGTTCTCGGAGCGCGACCAGCCATTCTGCCGGTGTCTGCGCGCTCGGCAAGCCGCAGTCCCGGCTAAACTCCACTACATCCGGCGAACGCGAGTCGCCAATCGCCGGACACCCAAGCGCAAACAGGCACCGCAGCCGCCCGGCACTTTTGAGGTGCGAATCGGCCAATGTCGGACGCGCCGGCACAAGCCCCAGCCTCGCTGTCGCTGCCGTCGCCGCCAGCGATTCCGTCGACCACTTTACCCAGCATACACGCAACGCCCCCCACCGCTCCGCCCCGTCGCGACGGTCTGTCACCACCACTAGTTCTACACCGCTCTCGCGGCCAAACTCCTCCAGCACCGGCCGCAGCCGCAGTAATCCGTCGAGACTACCGCGCATCCCGTGCCATACAAGACATGCCTCGCGCCGTGAGGGCAGCGTCCCGGTAAGTGCTTGCTGTCCCTGCGCTATGGTTTGTGCAGATTCTGTTTCCTCGACAAACCAGACGCGTGGATGAAGAGCGCCGATCAAAGATGCTAGCGCCGGTGACGCCACCGATACAACATGGCCGAACCGCGCCAGTTTCCCCCACACCCGGTCCGCATCATCACACACCAACAGCACCGTGCGCTCGACGGCACAGCGTCCCGGCGGCGGTACGGCTTTCAAGCACAACAGCCAGTCCACTGGCACCGCCGGCAACTCCGGCCCTGCGCTGATCTGCCATGCCCACCCACGTGCCTCAACCAACGCGCGTAAGTGCGGCACCACACACCCGACTTGCCGGACCGTGCTTGGCCACGCAGAATGCGGCGTCCAGAAGTGGACCCGCAACGGCACGCCGTTGACACCGTCGGGTGGCACCATCGGCATTGGACGAAACGGCCCCTCCTGACGTGTCCGTAATGCTCGTCGAAAGCGTACTGACGGCGGCAACAGACTTGTGATCCAATCAATCGCCATGTTGGGGCCACAAGCTAATGAGCCGCAGCAGAAATGCAACCGTTTTTGACGGTGTGTTTCAGGAGTGGCTCATAAAAAAGAAGTCCCGCCAAAAAACGGGTGACATTAAGTTGGCAAAATGGCACATTGTCAGAGTTACCAAGTGGCGACCTCCAGCGGGCTGCCATGTTAAACGGCTGCCCCTGAACGGGTGTATTTGGAATTGTCATCTCGTGGACCATGAATACCGGTGCAAAATCATTGGCAAGGAATTGTGGCCCCTACAGAAAGGCGAAAAAGTCGATCCTGCAACTATCAGAACTATTACGCGTACGGAACGTGTTGGTCGTGAACTTATATCCACGATAAAACACTGGTGGCTCGACAAAGAAATCATACGCCCACAATTGCAGCGGGAGGACTGGGACTTTTCGCCGCTGAAGAACAGCCAATACGATTGGCAACTATCTGCTAGCCGTCCAAGCCGGCGCCCATAAAATGAGAACGGCGCACTGTGCTACATACGCCGTTCTCGGTTTTCTACTCTATCGATCTTTGAAGTGACGGGGTTGATAGTTTGTGGGCTCGACCACTGGAACCTCTGTTCCTCTAACCCTCCCGCCAAATCTCAAAGACCGAGAAACTAAAATCTATACAAAGCAGTTCTAATACTTGTTCAATTTCTTCCCCTGCAAGGCCTGTGATCGACATTCACAATCTGCCCATCAATTTTCTCAACTCAAGTTATGCCCGTTCTGATGGAAAGCAAGTAGGGTAAATCCGAAGGCTTCCTGGTTTGATTTTCCCGTCTCAAAATGCTATCAACCGGCCATGACAAAACACCTATTATTTCTCGCCGTCATCCTCAGTGGCACATTACTCTTCGGCCAAACATCACCATCTCTTCGAAACAACAGCACACCAGAAACGGACTCCAAGCCGTTCATTATCGGTGCCGATATTTCTTGGGTGCAACAGCAGGAGGATGAAGGTCTGCGTTTCTCGGACCGAGGGTCGCAGAAGGACATCTTTGCCATCCTGAAAGAATACAGATTTAATTGGATTCGCCTACGAGTCTTTAACAATCCAAGAACTGAAAATGGATATTCGAAGAACGGCTATTGCGACCTGAACCATACGCTGCAAATGGCAAAGCGAATCAAGGCAGCAGGCATGGGGTTTCTGCTGGACTTCCACTACAGCGATACCTGGGCCGATCCGTCGCACCAGTTTAAGCCTGCGGTGTGGAAAGATCTTCATGGAGCCGACCTTGAAAAGGCAGTCCACGACTACACCCGAGATGTGGTGGCTGCATTGAAGAAGCAGGGAACGTCCCCCGACATGGTGCAAATCGGCAACGAGATCAGCAATGGCTTCTTATGGCCCGATGGCAATGTGTGGAAGTCGGGGAAGTGGGAGGTGTTCTGCGGCCTCATTAAGGCGGGAATTGCTGGGGCGAGGGAAGCTGATCCTTCGGTAAAGACCATGATCCACTTGGCCTGGGGCGGCCAGAACGCTCAGTCCAGGGCTTTCTTGGACAAGGCCTTTGCCCAAGGAGTGACGTTCGACATCATCGGCCAGTCCTATTATCCCAAGTGGCATGGAACCTTAGCCAACCTGAAGGCCAATCTGACTGATTTGGTTGGCCGATACAAACAAGACATCATCGTTGTGGAATATGCTGCTCCATACCTGAAGGACATCAACGACATCGAGCATGAGCTGAAGGAGATTAACGACATCGTGCATGGGCTTCCCAATGGCAAGGGGTTTGGCACATTCTTTTGGGAACCGACTAAGTGTGGGCCTGACGGTGCTGGCTTGTTCGAGTGGAATGGGAAGGCCAAGCCAGAAATTGATGTGTATTCAGAGATTTCCAGGAAACACGAGAAAAACTGGAAGGAGCATGAGGGCCATTCGGAGGCATACACTGGAAAATGAAAACTCAATTGCGTACATCGCCGTATTACCCATTCAACCTGGACGGATCGCTCTGTCCATTGCTTAACGACGCAGAACTTTTGTTGCGATTTTATGAGGAGGAGAGTCTTCGACACAGCATCAAACAGTTCTGCAAACGTGCCACTTGGCCTGGAAAACCCGCCAACACGTATGCTGTGGACTCTGAGAAGCTGAAGGAGTTGATGCTGAACCTTTTCAACTCTCCAATTGCCCGCAAAACATTGGAGGCTGGCCGCTACACTGATTTACACAATGCGATCTGGCAGTGGTTTACCCCTGCTGATCCACAGTTGAGCGAGCGAATCTCGAACTGCTGTGCTGCGGTGAAAGGGATGTTGTTCGTGAAATGCGAGTTGTGGGAGAAGTTCCTCGCAGATGTCCAAAAGGAAAAACCCCAGGCTGATATTGTGGTGTATCTGGCCTATGTAACACTGGCTTTTGCGATGCTTCAGGAGGACGACAGATACACGTTGGGTGAAGCATTTCTAGCGGTGTTTCCTGAGTACACAGACAAATTATGCGGATCATGACCGCAACCGAATCCTGTAATTGTGGATAATATTACGTTCAATTGCGAGAAGTGCAGCAAGGCGATTACCGTTGATGAGGAACTCGCTGGCCGTGAGATTCCCTGCCCTCACTGCCAACAAACGATTCGGGTACCAAGAAGAAAGATCGGGTTTAAGAATAATCCACAAGGCAGCACCGGTGGCGGAAACCCTTGCCCGCATTGCAACAGCCAAATGGCGTATGACACCGTGATCTGCATGAATTGCGGCTGGGATTTGCGGACGAACAAGCAGGTCAAGACGAGGTCCAGCCTGAAGGGCATCTTTCGGGTAATCCCACGGGCTATCGGGTTGATCCTTGTACTCGGAGTGCTGGCTTGGGCATGGTCACGCTGGCATCAGGACATATTGAAGGCGACTGGGTTCGAGATAGTGAGGACAACAACCAATTCTATCCCCTTCGACATTCACGACGGCTATTTTGCGTCGAACAAGTTTGAACCGAAGGCGAAGACTTCGTTTGTCGTCTTGCGGGATCAGAAGGCGTTCGATGAAGTGTTTGGCGTGGCAATGGTCATGAACGACAAATCTCACCGACTTCCACCTGATTCATTCACAGAAAAGATGGTTGTGGCAGCGGTTCACAGAGGGAAGGCTGTGTGGGGGTATAGGGTCGAGAGCATTGTAACCGAAGGCAAGACGCTGATCGTAAAGTATACCTCATGGTCAAAACCGTCTGAAACCGCTGAGTACGCCTGCCCACTCATCATCTCCGTTCCTCAGGGCGATTACGCTACCGTGCAGTTCGTGGAGAATAGGAAAGCGGTGAAGAAACTGGAGTTGGCAGAGCCAGCGACATAGCTATTGCACCACAGCCCAGAAGGTCTATCCTTCCAGCATGAAAACCTCCCTTGGTGCTGTGGCCTTGGTATATCCCACGCCAGTATTCCTCATCGGTACCTACGACAAATCTGGCAAACAAAACATCATGACGGCTTCCTGGGGTGGGATCTGTTGCTCCAAGCCTCCCTGTGTTGCCGTGTCCCTCCGAAAAGCGACCTACACCTACGGAAGTATCGTCGAGCGGAAAGCATTCACGATCAGCATTCCATCCGAGAGCCAAGCCAAAGAAGCCGACCACTGCGGATTGGTTTCTGGCCGCACCACCAACAAGTTTGCAAAGACAAAACTGACACCTGTGAGAAGCGATCTGGTTGATGCACCGTATGTGAAGGAATGCCCTCTGGTCGTGGAGTGCAAATTGGTTCACACCTTTGAGCTGGGATTACACACCCAGTTTGTCGGCGAAGTGATGGATGTCAAAGCCGACCAGGAAGTGTTGAAACTAGATGGATTACTCGACATCCTCAAGCTGAAGCCGATGATGTTCACGCCCGACAGTCATGAGTACTACGGAGTCGGCAAGTTCCTTGGTGCAGCATTCTCTATTGGCGAGAAGATTTGAATTCGTTACGCCATGCCCCCCCGCAACTACATGGGAGAAGTTTCGCAGCTGCCACAAAGACCTTGGGATTCTAGTGATTGCCATATGCCTGTCTACGGCCAACTGGTCTGCGAGGTGAAGGTGTGAAGGCCGTGCTTCTGTCGTTGCTTCCCCGTCCTTGGATCTACGTCTTAATGGGCTTGGCCGTGCTGGAATTCGATTTGCTGACGGGGCGGTTTCTCATGTTCCCCATTCTGTTTGTAATCCCGGTGATGCTCTCGGCGTGGTTCGTCACCGTCCGGCACGCCTTTGCTCTGGCGATTTTTCTTCCGCTCGGTCGGCTCTATATCGCCATCTTCTTCCACCACCCCGCCCCGCCGCTATTCCTTGAAATGAACGCACTGATCCGAATCGGCGTCCTCAGTCTGCTCGCATATCTCGTGGCCCGCACCGCCCGCCAAACCAAGGAACTACAACACGAGGTCAAAGAACTGGAGGGCATTCTGAACATTTGCATGTACTGCAAGCGCATCAAAGACGAGCACGAGAATTGGCAATGGATTGAGAACTATATTGCACAGCACTCGAAAGCGGATTTCAGCCATGGCATGTGCATGGAGTGCGCTCAGAAACATCATCCAGAAGTCTTCGGTAAAAAACCTTGCACCCACTCTGACTATGTGAAATCTGTAAAAACCTGACCAAACACGTCACCCCAACCCTACTCACGTCCATACCTCAAGACAACCTTATGTTTGTTGCGGAATTTTCCGTGTGGAACGCTCCGGCAATTCCGAGACCGGTCAAATTACCCACACATCAACCCACACAGTGAAATCTTCAGGCTTACAGCCTGAATGTTGTGTGGGTTGATGTGTGGGTTTTCGTCCGTCAAGTTTCAGGATGTTCGGGATGTTTCATCAAAAAAGCGTAAGCCGGAAGCACATGCATTTTAGCCAATGAAAACGGGCCTAATATTGCTATCAGGCCCGTCTCAAGTTGGTAGCGGGGGTGGGATTTGAACCCACGACCTTCAGGTTATGAGCCTGACGAGCTACCGGGCTGCTCCACCCCGCAATCGAAACCTGCGAAGACTTTAGTGGAACTGTTCCTGTCCCGTCAAGCCTTCTCGGTGCCCCAGCGCCGGTGAAGGAATCGTTCCCACGGAGAGAACAGGATTTTGTCGGCCAACAACCCGATGACGATGATCACCAGCATGATACCGGCGACCTGGTCCATCGCTTGCAACTCGCGCCCGTAGTGCAACAGGTGTCCGAGACCGAAGCCGGTCAAGATCGTCACGTAAATCTCTGCCGCCATCAACGAGCGCCAGGCGAACGCCCAGCCTTGTTTCATGCCGCTGATGATGAACGGCAGCGACGCTGGCACGATGACACGGCACCAAGTGTGCAGGCCGCGCGAGCCCATCGTGTGAGCTGCGCGCACGTAGATCGGCGGCACCGTTCGCACTCCGTTGTCGGTGGCGATCAGCACCGACCAGAGCGTGCCCATAGTGACGACGAACAGCATCGCCGATTCCGTTTGCCCAAACCACAGCAACGCCAGCGGTACCCAACAGACGCTTGGCAACGTCTGGAATCCGAGCGCGATGACACCTAGCGTGTCGGACATCACCTTGAAACGGGCCGTCAACAGTCCCAGCGGCAAACCAACGAGCAGCCCCAATCCGTAGCCGATCAACAGTCGACGGATTGTGACTAGGGTGGCGCGCTCCAGCGTGCCGTCGGCTAGTGCCTGCCCGATGTAACGCACCACGCTGAACGGAGACGGCACTAATACTGGCGACCAGACGCCGGCACGTACCAGCGCTTCCCAAATCGCGATCATGCAGGCGAAGAAGATGACGACGCCGAGGAGGCGTTTCATTCGGCGACCTCTTCCAGGTCGGGGTGTAAGTGTCGTTTGAGGGCGCGGGTGATTTTGGTAGCGTGTTGGGCGAGGTCCACACTGTTAATGTCGCGCGGGCGTGGCAACTCCACAGTAAACTGTTCTTGAACGCGACCGGGGTTTGGCGAGAACAGCACCACACGGTCGCCAAGGCAGGCGGCTTCGCGGACGTTGTGCGTGACGAACACGATGGTTCGCTTTCGTTGTTGCCAGATGCGTTGGAGATCGCCATAGAGCTGCTCTCGCGTCAACGCATCCAGCGCCGCGAACGGCTCGTCCATCAGTAGTACGCGCGGGTTCGGCGCGAGGCATCGGGCGAGAGCGACGCGTTGTTTCATGCCGCCGGACAGTTCGTGGATGCTGGCGTACATGAACCGGTCCAAGCCGACCAGTTCGAGGTAGTACGTCGCCACCTCGCGGCGCTCCTTGTTACTGAGGTGTGGCTTAAGCTTCAGGCCGAACATTACGTTGTCGAACGCATCCAGCCACGGGAACAGCGCGGGCTCCTGGAACATCACCATCCGGTCACTTCCAGGGCCGGTCACCGACTTGCCGTTGGCGAGGATCTGTCCTCCATCGGGCAAGTCCAACCCGGCGATCAGGTTCAATAGCGTCGTCTTGCCGCAGCCCGACGGGCCAACCAAACAGATGAACTCGCCCTCGCGCACGGTGAGCGAGACGCTGTCGAGAGCGTGAATCTCGCCCTTGCGGGTGCGAAAGCGTTTCGTCACGCTCTCAACGACCAGTTTTGGGATTTCTTCTGCCATGGCTCAGGGTAATTCCGCCAAACCTTTTTCGCGCAACACTTCGTTGAGCAGGCGCAAATCGTAAATGCGCGACAGGTCCGGTTTATCGCGCAGGAACCCTATGCGGTGCGCGTCACCGGCTGACTTCAACAGGGATGCGCGAACCGGGTCGTGCGTCAACTCCAGCCGTTTCCACGCGCCGTCCAGCGTCGACGGCGGCAGCGCCTTCGTCGTCTCCGCCTTGATCTCGTCGTTCAGAATCCGTTTTGCCTCGTCGGGGTGCGCCGCGATCCACTGCGTCAACTCCACGTGCGCCGCGATCCACTTCTTTAACAGCGCAGGCTTCTCCTTCAACAACCGCGCGCTGCTGACCAGATGTGTCGTCACGTATTTACCACCCGTGCCCGGCCAGAGAGCGCTCTCCTCCAGATAAAGGCGCCCCCTCGCCTCCAGTTCGAGGCGCGTGACCCACGGCTCGACCGTCCACACGGCGTCGAGGTTACCCCTCTGGAACAACGTAAACTGGTCCGGGTTCGCCGTCGGCAACACCAGCGCGTCGCCACCACTCATCGTCACGTTCAGTCCCTTCGACAACAACCAAGCCCGCGCTGCCACGTCCTGCGTGTTGCCGAACTGCGGCGTCCCGATCCGTTTGCCTTTGAAGTCGGCATCGGTCTTGATGCGCCCGTCCGGCTGCACCACGAGCGCCGCGCCGCCGCTGCACGCGCCCGCGATGATGCGGACCTCGGTACCTCGCGATTTCAGGTGGGCGTTGATCGCGGGGTTCGGGCCGACGTACGTGAGGTCGAGCGAACGGGCGAACATCGCCTCCATCGCGCTCGGCCCGGCGTTGTAGACGAACCATTGCACCTGCACGTCGGGGCCGAGCCGTTGCTCAAACCAGCCTTTGCCATGGCGTGACAAGCCATGCGCGATGAGCGCCTGAGCGTGGGTGATGTTGGGAAAATGACCGACTCGCAGCACGATTTTCTCCGCGCGACTACAGGCGCCTCCGAACAACGTCAGCGCCAGCAACGAATTACCGATGAAGCGTCGCATCCCGCTCACAGCGTAACCTTTTATCAGCCATCTGCAAAGTGTTTTCATGAGGTTTCTAACGCGCGCTGCAATCGTTGCCACAAATCGTCCGGGTCCTCCAGCCCGACGGAAATCTGGTCAGCGTTGCTGTTCAGCACGATAGCAAATGCACTGAATACTGTGGCTAATAGTTTAGCTTTCATTTTGCCTTTCTTGAGGGGGGTTAACTTCGCCGAGATGCTAGATACAAAACGACAAGACAGATTCCACATAGGAGAATCCAATGCTCTTTCCACCACGGGACGCGTTCTCCGGGTTGTGGAGTGGCTGCAGGATTAACGATCCTAGTTCGATGCGATGTTTCAGCATCAGCGGTCTGTTGTGCGGATGCCGCCTCTTGCGTCGTTACACTTACTACAAGTACAGTGGTTTCTGCGGCCTGTGGCAGATCAGGACTCGGCAGACCAGACCGCGCTTTCGTAACGTCAGTTGCTAGTTGTGCCTGTAAATTCTGAATGCTTGCTAAGACGCGCGCGGTAGGGTTTGTACCAGATTGCGCTACTGAAGCCTCTGTATTCAGGCGGGTGATTTCTTTTTCTGCCGTAGCAACTCTGCCCTGTAATTGGGTTAGTCCGGCCCTGGCGGCTAGCGACCTGGCATCTGGAAGAACTGCTCCAAAATCTCGCCCTGGCGCAATCCAATGCTTTTGCGTACAACCACAAGCTGAACAACGGGAGCCACTCACGGAAATCCATTGAGCTGACGCAATCAGTGCGAGTTCGTTTTGAATGCTGTCAATCTGTGTATTGCATGTTTGAATTTGGCTTTGTAGTTGTTGAATCCTTTGCGCTCGGGCTTGAATGTCTGCCTTCGAATTGTCTGGCGCGGTTGACGCTGCAGTTGTCCACTCCGAAAACGCATGTGAGCACTTTGTCTGGACCATACCGATGGTATTCTCAGTCAATGGTCTTTGCTGGAGAGCCTTTCGGTATAGATTGATTGCTGATTCGTACCTCTTTGAGTAAAGCTGGCGGTCTCCCTCGCTGACCAACTGTGTAACTTGAATGGTTGCGACCATCTTCTTAGCTTCATCACCCCGGCACCATTGGTTGTTTTGCTTGATGCTGCCTGCTGCGACCTCGTTTCGTTCCGCAGTCCATGACTTGAGCGTGTTCTGCATGTCTGGACAATATAACGACTGTGGGTATGCGGTCAGGAACTTCACAAAAACGTTGGAAATCACATTGTCGTAATAAACGATGGGATAACTGTAGGTCGTCAGTTGATACCGCCGAGAGTTCTGGAACGCCTCCTGCATCGCCGTTTCGGGGTCTGTTGCACCACGTCGAATCTCTTTGATGTCCGACCGCAAGACATCCCTTAGCGAAAAGATGGTTCCCGACTCATTGGGAACTCGTATCTGAACGACTGGCCCAGCATCCAAAACGATCTCACCGGTTATAGTCTCGCCAGAATTCAGCTTGATCAAGTCAGCAAAACCTTGGACCACGAGTCCCAGCACTGCGACAACCGCAAAAACCACAGTCTTGTTCATATTCCCTCCCCTAGAGACCTGATTAGGTGCTCCAATTTCGGAGCAATTCAAGCCGTCCCTTTCTCTAAAGTCAAGCTCCGAGAATGGAGCATGGCGAAACCACAGAACATTGTCGGGCCGCAGATTCGCAAGCTTCGCTACCAGCAGGAATTCACACAGGAGATGCTGGCGGCGCGGTGCGCGCGTTTCGGCTGGGATCTCAGCCGAGCCACACTTTCCAAAGTCGAAGCTCAGATTCGCTGTGTAACAGATTCAGAGTTGCTCGTTATCGCCCGCGCGTTAGGCGTTCTGCTGGAAAAACTCTATCCACCGAAGAACTAATCGTTCACTTCGTTAGCAGCCGTAACAAAAGCGGAATAAGGTCTGTCGCCTTTGTCGATCCGGTGGGCAACGCGTAGGTAGATTTCTCGTCCGCCGCCAACACCGCCCAGCCTTCGCCGTCGTCGCCAACCCGGCCGTGGGAGCCTTTCACCAGCCCAGGGCGCGTCGCCGTCGCGGGGTGGAGCGAGCGGAGCGTGCGAGGCCAGTCTAACCACAACTCGCACGGGTCGTAACCGGGTTTGCAGTGGATGTCCACCGAGTGCGCGAAGTCCGGGGCCTTGTTCCAATCGTTCCACCAGTAGTACGCGAACCATTTGTCGCGCGGCGCGACGACCACCAGCTCGCCCGCACGCGGGTGGGCAATGGTGGTGAATTCCACGTCACCAAGCGCGGCGCGGGCAGCCTCGAAGGTGCCAGGTTTGCAGTAGATGTGCGCGACTTGGTGGTCCACGACGGCAAAGGCGTCGCTCAACTCGAAGTCGAGATATTCGCGCCCGGCGATTTCGCGGACGCGGAGCAAGCCGGCTTGTCGGAGTGCGCGATTCGGGTAGAGCGCACCGGTGACGGGCGAGAGCGAGTATTCGGAGCAGACGATCACCGACGCTTCTTTGCCAAACTCGGCGAGGAGTTCGGCGACGACGGCATCAATCTCGCGCAACGCCCGCGGCTGGTCCGGGCCGAGTTTCTGCGAGGAGTAGTCGAGGTGCGGCAGATAAACGAGCATCAGGTTCGGTTTGTGCCGGCGCCACGTCGCTTGCGCGGCGCGGCCAATCCACCGGCTTGATCCGATACCGGCAAGCGGGCCCCAGTAGGACTGCAATTTGAAATCTGAGATTTCAGATTTCAAATCCTCGTAGTAGCCGGGCGGTTTGGAGTAGCACCACTGGATGAGTTTGTGGTGGGTGTGAATCGGGCGCGGCGTGATGACGACCCCGGCGTTGATGTACATCGACTGTTGCCAGAAAAGGACGGCGGTCTTCTGGTTCGGCAACAGGTCCCAAATGCGCGGGCTCTGGACGAGCGAACCGGGTTGTTCCCAGAATTTCACTTCGCGGGTGTCGCGGTCGAACCAGCCGTTGCCGACGATGCCGTGTTGTTCCGGTTTTGTTCCGGTGAGCAGCGTCGCCTGCACGGAACAGGTCACGGCGGGAAAACTCGGGCGCATCGGTCGCCACGTGAACGCTGACAAGCTCGGCATCTGGCGCTGGTGGTGCGGCGCGAGTCCGACGACGTTGAGGATGACGACGTGTTTGCTCATGTCATGGCGAGGATTCTACCCAACAACGCCGCCGGTACCAAGAGCGACAACACGATGGCGGCGGCCTGCCAGTTGCCGGTCGCGGCGACAAGCGCTGCGTCGAGGACGATGATGCCGAGCAGCAGCCATTTCACCACCGGGCGAAGTTTTGGCTGGGCTTCTTCGTGTCGGGCGATGAACGAGAGGACGATGACGTAAGCGCCGAGCACCATCGGCGGCCACTGGACAATGACGTTCATGCCGAGAGTCATGTTGAACGCGCGGCAGAGGCCGAGGACCCACGGCCATTTGCGGACACCGTTGTAGAGCAGGATCAACCCGGCCAGCGCGAGCGCCTTGAGGTTCGGGGCGAGCGCGAGTCCGCCGAGCATCAACACTGCCGCGAGCGTCCACGCGAACGAGCGCGAGAGTTCGCCGCGCGGCAGCGGGCGCTCGGGCCGGTCGCGGCAGTCGGCGGCGTAATCGAAGCAGTCGTTGAAAACGATGCCGGAGGCGTAGAGGCAGGCGGACGCGCCGAGCGCCGGCCAGAGCGGCCCGGCCTGTCCGGCGATGAACCACCCCGCCAGCGGGTCGGCGACGGCGGTGAACAGGTTCGGCAGGCGCAACAGTTGCGCGGTGGCGCGAAATTTCGGCATCGGCGACATTAGAACAAATTGGCCTTGTGCAAGAAAGGTTTTTCCATATGGTGTGCCCCGTCATGGAAGATGTCACCTGTCCGAATTGCAACGTGGACGTGGATCCGCAGGAGTTGAAGCGGAACCAGTTGCGTTGTCCCACCTGCGGCTACGATCTCAGCGACATACCGGACGAAGACGACGAGAGGGAAGAGGAATAATGCTTTTGGAAGCATTTAAGGGCGGTCCTGTCGCCACGATTGGATACCTCATCGCCGATCGCCGCGGCGGCACGGCGGCAGTGATCGACGCGCCGCTCGGCACGGCGGCAGCGATGATGGAGAAAGCACAGGGTTGGAAAACAACGATCGCGTACCTGCTCACGACGCATCCGCACTGGGACCACCTGCTAGACAACGCGGATTTACTGCGCCGGTCGGGCGCAAAGTACGGCGTGCATCACGAGAGCCTTCAATTGCTGGCGATGCCGCAGACGCGGATGTTCGGGCTGGACCTGGAGATGCCGGACTGCAAGCCGGACTTCTTTCTGGAGGAAGGAAAGCCGCTTCCGGTTGGGAATTTGACTTTCGAGGTTCTGTATTGTCCCGGCCATTGCCCCGGCAGCGTGGCGTTATTCGAACCCCAGGAGAAGATCGTGTTCACTGGCGACGTGCTCTTTGCCGGATCGATTGGACGGACCGATCTGCCCGGCGGAAGCATGGAGACATTGCTGCATTCGATCCGTGGGAAGTTGTTGCCGCTCGGCGGCGATGTGCGGGTGTTGGCAGGCCACGGCCCCGAGACGACCATCGGCACGGAGCGCCGGGAGAACCCGTTTCTGACCGGGCGACATCGACTTTAGCCTTCAAAATCAGGGGTTGCAAAGCTTTTGGGCTTTTGATAGGAATCCCGCCAAGCCAAACAATCAACCCAAACAAGGAGGATAGATCACATGGCTAAATTGACAAAGTCCGCGACACTGAAGACGCTCGCCGATAAGACGGGCATCACCAAGAAACAAGCCGGCGTGTTCCTGGATGCGCTGGTCGCCCTCGCCTACAAGGAAGCGAAGAACAGCTTCACGATTCCTGGCATCGGCAAGCTCGTGTTGGTGAATCGCAAAGCCCGCGTCGGCCGTAACCCGGCCACCGGCGCCACCATCCAGATCCCGGCCAAGAAGGTCGTGAAATTCCGCGTTGCCAAGGCGGCGAAGGACGCGATCCTCGGCAAGAAGTAACGATGTCCTCGCGGTAACACCGCGAACAGAAAGAGCGGCCCGTCATTGTGCGGGCCGCTCTTTTTTTGTCATCGAAATGTAGCCGCGGCGCTCTGTCGCCGCGCCCCGGCACTTGTCCGCCAAGGCGGAGAGCGGGGCGGCTACAGTCAGTGCGCCGGTGTGGACGAAACGGTCTTCTTGGTAAACGCCGTGATGTCGCGGATACCGGCGAGGCGGGCGGCGTCCACGATGCCGACGACGGTGCCGTAGCTGGCGCCCTTGTCGGCGGACAGTTCCAACAGCGTGTTCACGTTCTTGGTGTGCGCCGCCTTCAACGCTTTCTCGAGCGTCGCCAGCGTGACGGGATTCTGGTCGAGGTAAACCTGGTTGTCGGGCGCGACGGTGATGCGCAGGCGCGGGATCTCCGTCTTGCCGATTGCCTCGGCGGAGCGAGCCTCGGGCAACGTGAGCTTCACCGCCGTCTGTTCCTGTTTCGCCAGGCGGAAGGTGGTGGAGGCGATGAAGAAAATCAGCAGGTTCAGCAGGATGTCCACAAGGTTGATCATCCGGATCGAAGGCGACCGGTGGCGTTGGGACATTTCAATGAGGCGCATGGCGTCTTACCGGTAGAGACGGGCGAGGAGCTCGTTGGTGTAGCGTTCCATTTCCAGCACCAGCAGTTCGATCCGCCGGCGCAGGTACATGTAGGCGACCAGCGCGGGAATGGCGACGGCGAGGCCGGTGACGGTGGCGATGAGGGCCTCGAAGATACCGCGCGAAATCTGCGCCGGTTCGCCGAGGCCGTGTTGCGCGACGTCCACGAACAGTTTCACCATGCCGCTGCAGGTGCCGAGCAGGCCGAGCAACGGGCTGATCTCGGCGATGATCGAAAGCGTCGTCAACCCGCGTTCGAGCCGGCCGACGATCTGGCGGGCGATGGACTGGATCGCCTCGACGTTTTCGTGCTTGGCCATCGTGGAATGCGAGAAGATGGCGCGGAACAGTTCGCCGAGCACGGTGGTGTCGTTGGCGCTGAGCGTCTTGAGTTTCTCGTGGGCGTCGCCCGTCGCGGGCGTGCTGTCAATCATATCCTCCAGCGCCGGCGCGATGATCCGCGAGCGGCGCAACCCCCAGGTGCGTTCGATGATGATCGCGAAGCCGACGACCGAGCAGAGCAGCAGCGGGTACATGGCGACGCCGCCTTGGTGGAACCATTCAGGTATCATGTCGTTCTCCTAGTAGTAGAAAGTAAAATCCACATCACGCGGTTCATTGCCGAGATACGTCCGCAAATCCTCCGGCCACGGTGCGAACGGGCCGGACTCTACAATAGCTTTCTGACAAAACAACGCCAAAATCTCCCCCGCCGACGTCGTCTTCACCTCGGCGTTGGTCACGGTACCGTCGGCGCGCAACTGGAAATGGATCGTCACCTCCCCGGCGCGCTCGTACAGGCCGTTCTTCTCGATGAGCGCGTACCAGCGGCTCTGCACCGCGCGCACGATCTGTTTGTCGTACGCGCCGAACGGACTCTCGGCCACGTTGAACGCCGTCACGCCCATCCGGTCAACGCCGATTGTGTTCAGGCGCGACTTGCGCGTGGCGATCTCGCGAGCCGAACTGCTGCCCGCGCTTCCCGTGCCGCCACCACCCGCAGCGATCGCCGGTGAACCGGGCGACGGCGCGGGTTGCTGCAAAGAAAGTTCCGGTTTGACCGGAGGTGTCTCCGGTTGTGGGGGCGGTGGCGGCGGAACGTGAACCGTCTTCTGGGTCGGCGGCGGCGTGAGCATCGCCAGTTTCGTTTCCGGCTGCGGCTTCATTCCTTCATCCGGAACCGGCGCCGGTTTCTCCAGCGGACCTTTCCGCTCCGTGCCTTCCTTCAAGCCCTTGTTTTCGCCGGGCGACTTTACCTCCGGCTTCGCCTCCACGCGCTTTTCCTCTTCCCGCGCCCGCGTCGGCAAATCCAACGGCTTTAACAGCGGCGCCGGCGTGGGCCCAGCAGACGACGGCGGGGCGGGGCGCGCTGCTTGCGGCGGACCGGGCGGCAACGGCACGCCGGGCGGAGTGAGTATGGGCGCGACGTTTTCCGTGCTCAACATCCGCGTCTCGGTGCCGTCCAGGAATGGCGTGTCGCCGGTTTTGGCGGTGGGATTGTTCTTGTTGGCGACAACCGTGGAGCGGTCGGAGTACAAATCGGTCTCTTTCGGTTTCTCGCCGGTGACCTGCGTGTTGTCGGTCTCAATGAAATGTTTCGGCGGCGCCGGTGCGGCCGGCACCGGAGCCGGTTCCTTGTCTTCAACGAAGGTAATGACCGGCTCGACCGGCGCTTCCGGTTTCGCCTGGGCGACCGTCACCGGTTTCGGCGCGGGCGTGAGCGCCCTCACGATGGCTCCGACAACCGGCACGCGTGCGAGTGCCGCCCGCTGTTCCCAGCCGCCAAGGAAGGCGACATGCAAGGCCAGCGACACCAGCACCGCTGTTTCAAGTTGGACGTTCTCGCGTGCCATTAGTAACTACATCATAGCAAATCCCGCCCCGGCATCAACGACCGGTATCGGCGGTGCGAAGTTTCGGGTTTCTCCCTTTAGCAAGTGCGCTGGAGAGAGGTGGTGCCGGGGGCTAGAATTCGTTAGCGGTTGGGCAGCACAACGGAAACAAAACTTGAAATATGAGGGTTGATTCCTAAGCCGCGTGATTTATACCGGCCTTAGTTTGTCCATTGAGACGCCGTAAGTCTGTTGGAGGTATTGCCGAAAACGCTCCTGTTCTTCGCTAGAATCATCTTTCGCCTCAAACCCACCAAGTGGGTCAAGGATTCCCGCCCATACGGTTAGTTCCGATTGGAGTTCCATGCCAAAGCATTCAAGAACATCGATGGCATCATCAACCGTCTGGACGCTGGAGATCAAAACTATGTCCTTATTGTCCTTGGCTTGATCTTCGGGATCGTTCTCGAACCCAGTCGCTGTACGCTCAAAGACGATTTCTTGAAGACCAAGCTGCATCTTCTCAATCTGTTCTTTCGTCAGTTTTGTTTTCGGGCGATTTGACCGGACGGGTACTATTTGGATGATATGCTCGTCGTAGTCCTTCGGCAATGGCGGACTGTTGGCGCCCCATCCTTTCCGCGTCGCCATTTCCGCAAACGTCTCCGGCTTATCGCATCCCTTGAGACGGCGTTCACTTTCTTCCCACGGGAGTCCTGCCTTGCCGAAATGACCGTAGTTGGTGGTCTGGCGGTAAATCGGACGAAGCAAGTCCAGTTGTTCGATGATTGCCTGCGGCCGGTAATCGCACTTGCGCGCAAACTCCTCCGCGGCTTTGGCATCACCGGTCCCGAAGGTGTCGATCTTGATGGAAATTGGCTTGGCAACGCCAATCGCATACGAGACTTGAATCTCTGCCCGTTTCGCCAATTTTCGCAAGACAATCCTCCGTGCGACGGCGCGAGCAAAGTACGCCGCGCTGCGGTCCACCTTGGATGGGTCTTTCCCGCTGAATGCGCCTCCACCGTGGCGCGCAAATCCGCCGTAAGTGTCCACGATGATCTTCCGTCCGGTCAGGCCGCAGTCTGCCGTGGGACCGCCAACCGAGAATTCGCCGCTGGGGTTGACGTGCAGCTTGATATCGCGGTTGTGCCAACGACCGAGTTCTCTTGGCAACAGAACATCAGCCACGTACTGCTTGATGGTGTCCTGTGAAACATCAGGCCAGTGTTGGGTGGACACCACCACAGCCGTCACCGCGACTGGCTTGTCATCCTGATAGCGCACTGACACCTGAGTCTTTGCATCAGGTCGCGCCCACTTGATAGCACCCGACTTTCGATCCTGAGCCAAACCTTTTGCAAGCCGATGAGCTAACAAGATCGGTAACGGCATCAATTCAGGTGTCTCATCGGTTGCATAGCCGTAAACCACTCCTTGATCTCCTGCCCCCTGTTCCTTGCCACCAAACACGGCCTTGGCAATATCAGGTGCTTGCTCGGTGATCAGGCTATGGACGATGACACCGTTGGCATGAAACAGATCGCGCGGGTCTGTGTAGCCGATCTCAGTGATGGCTTTCCGTACAACCTGCGTGTAGTTGACCTGCGCCTTTGAGGAGATTTCGCCTGCGATCACCACGTTTCGACCCTTGCACAAAGTTTCGCAGGCTACTCGGCTGTGAGGGTCTTGTTCCAGCAGGGCATCAAGGATTGAGTCCGAGATGTAGTCGCTGACCTTGTCTGGATGACCTTCGGATACGGATTCAGAGGTGAAGATATAATCGTTCATATTGCGGTTCCTTCTGATTGGTTTGTTTCCGCTCCCAGTGGCCGGTGCTGGAAAATGCTGGTAGAACTCACGCGTATCGGATGTCGGAGTATTGCGTCCCGACGATCCCGGGCCTCTGCCGCATCCTTGGTTTTCAAAGACCAACGCCAACGCTGCTTGGGGATTGGGGTGTGGTGAAACCACCAAGTGCCGTTGTTGTTCCACAGGTGATGGTTCCTGTTGCCTTGGGTTCCGACATTCTTCCTACTCATGACACGTAATCCTTTCATTACGCATCAGGACGTGGGTAAATAAAATACCCGCCAATCCTGAGCTTCTGCTGCTCACTCTGGCGGGTTCATCCCGTCAGAGTTCTTGTTTCAGAGGCACCTGCCTCTGCACATCGATCAGATCATTCGATCAACCACCTTGGGAACTCTGCACCCAGGTTGGTGGGACAACCACAAGGTCATCCGCTCTTGATGCGTGCTCACTTGAGCATGCATAAGCTATCAGGTGACACCGACAATGGGAAGTACAATCTGTGTCATAAAACGCACTCGATGCTTGTTGCTACATCTCGCTTCAGCTACGTTCAGAACATAGTATTCATGAAAATGTTCCAACTACACATTGGGGCAGATGCGCTCACGAAAAAGATTTCACCGGAAGTTGAAAAACATATCTATCAGATGGCGTCTGGGGTCTTTGCACTCGAACGACCATATTTCGAGCTAAGCGCTGCTATGGACTTCCGCCCCTTTCAGACGTTTGATATATGACGTTCTTGCAAAACTTCTTTTAGTGGATGGCGATTGGAGTGGAGATGGCGAGCCGAAGGTGTGAAAACAGTTTTTCCAGAGGCCCTTCGGCTTACTTTTACGATGGGCGACCATGCTCCGCCCTTGGCGTCGGCC
>CAIKAP010000074.1 GCA_903825435.1 uncultured Verrucomicrobiota bacterium
ACGTAGAAGCCATAGTAATCGCACAAGTCGTAAAAGCGCGGGTCATCGGGATAATGCGAGGTGCGGATGGCGTTGATGTTGTGCTGCTTCATCAACAGCAAATCCTTGACCATTGATTCCATGGTCATGACGCGGCCAAGGTCAGGATGGGTCTCGTGGCGGTTGACGCCTTTGAGTTTGATGGCGACGCCGTTGACGAGGAACTTGTCGCCCTTGATTTCAACCGTGCGGAAGCCGATGCGCTGCGGCACGACTTCGAGGACGTTACCGGCGGCGTCCTTGAGCGTGACGAGCAAGGTGTAAAGGTACGGGTCTTCCGCCGACCAAAGATGCGGCGGCTGCGGTTTCACGGCCTTGCCGGTATGATCGAGGAGCTTGGTGGTGACTTTGCAGCCGTCAGTCTTACCGGCGAGCGTGGTTTCCACCTTGAGCTTGCCATCGGCGGGCGCGTGGACGTGGATGTCAGCAATGTGCGCGGCCGGCATGGCGATGAGGCAGACATCGCGGAAGATGCCTGAGAGCCACCACATATCTTGGTCTTCCATGTAGGAGCCGTCGGACCATTGAATAACGCGGACGGCAATCTGGTTGTTGCCGGGGCGGACGTGTTTGGTGATGTCGAACTCGGAGGGCAAGCGACTGCCTTTGCTGAAGCCGACTTGTTTGCCGTTGATCCAGACATGAAACGCGGAGTCCACGCCTTCGAAGCGCAACCGGATTTGCCGGCCATTCCAATCGTCGCCGATGAAGAAGTCGCGGACGTAGGTGCCGGTCGGGTTCTCGGTCGGCACACGCGGCGGGTCAACGGGGAACGGGAATTGGACGTTGGTGTAATGCGGGTGGCCATAGCCGTGCATCTGCCAGCAGGACGGCACCGGGATGTCGGCCCAGCCGGTCACATCGGCAAAGGTTGACGGGGCTTCGGCGACGGTTGCGGCGAAGTGAAACTTCCAGTTGCCGTTGAGCAGCTTGAACCAGGGCGAATTGGTGCGGTCGAAGGTGCGGGCACTGGCTTCGTCGGGATACGGGGTAAAGAAGGCGCGGGGTGAAAGTCGGTTGCGGCCCGGCAAGGCCGGGTTTTCCCAATCGTTCGGGACGGAAGGCGTTGTCATATTGGTCGGAGAGATACCGAATCGGCCGGAGCTTGACGAGTAAAAAGGTGATTATTTCCTCGCAAGACGGCACCGGCTTTTCTATCTTCACGCCGGCATGAGGATTTTATCGGGAATTCAGCCGAGCGGGAAACTGCATATCGGCAATTACTTTGGGATGATGCGCCCGGCGCTGGAACTGGCGCAAACGGGCGAGGCATTCTATTTCATAGCGGACTACCATTCGTTGACGTCGGTCTCCAACCCGGCCGAGTTGCGCCAAAACGTGATTGATGTCGCACTGGACTTTCTCGCGTGCGGGCTTGACCCGGCGAAGACGGTGTTCTACCGGCAGAGCGACGTACCGCAGGTGACAGAGTTGACTTGGATTTTGGCCAACGTCACCCCCCTGCCGATGCTAGAGAACGCACACAGTTACAAAGATAAAACCGCCCAAGGTCTTAAGCCAAATGCCGGGCTGTTTACGTATCCAATCTTGATGGCTGCGGACATTTTGATCGTGCAAGGCGAACGTGTGCCGGTCGGCAAGGATCAGAAACAGCACGTTGAAATGACGCGCGACATTGCCGGCACATTTAACCGGCAGTTTGGCGAAGTCTTTGTCATGCCGGAGTCCGTGATTCGCGCCGAGGTGGCGACGTTGCCGGGAACAGATGGCCGCAAGATGTCGAAGAGCTACGGCAACACCATTGAGATTTTCGGCGACGAGAAGGCGACGAAGAAAAAAGTCATGGGCATCGTGACCGATTCGCAGCCGGTTGAGGCGCCGAAGGTGAATTTGGAGCAGAACATTCCGTTGCAATTCTTGAAAGTGGTTGCGCCGACACGCGCGACGGAGGTCGAGGCGAAGTTGGTGGCCGGCGGCTACGGCTACGGCGAAGCGAAGAAGGAGTTGCTGGCGGCATTGTTGGAGCACTTCACGCCATACCGGCAGAAGCGCGCGGAATTGGCCAAGAATCTGGACTACGTCAACGATGTGCTCCGGCAAGGCGCCGCCCGCGCCAATGCAGTTGCCGATGCCACGATGAAACAAGTCCGGGAAGCAGTTGGATTAAGATAGCGTGGAAACTGACTACAAAGTAAAGCTGGAGGTGTTCGAAGGGCCGCTGGATTTGCTGCTCTACCTCATCAAGAAAGAAGAGGTGGACATCTACGATATTCCGATTGAGCGGATCACGACCCAGTACATGGAATACCTCTCGTTGATGAAACTGCTCAACCTCGAAGTGGCCGGCGAGTTCCTCGTGATGGCAGCGACGTTGATGTACATCAAAAGCCGGATGCTCTTGCCGGCCGACCAGCAAGTGACCGACGTCGAGTCCGAAGAAGGCGAAGACCCGCGCTGGGAACTGATTCGACAACTTGTCGAATACAAAAAATTCAAAGACGCCGCGCTTCAGCTTGGGCGGCGCGAAGAGGCGCAATCCCACCTTTTCCCCAGGCAAGTTGGCGATCTCGGCATTGACGCACAACCCGATAAACCGCTGGCAGAAGTCGGCATCTTTGACCTAATCAACGCTTTCAACCAGGTCTTGAAAAAGGCCAGCGAGCGGGAGGATTTCCGCGAGATTTACGAAGAGCGCTTCACCGTGAGCGACAAAATAGAGGAAATCCTTTATACTTTGCGCAACCGGTTGGAGATTTTGTTTTCGGAACTATTTGCGAGCGCCGGCTCGCGAGCAGAAGTTGTGGTGACGTTTTTGGCACTGCTGGAATTGATTCGCCTGAAACGGCTCCGCGTCCGGCAAGTTGAAGCATTCGGGGAAATTAACGTAACCAAAGTGGCATGACAATCGAACTCAAACAAATCATCGAAGCGTTGCTGTTTTCAGCTGAACGCCCATTGTCCATTAAAGAAATTCGCCAAATCATCTCCGAGGCAACCGACGACGAACATCCCGGCACCGTCGAGGTTTTTCGCAATGCCCGCGAAGCGCAAATTGTCGTCGCGCTTGAAGAAATCAAGGTGGAGTTTGACACACAGCAACGATCTTTCCAGCTCGTCGAGATTGCCGGCGGCTGGCGGCTGATGAGCCGCCCCGAATATGCGCCGTGGTTAAAAAAACTACTCGACGAAGCCCGGCCCCACCGACTGTCACAACCAGCCCTCGAAACCCTTTCCATCGTCGCGCT